>JAFECU010000028.1 GCA_018242005.1 Pseudomonadota bacterium | reverse complement strand
ACCGCGGCAACACCCCTTGGTGCCCCCTCGCGCCGCCCGGCCCCGTGCCAGCGGCCAAGGGACGGCTGTCGCCCATTTTTTCCCCAGCCTCGACATCCATGAATACCACCCCCCATTCACCGCCGCGTGCCGCCGCCGGCACACGCAGTCGGCTCATCAACATCGACAACGGCGGCACGCTGACCGACATCTGCGTGATCGACGGCGAGCAGGTGCACCGCACCAAGACGCTGACCACGCCGCACGACCTGTCGCAATGCCTGTTCGACGGCCTGCGCAAGGCCTCCGCCGTGGTCTATGGGCAGGAGGACCTGCAGGCGCTGCTGCTGTCCACCGCCGCCATCCGCTACTCCACCACACAGGGCACGAACGCACTGGTGGAGCGCAAAGGGCCGCGGCTGGGCGTGATTTTGGGCGGCGCGCTCACGGTGGACGCCGTGCGCAACGCCGATGGCGCGCCCGGTCTGTACGACGCCGTGATCGGCACGCGCGCCGTGCGTCTTCCTGAAACCCTGGAGGGCGACGCGCTCGACGCCGCAGCCGTCAAGGCCGTGGGCGAGCTCGCTACGGGTGGCGCGAACCGCCTGGTCGTCTCCTTTGGCGGCGCCAACCGCCGCGAGCGCGAGGCGCAGCTCAAGCGCCGCCTGCTGCGCACCTTCCCGCCGCACCTGCTGGGCGCGCTGCCCGTGCTGTATGCGAGCGAACTGGTGGATGACGCCGATGACGTGCGCCGCACCTGGACGGGACTGCTCAATGCCTTTCTGCATCCTGCGATGGAGCGCTTTCTGTACAGCGCCGAACACAAGCTCAAGGACGCCGCTGCGCAAAGCCCGCTGCTGGTGTTCCGCAACGACGGCCACGCCGGTCGCGTCGCCAAGACCATCGCGGTGCAGACCTACAGCTCCGGCCCGCGCGGCGGCATGGAAGGCGCACGCGTGCTGGCGCAGCACTATGGCCTGCCGCGCCTGCTGTCCATGGACGTGGGCGGCACCACGACCGACATCGGCCTGGTCGATGCCAACGGCGTGCGCGCCGAGCGCCGGGGCCGCGTGGAGGGCGTGCCGACCTCGTTCGCGCTGTGCGATGTGGTCAGCGCGGGCGTGGGCGGCAGCTCCATCATCCGTGTGGAGGATGGCAAGGTGCGCGTCGGCCCCGAGAGCGTGGGCAGCGCGCCCGGCCCGGCCTGCTTTGGCCTGGGCGGCACCAACGCCACGATCACTGATGCTTTCCTGCTCGGCGGCCTGCTCGACCCGGCCTCGTTCTTTGGCGGCGCGCTGAAGATCGACGCCGAGCGCGCCCGCAGCGCGATTCGCACCCACGTCGGCGAGCCGCTGAAGATGAGCGACGATGAAGCCGTGGCCGCCATGGAAGCTGCCTGGGTCGCCAAGGTGGCCGACGCCCTGCGCGCCTACACCACCATAGCCGCCGACACCACACTGGCCGCTTTCGGCGGCGGCGGCCCCTTCGTTGCCTGCCGTGTGGCCGATGCCATCGGCGCGCGCAAGGTGCTGATCCCCGGCCATGCGGCGGTGTTTTCCGCCTACGGCATCGGCTTCTCGGACGTGGGGCACAGCTTCACGCGCCAGGTGGCCGATGCGCAGCCCGCCACGCTGTCCGACGCCATGGCGCACATGTCCGCCCAGGCCGAACGCACCATGTTTGGCGAAGGCGCGCAGCCCGGCGAATTTCGCCTGCAATGGACGCTGGAAGAAGCGCTGCCCGACGGCGGCACCCGTGCCCACGCGCTCACCGGCGCGGAGGCTCCGAAGGGCCTGCAAGCAGGCGCGGCGCTCACGCTGACGCTCACGGCCATCAAACCCATGGCGCAGGCGCGCATGAGCGGCCAGTTCGGCGACAAGGCGCAGCCCGCCGTGGTGAATGCCAAGCGCGAGGTCTTGCTCGACGGCAAGCGCCAGGCCCTGCCGCTGGTGCGCGTGGAAGACCAGCCGCGCGGCGTGGCCGTGAGCCTGCAAGGCCCGGCCGTTCTCGAAGAGGCGTATTTCACGGGCCGCATCGACGCGGGCTGGACGCTGCACATCAACGCCGCCGGCGACATTCTGCTGTCCCGCGGCACGGAGGCTTGAAGACCATGAAAGTGCTGATCACCGAAACCCTGCGCATCGACCTCGACACCGAGCAGTGGGAATGCCGCCGCTGTGGCCACGCCCACGGCAGCGCACGCGACAACTACAAGCGCGGCCTGCTGGTGCACGATCGCGACCCGCGCGAAGTCCACAAGCCGCTGCTCGATACCCAACTGTACGAACGCACCTACTCGCCCGACCCCAAGTGGTGCCGCATCCTGGAGTACTACTGCCCCGACTGCGGAACCATGGTGGAGGCCGAATACCTGCCGCCCGGCCACCCGCCACTGCACGACATCGAACTCGACATCGACGCGCTGAAAGAACAGTGGAAGGGCCGCCCCGAGATGCAGGAGCCGGCGCAGGCGCCCGACCTCGCGCTCGAGCGGGTGTTGCTGCAGCGCCAGCTGCACGCCCAGGCGCACCAGAACTGCGGCCCCGCCGACAAAGCCTGACCCGGAAGGACACACACATGAACCGCGTATCCGTTGACATTGGCGGCACCTTCACCGACTGCTTCGTCGCCTGGGGCGACCGCGTCGTCGAGGCCAAGTCGCTCACCACCCACCACAACCTGGCCGTAGGCTTCAACGACGCGCTGGCCGACGCCTGCCGCCAGTTGGAGATCACGCCCAACACGCTGCTGTCGCAGGTCGATTCCGTGCGCTACGCCACCACGCTGGGCACCAATGCGCTGATTGAGCGCAAGGGCCCGCGCGTGGGCCTGCTGGTCACCACCGGCTTCAAGCACACGGTGCCGCTGTCGCGCGCCCGGGGCTATGGCGAGGGCCTGACCGAGCCCGAGCAGATGGACATTCCCAACGCGCAGCGGCCCGAGCCCATCGTGCCCATCCCGCTGATCCGCGAGGTGCGCGAACGTGTCGATT
>JAFECU010000289.1 GCA_018242005.1 Pseudomonadota bacterium | reverse complement strand
TGATGGGCGTGCCCACCATCGTGCTGGCGCGCACCGACGCCGAGGCCGCCAACCTGATCACCAGCGACCATGACGCCAACGACAAGCCCTTCCTGACCGGCGAGCGCACGCAAGAAGGCTTCTACCGCGTCAAGAACGGCCTGGAGCAGGCGATCAGCCGCGGCGTGGCCTATGCGCCCTACGCCGATCTGGTGTGGTGCGAGACCGGCGTGCCCGACATCGGCTTCGCCCGTGAGTTCGCCCAGGCCGTGCATGCCGCCTGCCCCGGCAAGCTGCTGTCGTACAACTGCTCGCCCTCGTTCAACTGGAAGAAGAACCTTGACGACCGCCAGATCGCGAGCTTCCAGGAAGACCTGTCGGCCCTGGGCTACAAGTACCAGTTCATCACGCTGGCCGGTATTCACAGCAACTGGTTCAATACCTTCAAGTTCGCCCACGCCTATGCCCGCGGCGAAGGCATGCGCCACTATGTCGAGATGATCCAGGAACCCGAATTCGCCGCACGCGAACAGGGCTACACCTTCGTGTCGCACCAGCAGGAAGTGGGCGCAGGCTATTTCGACGACGTGACCACCGTGATCCAGGGCGGTTCGTCCTCGGTGAAGGCCCTGACCGGCTCCACCGAAGAAGAGCAGTTCCACTGATCCGCCGGGGCCTCGTGGCCCCTGACCCTGCCTCGAGAGCCACGGCATGCCGTGGCTTTTTTGCGTCTGGTGCCCGATGTCACCGAACCGTCATGCCCCCTGCTTAGCCTTGCGCTCCATACATAGATTGCAACAGTCGAAAAGAGGGTGGTTCGATGATCATGCGGCGCAACGTCATGTGGATGGGTGCGGGTTTGGCGGCAGGTGCGGCAGTGCTGGCCCTGCATGGCTGCGGTGGCTCGGATGGCGACGACGCCACCAGCGCCACCTACATCCAGGCAGCCTGGGTCGTGGTTGGCGCGCAGAACCAGGCGATTGCCCGCGTCATCACTTCTTATTCGCCCATGGCCGCCACGGCCGCCACGGCCGCCAACGCGGCTTGCCCGCTGATCGCGATCGACGGCCAGATCACGCGCATGGCGCTGCGGGTCGGGCCTGGCACGGCGGCGCAGCGCCCCACGGCCAGCGACCCGGCGGGCTCCAAGCCCTCGCAGTTCCCCGTTTCCGTGTGCGAGCAACCCTTGCCCGCCACAGCGGCGAGCGTTTCCGTCGCCGGTCAGGCGCTGCCGCTGCCCAAGGCCGAGCCGCAGCGCATCATCGTGCTGGGCGACAGCGGCTGCCGCCTCAAGAAGGCCGACAACGCCTGGCAGCCATGCTCTGACGGCGAGGCCTGGCCGTTCGCCAAGGTGTCCGCCGCGGCGGCCGGCTTCAAGCCCGATCTGGTGCTGCACGTGGGCGATTACCACTACCGCGAGAACGCCTGCCCCTCCGACATCGCCGGCTGCCAGGGCAGTCCCTGGGGCTACGGCTGGGATACCTGGCAGGCCGACCTGTTCAAGCCCGCAGCGAGCCTGCTCGCGTCCGCGCCCTGGGTCATGGTGCGTGGCAACCACGAGGAATGCGCCCGCGCAGGGCAGGGCTGGTTCCGCTTCCTGGACACGCAGCCATTCAGCGCGGCCCGCTCGTGCGACGACGCGGCCAACGACGGCACGGCCAACTACAGCGACCCCTATGCCGTGCGCCTGGGGCGCGACACGCAGGTGGTGGTGTTCGATTCGGCCAAGACGGGCAAGGCCGCGCTCAAGCCCACCGACGCGCAGTTCGCCATCTACCAGAAGCAGTTCCAGCAGGTGGCTGGCATGGCCTCCCAATCGGGCCTGGCCAACACCATCTTCACCAACCACCACCCCATCCTGGCCTTCGCGCCTGTCGCGGGCTCGGCGCCGGCGCCCGGCAACCTGGCGCTGCAGTCGGCCATGAGCGGCCTGTATGCCCAGGCCTACTACCCACCGGGCGTGAACCTGGCGCTGCACGGCCACGTGCACGACTTCCAGGCCATCAGCTTCAAGACGGGGCAGACGGCCACGCTGGTCAGCGGCACCGCCGGCGACAACCTGGACGTGGCCCTGCCCGACCCGCTGCCCAGCAGCGCCACGCCCGCACCCGGTGCGGTGATCGACCAGATCGCGCACCACGCGAGCTTCGGCTTCCTGCTGATGGAGCGCCGCCCCCAGCCTTCGAAGGGCTGGAGCTTCAAGGCCTACACGGCCGCGGGCAAGCTGCTGGCCACCTGCCTGCAGGAAGGCTACGCGCTCAGCTGCGACAAGTTGGGCTTCATCGCGCCCTGATGATTCGCTGGCTGGTTCGGGCCCTCGCGCCTGTTGTGGCCCTTGCGGGCATGGGCGGGGCGCTTGCTGCCCCACAGAGCATGGTGTGGCTGGCCCCGGGCGCGCAGGCGCGCGTGGTGGCCCGGGTGGGGCCGACGCCGCAGGCCGCGGCGCGCTACGACCCGGCTCAGGCGCGCTTCGCGGCCGATGCGCGCCTGGTTGCGCTGGGGCGCGAGCTGTTCCACGATGCCCGCCTGTCCGACCCACCGGGAACCGCATGCGCCAGCTGCCACAATCCGGGCCGGGCCTTCGGCCCCGACCTGCGGCGTGGGCTGCAGGCGGGCGAGCGCAGCCCCGGCACGGCGCTGGGCAGCCGGCCCGGGCACTTCGGCACCCGCAGCGCACCATCGCTACTGTATGTGCGCTATGTGCCGCGCCGCTACTTCTACCAGGACGACGATGCGCCAGCCCCGGTCGTCTTCGGCGGCCTGATGGCTGACGGCAGTGCCGACACGCTGGCCGAGCAGGTGCGCGCGCCGCTGCTGAACCCCGACGAAATGAACAACCGCAACCCCGCGCACCTGCTGCAGCGACTGCGGGCCAATGGCGTTGCCCAGAGCCTGGTGGGCACCTTCGGCCCAGCCGTGCGCAGCCGGCCCGAGGCGCTGCTGCGCGCGCTGGGCACGGCGCTGGCGGCCTACCTGCAGTCCGATGAACTCGCGCCCTTCAGCTCGCGCTTTGACCAGCATCTGCGCGGCCAGGCGGCGCTGACGGAGGCTGAGCGGCGCGGGCTCGCGCTGTTCAAGAACCCGGACAAGGGCAACTGCGCCTCCTGCCACAGCGTGTCTGATACTGCGTCGCGGCCAGAGCGCTCGCTGTTCACCGATTTCGGCTACGAGGCGCTCGCGGCACCGCGCAACCGTGCTCTGACACCCAACCGCGACCCACGCCACTTCGACCATGGCCTGTGCCGGACCGCCCGGCAACTGCGCTGGCCCGAGCCCGAGCAGTGGTGCGGCTATGTGCGCACGCCGGGCCTGCGCAACGTGGCGCTACGCCAGAGCTTCATGCACAACGGCAGCCTGAAGAGCCTGCGCGAGGTGCTGGACTTCTATAACACCCGGGGCACCGATCCGCGGCGCTGGTACGGCAACGGCGCGCTCTTTGACGACGTGGCGCCCCGCTTTCACGGGAACGTGAACGTGAACTCACCGCCGATCAACCGCCGCCCGGGCATGCCAGAGGCGCTTTCGGACGCGGAGATCAACGACCTGATCGCCTTTCTGCGCAGCCTGACCGATGCGCGCTATGTGGGCGCAATGTCGCCCGAGCAGCCGCCGCCAGCGCAAAAACGATAGAATCAATAGGCATCTACACCAACAAATTACTCAAGGGCGAGAAAGGCATTCTGGTTATGACACCGCGAACTACGACGGAGATGTCCACCAGCCGCTGAGGCTGGCCGTTCGCGCCTGCACGAGATTCACCCTCTCTCCCCCTCGAAAAGCGCGGACTTGGCTCCGCGCTTTTTGTTTTTGAAGACAAGGATTCCCACACCATGATTCACATCACGCTTCCCGACGGTTCCCAACGCGAATTCCCCGGCCCGGTGACGGTGGCCGAGGTGGCGGCCTCCATCGGCGCGGGCCTGGCCAAGGCGGCCCTGGCCGGCAAGATCGGCGACAAGGTGGTTGATACGAGCTACCAGATCACGCAGGACAGCCCGCTGTCCATCGTGACGGCCAAGGATGCCGACGGCCTCGAAGTCATCCGCCACTCCACGGCCCACTTGCTGGCCTATGCCGTGAAGGAGCTGTTCCCCGAAGCGCAGGTGACGATCGGCCCCGTGATCGAAAACGGCTTCTTCTACGATTTTTCGTACAAACGGCCCTTCACGCCCGAAGACCTGCAGGCCATCGAAAAGCGCATGACCGAGCTGGCCGCCAAGGACGAACCCGTGGTGCGCCGCGTGCTGCCGCGCGATGAGGCCGTTGCGTACTTCAAGGGCCTGGGCGAGCACTACAAGGCGGAGATCATTGCCAGCATCCCGACCAACGAGGACGTGAGCCTGTACCGCGAGGGCGGTTTTGAGGATCTGTGCCGCGGCCCGCACGTTCCCAGCACCGGCAAGCTCAAATTCTTCAAGCTCATGAAGGTGGCCGGCGCCTACTGGCGTGGTGACCACCGCAACGAGATGCTGCAGCGCGTCTATGGCACGGCCTGGGCGACCAAGGACGAGCTGCAAAACTACCTGCACATGCTCGAGGAGGCCGAGAAGCGCGACCACCGCAAGCTCGGGCGCGAGCTCGATCTGTTCCACATCGACGAGCATTCGCCCGGCACCGTGTTCTGGCACCCCAAGGGCTGGCAGCTCTGGCAGCAGGTCGAACAGTACATGCGCCGCGTCTACCAGGACAACGGCTACCAGGAGGTCAAGGGCCCGCAGATCCTGGACAAGAGCCTGTGGGAGAAAACCGGCCACTGGGACAAGTACCGCGAGAACATGTTCACGACGGAGTCGGAGAAGCGCGACTATGCGCTCAAGCCCATGAACTGCCCGGGCCATATCCTGATCTTCAAGCAGGGCATCAAGAGCTACCGCGACCTGCCGCTGCGCTACGGCGAGTTCGGCCAATGCCACCGCAACGAGCCCACAGGCGGTCTGCACGGCATCATGCGCGTGCGCGGCTTCACGCAGGACGACGGCCATATCTTCTGCACCGAGGACCAGATCCAGCCCGAGGTGCTGGCCTTTACGCGCCTGCTGCAGAAGGTGTACGCCGACTTTGGCTATACCGACATCATCTACAAGGTGGCCACGCGCCCCGACGCGCGCATTGGCTCCGACGAGAGCTGGGACAAGGCCGAGGCCGCGCTGATCCACAGCCTGGAGGCTTCGGGCTGCGCATTTGAGATCTCGCCCGGCGAGGGGGCCTTCTATGGCCCGAAGATCGAATACACGCTCAAGGACGCGATCGGCCGCCACTGGCAGTGCGGCACCATTCAGGTTGACTTCTCCATGCCCGAGCGTCTGGACGCCGAGTATGTGGGCGAGGACGGCAACCGCCACCGCCCGGTTATGCTGCATCGCGCCATCGTCGGCTCGCTCGAGCGCTTCATCGGCATCCTGATCGAGCAGCACGCGGGCGCCTTGCCGGTGTGGCTGGCGCCGGTGCAGGTGGCGGTGCTCAACATCACCGACGCGCAGGGCGACTACTGTCGCGAAATTGCCGCAAGACTGCAAAAAGCACTGCCCCATCAAGACCTTAGGGTGGCAACGGACCTGCGTAACGAAAAGATTACGTATAAAATACGCGAGCATGCGCTGCAAAAGCTGCCCTACATCCTCGTCGCCGGCGACAAGGAAAAGGCCGCCGGAGCCGTCGCAGTGCGCGCCCGGGGCAACAAAGACCTGGGTGTGATGTCCCTCGACGCCTTTGTCGAACTGATCGCACGGGACATCGCCTCCAAAGCCTGATTTTTGAAGTCAAAATTGGCCCAAGAGCGCACAGGTGGTGCGTGAGCAGCTACGCTTTTCGTAGCTTTTAGATTGAAGGTGAAAGCCATCGCTACTGAATTTCGTGACCGTCGCCAGCGCGAGGAGCGCAAGCACCGCCTGAACCGGGAAATCATGGCGCCCGAAGTGCGCCTGTCGGGCCCCGAGAACGAGCCCCTGGGCATCGTCAGCCTGCAGGAAGCCCTGCGCATGGCGGGCGAGCTGGACGTTGATCTGGTGGAAATTGCCGCCACAGCCAACCCGCCCGTCTGCCGCCTGATGGACTACGGCAAGTTCAAGTACCAGGAGCAGAAGAAGGCGGCCGAGGCCAAGGCCAAGCAGACGGTCATCGACATCAAGGAAGTCAAGTTCCGTCCCGGTACGGACGATGGCGACTACAACATCAAGCTGCGCAACATTCGCCGCTTCCTGGCCGATGGCGACAAGTGCAAGATCACACTGCGTTTTCGCGGCCGCGAAATCACGCACCAGGAACTGGGCCTGGCCTTGCTCAACCGCCTGCGTGACGACCTGGCCGACAGCATCCTGGTGGAGCAGTTCCCCAAGCTCGAAGGCCGCCAGATGATCATGATGATCGCGCCGGCGCGCAAGAAGCCCGGGGCCAAGCCCGCGGCCGAGGCTGCGGCACCCGCCGGCAGCAACGCTGCGTAGGCAGAAGGATTTGGCCGGTGCGTGCCGCAAGGCGGGCGCCGGCCGATAGGCCATGCGAAAGCACGGCTGCACGGTGGGTTGCAAGGCCTGCCGTTTGAAAAGTGGCTCGGGGCCAACAAGCTTGCACAGTGGTGTGCAAACGCCTCACGAGCACAAATAAGAGGAGCATTCACATGCCCAAAATGAAGACCAAGAGCAGCGCGAAGAAGCGTTTTCGCGTTCGTCCGGGTGGTACCGTCAAGCGCGGTCAAGCCTTCAAGCGTCACATCCTGACCAAGAAGACCACCAAGAACAAGCGCCATTTGCGTGGTGCAGTGGCTGTGCACGAGACCAACATGGGCTCCATCGCACAGATGCTGCCGATGGCAGGCCTGTAATTCACTGACGAACAAGGAGAAAACACATGCCTCGCGTCAAACGTGGTGTAACGGCTCGTGCCCGTCACAAGAAGGTTCTCGCCCTTGCCAAGGGCTTCCGTGGTCGCCGCGGTAACGTCTTCCGCATCGCCAAGCAGGCGGTGATGAAGGCCGGGCAATATGCCTACCGTGACCGCCGTACCAAGAAGCGCGTGTTCCGCCAGCTGTGGATCGCCCGTATCAACGCCGCTTCGCGTGAACTGGGCCTGACCTACAGCCAGTTCACCAACGGCCTGAAAAAGGCTGCCATCGAGATCGACCGCAAGATGCTGGCCGACCTCGCGGTGCACGACAAGGCTGCCTTTGGCAGCATCGTGGAGCAAGTCAAGGCCAAGCTGGCTGCTTGAGTACACGATAGGTGGCTATTGATTCAATAGCTTCCGGCGCACTAACAGCAAGGGCTAGGGCTTGAAAAGGCGCTAGCCCTTGTTTTATTTCAAGAATTGATATGAACGAGTTGGATTCCCTGGTGTCGAGCGCGCGTGAAGCATTCGCGCAAGCCGCAACCCCGGCCGATCTGGAAAACGCCAAGGCGCAGTTCCTGGGCAAGTCCGGTCGCCTGACGGAGCTCATGAAGGGCATGGCGCAGTTGTCGCCCGAGGACAAGAAGACGCGCGGCGCGGCCATCAACGTGGCCAAGCAGGCGGTCGAGGCGGCCCTGAATGCACGCCGCCAGGCCCTGGCCGACGCCGAGCTGGAACGCCAACTCAAGGCCGAGGCACTGGACGTGACGCTGCCCGGGCGCCAGCGCGGGCGCGGCGGCCTGCACCCGGTGTCGCTCACGCTCGAGCGCATCGAGGGCATCTTCGGCTCCATGGGTTTTGACGTGGCCGATGGGCCGGAGATCGAGACCGACTGGTTCAACTTCACGGCGCTCAATACGCCCGAGGACCACCCGGCGCGCTCCATGCACGACACCTTCTACGTCGAAGGCGGCACGCCCGAGGCCCCGCACCTGCTGCGCACGCACACCAGCCCGATGCAGGTGCGCTATGCCGTGCAGCACGTCAAGAAATACCGCCACCTGATCGACGCCGGCCAGGCCATGCCCGAGATCCGCGTTATCGCCCCGGGCCGCACCTACCGCGTGGACAGCGACGCCACGCATTCGCCCATGTTCCACCAGTGTGAAGGCCTGTGGATTGGCGAGAACGTGAGCTTCAAGGACCTGAAGGTCGTGTTCACCGATTTCTGCAAAACCTTCTTCGAGAGCGACGACCTCGTGCTGCGCTTTCGTCCGAGCTTCTTCCCCTTCACCGAGCCCAGCGCCGAGATCGACATCCAGTTCCAGTCCGGCCCGCTGGCCGGCAAGTGGCTCGAAGTCGCGGGCAGCGGCCAGGTTCACCCCAACGTGGTGCGCAACATGGGGCTGGACCCCGAGCGCTTCATCGGCTTTGCCTTCGGCATGGGGCCCGATCGCCTGACCATGCTGCGCTATGGCGTGAACGATCTGCGCCTGTTCTTCGACGGCGACATCCGTTTCCTGTCGCAGTTCCAGTAACGCAAAAAAAGTGAGCTGCTTGCGCTTAGTCTGAGCCATTTTCCACTGGTTTCAATGGTGAATCATCCACTGGGAACGCGCAAACAGCTCTCTTTTCAAGAGCACGCCAAAGAAGTCTGACTATGCAATTTCCCGAATCCTGGTTGCGCGAATTCTGCAACCCGCCGCTGTCCACCCAAGAACTGGCCGACACCCTGACCATGGCCGGCCTGGAGGTCGAAGAGCTTGCGCCCGTGGCCCCGCCGTTCACCAAGATCGTCGTCGGCGAGATCAAGGACGCGCGGCAGCACCCCGATGCCGATCGCCTGCGCGTGTGCCAGGTCGATGTGGGCGCCGCTGAGCCGCTCACCATCGTCTGCGGCGCACCGAACGCCCGCGTGGGCATCAAGGTGCCCTGCGCCCTGGTGGGCGCCGAGCTGCCGCCGGGCGAGGATGGCAAGCCCTTTCTGATCAAGGTCGGCAAGCTGCGCGGCGTGGAGAGCTTTGGCATGCTGTGCTCGGCGCGCGAGCTCAAGCTGTCCGAAGACCATGGCGGCCTGCTGGAGCTGCCGCTCGACGCCCCCCTGGGCCAGAACGTCCGCGACTACCTGAAGCTTGACGACACGCTGTTCACCCTCAAGCTCACGCCCAACCTCGCGCATGCCTTGAGCGTCTACGGCATCGCGCGCGAGGTCGCCGCGCTCACCGGCGCGCCGCTCAAGGCGCCGCAGTTTCCCCAGGCTGCCACCGGCATCGACGATCGGCTGCCCGTGCGCATCAGCGCCCCCGACCTGTGCGGGCGCTTCTCGGGCCGCGTGATCCGCAACGTCAACACCCGCGCCGCCACGCCGCAGTGGATGGTCGATCGCCTGGCGCGCTGCGGCCAGCGCAGCGTCTCGCCGCTGGTGGACATCTCCAACTACGTGATGTTCGAGTTCGGCCGCCCCTCGCACATCTTCGACCTGGACAAGATCCATGGCGGCCTGGAAGTGCGTTGGGGCAGGGCGGGCGAATCGCTCAAGCTGCTCAATGGCAACACCATCGACGTCGATGGGAAGGTCGGCGTGATCGCCGACGAGCAGGCGGTGGAGTCGCTCGCCGGCATCATGGGTGGCGACGCCACGGCCGTGTCGGATGACACCCGCCACATCTATGTCGAGGCCGCCTTCTGGTGGCCCGAGGCCGTGGCCGGTCGCTCGCGCCGCTTCAACTTTTCGACCGACGCCGGTCACCGTTTCGAGCGCGGCGTGGACCCCGAGCTGACCGTCGAGCATATCGAGCGCATCTCGCAACTCATCATCGAGATCTGCGGCACGCCCGAAACCGTCTGCGCACCCATCGACGACCAGCGCGTCCACATGCCTGCCCAGGCTCCTGTGCATATGCGCGTGGCGCGCGCCGCCAAGGTCATCGGCATGCCGCTCAGCCAGGCGCAGTGCGCCGATGCGCTCAAACGCCTGGGCCTGCCGGTGCAGGAGGGCGACGGCGTCGTCACCGTGCTGCCGCCGTCCTTCCGCTTCGACCTGCGGCTGGAGGAGGACCTGATCGAGGAGGTTGCCCGCGTGGTGGGCTACAACAACCTGCCAACCACGCCGCCGCTGGCCCCCATCACGCCCAAGCTGCGCACGGAGTCGCGCCGCGGCAGCTTTGCCGTGCGCCGCGAGCTGGCGGCCCTGGGTTACCAGGAGACCATCAACTTCAGCTTTGTCGAGGAGCGCTGGGAGAAGGAGCTCGCGGGCAACGATGCGCCCATCCGCCTGCTCAACCCCATTGCCAGCCAGCTGAGCGTGATGCGCTCGTCCCTGCTGGGTTCGCTGCTGCAGGTATTGAAGTTCAACCTCGATCGCAAGGCAGCCCGCGTGCGTGTGTTCGAGCTGGGCCGCGTGTTCCTGCGCGATGCCAGCGTTAAGGGCAGCGACAGCAGCGTCGAAGGCTACGCCCAGCCGATGCGCGTGGCGGCCCTGGCCTGCGGAGCCGCGGATACGCTGCAATGGGGTCGCAAGGACAAGGCGGTGGACTTCTACGACGCCAAGGGCGATGTCGAGGCCCTGCTGGCCCCCCTGCGCCCCACGTTCGAGCCGGCCACGCACCCTGCGCTGCACCCGGGCCGCTGCGCACGCGTGCTGCTCAACGGCCAGGCCATAGGCTTCGTCGGTGAACTGCACCCGCAGTGGCGCCAGTCCTGGGACCTGCCCGCAGCGCCGATGCTGTTCGAGCTCGACCTCGACGCCGTGCTGCAACGCAAGCTGCCTGCCTTCCGTACCGTGGCCAAACGCCAACTCGTGGAGCGCGACATCGCCGTGGTCGTGCCCGAACGCGTCACGCATGACGAGGCGATTCAGGCCATCACCGCCGCGCTGCCGGGTGACCTGCTGCGCTCGGCCGTGTTGTTCGACGTGTTCCGCCCCCAGCCGCTGCGCGCGGGCGAGGGCGCGCCGGCGGGCGCACTGGCCCAGGGCGAAAAGAGCCTGGCCATACGCGTGACACTGGGCAGCGACAGCGCCGCCTTGATGGATGCGGACATCGACGCCGCCATGCAGGCCGTGCTGCAGGCGCTGGCGCAACAGACGGGAGCGAGGTTGCGATGACATTGGGTACCGATGCAGGCGTTATTGAATTCGCCGTCGAGAGCCTGGAATCCCCGGCCCTGACCAAGGCGCAATTGGCGGACCTGCTGTTCGAGCAGATAGGCTTGAATAAGCGCGAGTCAAAGGACATGGTGGACGCGTTCTTCGACCTGATCGTGAAAGGCCTCGTCGATGGCGAGGAGGTGAAGCTGTCGGGCTTTGGCAACTTCCAGATCCGTACCAAGGCCCCGCGGCCCGGACGCAACCCGCGCACGGGAGAGGCCATCCCCATCGAGGCCCGGCGTGTGGTGACCTTTCATGCCAGCAGCAAGCTCAAGGAGCAGATTCAAGACCAGTCCCGGGCCTGAGACGGTTGACACTGTCTTGCGTTTGCCCGCTCCACAAACCTGGCGGTCCGGGGGGTGCCTGCAGTACGCTTAACTGCTTTGCCGCCTGGACGCGACACCCATGAGCAATTCGCTTCCCTCCATCCCTGCCAAGCGTTACTTCACGATCGGTGAGGTAGCGGAGCTGTGCGGTGTCAAGCCCCATGTCTTGCGCTACTGGGAGCAGGAGTTCACGCAGCTGCGACCCGTGAAGCGGCGCGGCAATCGCCGCTACTACCAGCACCATGAGGTGCTGATGATCCGCCGCATCCGTGACCTGCTGTACGACCAGGGTTTCACCATCAGCGGCGCACGCAACAGATTGCAGGAGCTGGCGCATGCGGACAAGGGTGGACGCGCCGAGGCGTCGGCCGCACCGGACGACCAGGCGTTGCAAGCGCAATCTGAAGCAGAAGCAGCGGATGCCGGCGAGCCCCAAGCCCCGCCTCTCGGTATGGCGCAGTTGAGAAAGGAATTGG
>JAFECU010000288.1 GCA_018242005.1 Pseudomonadota bacterium | reverse complement strand
GCGCGACATGCACCGCATCACCGAGGCCATGCTGCGCCTGCGCGACGCCGGCAACACGCTGGTGGTGGTGGAGCATGACCCGGCCGTGATGCTCGCGGCCGACCGCATCATCGACATGGGCCCCGGCCCCGGCGAGCGCGGCGGCCAGATCGTGTTCGACGGCACGGTGGCCGCGCTGCGCGGGGCCGACACGCTCACCGGCCAGTACCTGGGCGGGCACAGGCGCATAGGCACGGGTTTGAAGCGCCTGGTGACGGCGGCCACGCCGCGCCTGATCCTCGAGGGCGCGCGCGAGCACAACCTGCAGGACCTGACCGTGGACTTCCCGCTGCAGCGCCTGGTCACCGTCACGGGCGTGTCGGGCTCGGGCAAGTCCACGCTGATACAGGACGTGCTGGCGCCGGCGCTGATGCGCCACTTCGGCAAGGCCACCGAATCGCCCGGCGCGCATGAGCGCCTGCTGGGCGCCGATCATCTGAGCGACGTGGTCTTCGTCGACCAGTCGCCCATCGGCAAGACCGCGCGCTCCAACCCCGTGAGCTACGTAGGCGCCTGGGACGCGATCCGCGAGCTGTTCGCCGTGGCGCCGCTGGCGCGCGAGCGCGGCTACACGGCCGCCAAGTTCAGCTTCAACTCGGGCGATGGGCGCTGTCCGACCTGCGGCGGCTCGGGCTTCGAACATGTGGAGATGCAGTTCCTGTCCGACGTCTACCTGCGCTGCCCGGATTGCGACGGCCGGCGCTACCGGCCCGAGGTGCTGGAGGTGCACATAGAGCGCGGCGGCCGCCTGCTCTGCGTGGCCGATGTGCTGGAGCTCACGGTGCACGAGGCCGCGCAGATTTTCGCCAAGGACCGCGAGGTGCTGCGCGCCCTGCAGCCCATCGTGGACGTGGGCCTCGAATACGTGAAGCTCGGCCAGCCCGTGCCCACGCTCTCGGGCGGCGAGGCGCAGCGGCTCAAGCTTGCGGGCTTTCTGGCAGAGGCGGCCAAGAGCCAGGCCAAGTCGCGCCAGCCCGTCGCGCGCAAGGGCACGCTGTTCCTGTTCGACGAGCCCACCACCGGCCTGCATTTCGACGACATCGCCAAGCTCATGCGCGCGCTGCGCAAACTCCTGGACGCGGGCCACTCGCTCATCGTCATCGAGCACAACCTGGACGTGATCGCCGCCTCCGACTGGCTCATCGACCTGGGCCCGGACGGCGGCGACGCCGGCGGCCGGCTGGTGGCCGAGGGCGCGCCCGAGGAGCTGCGCCAACACCCGCACTCGTACACCGGCGCCGCGCTGCGCGAGTACGAGCAGGCGCTGGGCGAGGGCGGCCATGCGGTGCACGATGGCGCGCTGCCCTCCTACTCCCTCCCCCGCGTGCGGGAGAGGGCAGGGGTGAGGGTTCCGGCGGCGGGCGCAGGCCCTCACCTCAGCCCTCTCCCCGAGGGAGAGGGAGCAACGGCTGACGCCATCCAGATCGTGAATGCGCGCGAGCACAACCTGCAGCACCTGAGCGTGGACATTCCACGTGGCCGCTTCAACGTGATCACGGGCGTCAGCGGCTCGGGCAAATCCACGCTGGCCTTCGACATCCTGTTCAACGAGGGGCAGCGCCGCTACCTGGAGTCGCTCAACGCCTATGCGCGCTCCATCGTCCAGCCGGCGGGCCGGCCCGAGGTGGACGCGGTCTACGGCATACCGCCCACCGTGGCCATCGAGCAGCGCCTGTCGCGCGGCGGCAGAAAGAGCACCGTGGGCACCACGACCGAGGTCTGGCATTTCCTGCGTCTGCTCTACGTAAAGCTGGGCGTGCAGCACTGCGTGCACGACGGCGCGGCCGTGCAGCCGCAGACCCGCGAGAGCATCGCCGCGCAGCTGCTCACGCAGTTTCGCGGCCAGCACATCGGCCTGCTCGCCCCGCTGGTCGTCAACCGCAAGGGCGTCTACATCGAGCTTGCCGACTGGGCGCGCCCGCGCGGCTACACCCATCTGCGCGTGGACGGCAACTTCCTGCCGACCACGGGCTTTCCGCGCATAGACCGTTTCAAGGAACACACCATAGAGCTGCCCGTGGCCAGCCTGCGCGTGTCGGCGGAGCACGAGGACGCGCTGCGCACGCAGCTCGCCAAGGCGCTGGAGCTGGGCAAGGGCGTGGTCCATGTGCTCAGCGACCTCGACGGCCTGGAGCGGGCGCTGCAGGAGGGCGCGCCCACGGCCCATATCGGCCAGGTGCAGGTGTTCTCGACCAAGCGCGCCTGCCCGGTCTGCGCGACGAGCTACGCCGAGCTCGATCCGCGCCTGTTCTCGTACAACAGCAAGCATGGCTGGTGCCCGGACTGCGTGGGCACGGGCGTCAGGCTCACCAGGGAGCAGCGCAAGGTCTTCGACGATTCGGTGCAGTCCGACGACCGCGGCCGCGAGCAGACCTTTGCCGAGCCCGAGGTGGACGACCTGGCCGAGCAGGCCTGCGCGAGCTGCGGCGGCACGCGCCTGAACCCCGTGGCGCGCGCCGTGCGCTTTGCCGGCACCGGCATCGCCGAGGTGGCGCAGCTGTCCGTGGCCGAGGTGCGCCAGTGGATCGCGCGGCTGCAGCTCTCGGGGCGCGAGGCGGAGATTGCCCGCGACCTGATCCCCGAAATCCAGAGCCGGCTCGAATTCCTGGAGGAGGTCGGCCTGTCCTATCTCACGCTCGACCGCGGCGCGCCCACGCTGTCCGGCGGCGAGGCCCAGCGCATACGCCTGGCCGCGCAGCTCGGCAGCAACCTGCAGGGCGTGTGCTATGTGCTCGACGAGCCCACCATAGGCCTGCACGCACGCGACAACCAGATCCTGCTCAACGCCCTGCACAAGCTTGGCGACAAGGGCAACACCCTGGTCGTGGTGGAGCACGACGAGGACACCATACGCCGCGCCGACCACATCATCGACATCGGCCCCAGCGCCGGCAAGCGCGGCGGGCGCCTCGTGGCCCAGGGCAGCGTGGCCGATGTCGAGGCGGCGCAGGATTCGCAGACCGGGCGCTATCTGCTGCATGCCATGCGGCACCCGCTCAAGGCGCGGCGCGCGGTCTTGCCCCCTCCGCCCCTGGGGGAGGGCGGGGGTGGGGGCCTGCCTGCTGATGCCCAGGAATATGATTCAAACAAGGCTCTGACGCAGATACAACAAGCGAAATCAGCTATAAAAATGAAAGCAAATGCCAGCCCCCACCCCACCCCTCCCCCAAAGGGGGAGGGAGAAGGGAAGGCTGCTCCTCCAGAGGGAGAGGGTGCAAGGTACTGGCTCACCGTCCTCGGCGCCCATCTGCACAACCTGCAGCAGGTTGATCTGCGCCTGCCGCTCGCGCGCCTGGTGGCCGTCACGGGCGTCTCGGGCTCGGGCAAGTCCACGCTGGCGCGCGACGTGCTGCTGGCCAATGTGGCGGCCTGGGTGGGCCAGCGCGCCACCAGGGCCGGGCGCGAGGCCATGGACGCGGGCGGGGCGCCGCCGCTCGTGGGCTGCCAGGGCCTGCAGGGCTTCGAGTCCATAGACCGCGTGCTCGAAGTCGACCAGACGCCCATAGGCAAAACCCCGCGCAGTTGCCCCGCCACCTACATCGGCTTCTGGGACACCATACGCCGGCTGTTCTCCGAGACCCTGGAGGCCAAGGCGCGCGGCTATGCGCCCGGGCGCTTTTCCTTCAACACCGGCGAGGGCCGCTGCCCCGGCTGCGAAGGGCAGGGCATGCGCACCATCGCCATGAGCTTTCTGCCCGACGTCAAGGTGCTCTGCGAGGTCTGCCGCGGCGCGCGCTTCAACCCCGAGACCCTGGCCGTCACCTGGCGCGGCAGGAACATCGGCGACGTGCTGCAGATGGAGGTGGACGAGGCCGTGGACTTCTTCGCCAGCATGCCAGCCATCGCGCATCCGCTGCAGCTGCTGCAGGACGTGGGCCTGGGCTACCTGACGCTGGGCCAGCCCTCGCCCACCTTGAGCGGCGGCGAGGCGCAGCGCATCAAGCTGGTGACCGAACTCACCAAGGTGCGCGACGAGGTCGGCCGACGCGGGCAGAAGAGCCCGCACACGCTCTACGTGCTGGACGAGCCCACCGTGGGCCTGCACATGGCCGACGTGCACAAGCTCATCGCCGTGCTGCACCGCCTGGTCGATGGCGGCCACAGCGTGGTCGTCATCGAGCATGACCTGGACGTGATCGCCGAGGCCGACTGGATCATCGACCTGGGGCCCGAGGGCGGCAAGGACGGCGGCACCATCGTCGGCGCGGCCACGCCCGAGGACCTGGTGCGCCTGGGCACGCACACGGGCCGGGCGCTGGCGCCGGTGCTGGCGCGGGCGTGACTTCAGCCGGGCGTGCCGCCGTGCGCATGCATCTGGTCAAGCGCCAGCGCCGAATGCGCATAGGCCGCGCCCGCGCGCATCTCGGCCGCGACCCAGATGGCCTCCATGATCTGCGCCTCGCTGGCACCGGCCTTGAGCGCGCCGTCCGTGTGGCCGCGTATGCAGTACGGGCATTGCGTGACATGGGCCACGGCGACGGCGATCAGCTGCTTGGTCTTCACGTCCAGTTCGCCCTCGGCAAAGGCCGCGGCGCTGAAGGCGCGAAACGCCTCCAGCTGCCTTGGGGCGAGCTCGCGGCGCTTGCGTGCGATGTCTGCGCTGCTCGCGGGGTACATGGCTTGGTCCATGGTCGTGCCTCCTTCAGTGCTTGCCGGGCTGGTAGCTGCCGGCCTCGGCGCGGAACGCCACCGACAGCCGGTTCCAGCCGTTGATGGCGACGATGGCCAGCGTCAGGTCCACCAGCGCCTTCTCGTCGAACTGCTGGCGCGCCTGCTGGTACACATCGTCCGGCACCTCCTGGTGCTTCAGCAGGGTCACGGCCTCGGCCCAGGCCAGCGCGGCGCGCTCGCGCGGGGAGTACATCGGTGCCTCGCGCCAGGCGGGCAGCAGGTACAGGCGCTGCTCGCTCTCGCCCGCGGCGCGCGCGTCCTTGGTGTGCATGTCCAGGCAGAAGGCGCAGCCGTTGAGCTGCGAAACGCGCGTCTTCACGAGCTCCAGCAGGCCGTGCTCCAGGCCGCTCGTGCGTGCGTGCTGCTCCAGCGTCAGCATGGCGGCAAAGCCCTTGGGCGATGCGTTCTTGTAGTCCAGGCGTTGTGTCATCGACAGACTCCTCGTGGTTGGCTTATTCGATTGCTTGGATTCCGCCGGGGCGCAGCAGGAACTCGCGCATGGCCACGGCGTTGTTCACCGCCTCGTCGTGGGCCGAATACACCAGCGTCACCACGCCGTGGCGCGCGCGCTGGCAGAGTTGCGCCCAGGCCTCGGGCTGCTGGCGCAGCTCGGCGGCGTAGCGGCGGCGAAATTCGTCCCACAGTGCGGGGTCATGGTTGAACCACTGGCGCAGCTCGGTGCTCGGCGACAGCGCCTTGGGCCAGTCGGTGAGTGCCAGTGCCTCCTTCTTCACGCCGCGCGGCCACAGCCGGTCGATGAGGATGCGCGCGCCGTCTTCCGGAGCCGGCGGCTCGTAGGCGCGCTTGATGCGGACATGGTGGGGCGGGATGTTCTTGTCCATGGCATGATCCTGTGCACATAGCCCAACATGCGCGCAGGATACGCCCGCATCAGCTTCCAACCGCCAGAGTGGGTATTGGCGCGAGTCGGTTGGCGCAGCATCAATGACTCGGCGAGCCCCGGGTGACCTCCGATCCGGCATGTGCGTGGGGTGGCGCCATGGGGCTTGGCAAGGTAGAGTGAACTGCCTTGAAACATGTCAGCCCGAGAAAGGATGTTGTATGCGTACCGTTTTCATGCGTTCCGCCGTCATCGCAGCCGCCGTGGCAGCCGGCTGCATCGCCCTGGTCGGCTGCACCACCACCAAGCCTGAGACGAGCTCGGCGCAGCCCGCCGACAGCACCACGCTGCACACCCGCGTGAGCACGACGCTGCAGCGCCTCTACCAGACGGCCCCAGGTTCCAGGGAAATGGTGCAGCGCGCCAGGGGCGTGCTGGTATTTCCCTCGGTCATCGGAGGCAGCTTTGTGATCGGCGTAGAGCATGGCCGCGGCGAACTGCTCATCGGCGGCCATGTGCGTGGTGAATACACGACCACCGCGGCCTCCATCGGCTGGCAGGCAGGGGGCCAGTCCAAGGCGGTGATCTACGTCTTCAACACGCAAGAGGCGCTGGACCAATTCCTCAAGAGCAACGGCTGGGCCGTCGGTGCCGATGCCACCGTGGCGGTCGGCAAGGTCGGCGCCAACGGCAGCGTCGATTCGACCTCCTTCGAGGCGCCGGTCACCAGCTACGTGTTGACCAATGCCGGACTCGAGGCCGGCGTGTCCCTGGGCGGCTCCAAGATCACGCGCGTGACGAGGTAAGCCCTGGGGGTGCCGGTGGCAGGCGTGCGGCGGACCCCGCACGAATGGGACAATCACCCGCATGACCGCCACCACCGACACCCTGACCATCACCCGCCCCGACGACTGGCACCTGCATGTGCGCGACGGGGAGCCCCTGCTGACCGTCGTGCCGCACACGGCGGCGCAGTTCGGCCGCGCCATCATCATGCCCAACCTGCGTCCGCCCGTGACCACGGCGCAGCAGGCGCTTGACTACAAGCAGCGCATCCTGGCCGCCGTGCCCGAGGGGCTGCAGTTCGAGCCCTTGATGACGCTCTACCTCACCGACAACCTGCCGCCCGAGGAGATTGCGCGTGCCAAGGCCGCCGGCGTGGTCGCGCTCAAGCTCTACCCCGCGGGCGCCACCACCAACAGCGACGCCGGCGTGACCGAGCTGCGCAAGACCTACAAAACGCTGGAGGCCATGCAGAAGGCCGGCCTGCTGCTGCTGGTGCATGGTGAGGTGACCAGCAACGACATCGACCTGTTCGACCGCGAGGCCGTGTTCATCGACCGGCAGCTGATCCCGCTGCGCCGTGACTTCCCCGAGCTCAAGATCGTCTTCGAGCACATCACCACCAGGGAGGCCGCGCAGTATGTGAATGACAGCGACGCCCACACCGCCGCCACCATCACCGCGCACCACCTGCTGTACAACCGCAACGCCATCTTCATGGGCGGCATCAGGCCGCACTACTATTGCCTGCCGGTCTTGAAGCGCGAGACGCACCGCCAGGCCCTGGTGCAGGCGGCGACCAGCGGCAGCCCCAAGTTCTTCCTGGGCACCGACAGCGCCCCGCACCCCGCCCACCTCAAGGAGCACGCCACGGGCTGCGCCGGCTGCTACACCGCGCATGCCGCCATCGAGATGTACGCCGAGGCCTTCGACAACGCCGGCGCGCTCGACCGGCTCGAGGCCTTTGCCAGCTTCCACGGCCCGGCCTTCTACGGCCTGCCGCGCAACCAGGGCACGATCACCCTGCGCCGCGAAAGCTGGACCCCGCCCGACAGCTTCCCCTTCGGCGAGGCCGACTTGAAGCCTCTGCGCGCGGGCGAGGCGCTGCCGTGGCGGCTGGTGGGTTAACTCACGTCGATTGGCAACGCCCCTGGCTCGCACCGCTGGCGGTTCTGGGCCAGCAAGCCTGTGCGCATATCCAGGCCGGCGCCAGCGTGGCCGATGCGTTCAATGCGCTGATCGAGGCGGGCGCCGCCCCCGATCCGGGCGTGCGCTTCGTGCCGCAGTCGTCGCTGCCGCCGGGCGTGGCCTATGAGCAGTTCATCCACGCCGAGGGCCGCGTGCCCACGCGCGACAACCTCCACGACTTTTTCAACGGCGTCATCTGGCTGCACTACCCGGCCACCAAGCGATGCTTCAACCGGCTGCAGGCCCGTGTGATCGCGGCCGAAGGCGTGGGTGCACGGCGCGGGCCGCTGCGCGATGCGCTCTCGCTGTTCGATGAAAACGGCGCCCTGCTGCTGGCGCCGCCGCTCCTGCACGCGGCGCTGGCCGAGCGCCAGTGGCGCAGGCTGTTCGTGGAACTGCGCCCGCTGTGGCGCCAGGCGCGGCTGCTGCTGATCGGACATGCCTTGCTGGAAAAACTGGTAACACCCAGAAAACCGATCACGGCCCATGTCTATAAAGCGCTGGCAGCTATTGATTGTGTAGTCAACGTGGATGGCTGCCTGGCCGCCGATCTGGATGCCGCGCAACTGGCGGCCAAACCCTTCAATCCCCTGCCGGTGCTGGGTGTGCCGCTCTGGTGGCCAGAGAACGAGAACTTTTGCTTTTATGATGACCCTCTCGTTTTTCGCGGCACACGCACCCCATAAACCATAACAACAGGCGCGTATCGCTTGAAGTGCCGCGCGTCAGCCCCAACTTCCTGTCTGCCCATGGCGCCGCGCCGTGGATGATTTCCTGTCCTTGTTCGGAGAACCCTCGATGAAACGCATCGCGCTTTTTCTGCTGACCAATATCGCCGTGGTGGCGGTGCTGGGCATCGTCGCCAACCTGCTGGGCGTGAACCGCTACCTGACGGCCAACGGCCTGAACCTGGGGGCGCTGCTCGGCTTCGCCTTCGTCATGGGCTTTGGCGGCGCCATCATTTCTCTTCTCATGAGCAAGCCCATCGCCAAGATGAGCATGGGCGTGCAGATCATCAACCAGCCGCGCAATGCTGACGAGGCCTGGATCGTGGAGACCGTGCGCGGCTTTGCCGACAAGGCCGGCGTGCAGATGCCCGAGGTCGGCATCTACGAGGGCGAGCCCAACGCCTTTGCCACCGGCGCCTTCAAGAACTCGGCCCTGGTGGCGGTTTCCACGGGGCTGCTGCAGGGCATGACGCGCGAAGAGGTCGAGGCCGTCATCGGCCACGAGATTGCCCACGTGGCCAATGGAGACATGGTGACCATGGCACTGATCCAGGGCGTGATGAACACCTTCGTGGTGTTCCTGTCGCGCGTCATCGGCTATGCCGTGGACAGCTTCCTGCGCCGCAATGACGAGAACAACTCGGGTCCCGGCATCGGCTACATGGTCACGACCATGGTGCTCGACATCCTGCTGGGCTTCCTCGCGGCCATCATCGTGGCCTGGTTCTCGCGCCAGCGCGAGTTCCGCGCCGATGCCGGCTCCGCCCAGCTCATGGGCCGCAGACAGCCCATGATCAATGCGCTGCACCGACTGGGCGGCATGCAGCCGGGCGAGATGCCCAAGAGCCTGCAGGCCATGGGCATTGCGGGCGGCATAGGCAAGCTGTTTTCCTCGCATCCGCCCATAGAAGAGCGCGTCGCGGCACTACAGAATCTGCACTGAACAACATCTTTACCTTCGCTTCACAAGCCCCTGTCAACAACCGACGGGGGCTTTTTCGTTGAAGGAACGTCATCCACAGGAGTGCAGATTGATTCTTACATCGACGATTTCCACGGGTCTGCGCCGCGCGCTGCCGGCTCTGGCATTGGCCGCCGCCGGCCTGGTGCTGACCGGTTGCGTGGTGGCTCCGGCCTATCCCGCAGGCGAAGTGGTCTACGCCCCCAGCGCACCGCCGCCGCTGCAGACCGAGGTGATTCCGGTCGCGCCCTCGCCGGTGCATGTGTGGATCAACGGCTACTGGGGCTGGGGCGGCGGGCGCTACGCCTGGACGCCGGGCTACTGGGCTGCGCCGCCGCGGCCCGGCTATGTCTGGCATCCGCGTCGCTGGGAGCCGGGCCCGCGCGGCTGGCAGCTGCACGGCGGCCGCTGGGGGCCGCGCTGAGCGCCCAGGGCTGCGCATCGGTTGGATCGCGCATGACGGCCTGCTAAGCTTTCGCGCTTTGTGCCAAACAGGCGGAAATGGTCGGGTTGTGTCGTGTGTTCGCTGGGGTGCTGTTCGGTGCGCTGTGCTGCGCCAGCGCATCCGTCTGGGCCGAGCATCGACCGCCCGTGGTCGATGTCGCGAGCTGGTGGGTCTCGCCCGGTGAGCAGGCCAGCCTGGGCGTCATGCGCCGCCACGCCCAGGCGGGCGGTTTGGCGTGGCACCAGAGGGTCGTGGCCGGCAGCGGCACCCGGCGTTACGGCGACGTGCTGACGCACTGGGTGGCGCAGGGCAGGGCGCCGATGGCCTCGCAGGTGATTGGCTACGACATTCGCGACTGGGCGCGCCGCGGCAAGCTGGCCTACCTGGACGACGTGGCCCGCGAGCAGGAATGGGACGAGGTCGTGCCCCTGGGCATTCAGCATCTGTCCAAGTACCAGGGCCATTGGGTTGCCGCGCCTGTCAATGCGCATTCAACCAACTGGCTCTGGGCCAACGCGGCCCTGCTGCGGCGCCTGCGGGCCAGCGCGCCTGATACTTGGCACGATTTAGTGCACTTGCTGGAGCGGGCCCGGGCGGCTGGCATGACGCCGTTGGCCATCGGCCCGGAAGCCTGGGAGCACACCCTGCTGTTTGAAGCCGTTGCGGCCGGCGCGGGGGGCGCGGAGTTCTACCGGCGTGCGTTTTTGCAGCTCGATGCCGGCGCACTCGACGGCCCGGTGGCGGCAGAGATCTTTCGGCGCATGCGCCTGCTGCGTGGCTATGCCAGCCGCCTGAACAGCACCCGCAGCTGGGACGCGGCCACCGGCCAGGTGCGCCGGGGCCAGGCACTCCTGCAGGTGCAGGGCAGCTGGGTCAATGGCGAGTTTGCCGCCCACCGGTTGCTGCCGGGCAGGGACTATGCGTGCTGGCGCTTTCCCGACACCCAGGGCATGTATCTGTTCAATGCCGACCAGTTCATGTTCTTCAAGGACGCGCTCCAGCACCGCGGCCAGGATGAGGTGCGCCGCCGGTTTGCCGGCGTGCTGATGGACGTGACCATGCAGACCGAGTTGAACATCGCCACCGGCGCAGCGCCAGCACGGGTGGATGCGCCGCGCCACCGGTTCAACCGCTGTGGTCAACAGGCCATCAGCGATTTGCGCCGCGCCAACCTGCAGCGCACGCTGATGGGCTCGATTGCCATGGGCAACGCCAATCCGCCGGCAGTCAAGAATGCGCTGTACGCCGTGGTCAGCGCGCATTTTCTCGGCCGCCTGAGCGATGACGAGGCCGTGCAGCGCCTGCGCGCCGTGCTGCGCTCCGCCGGACACGACGGTGTGGCCGATTCGACCCAGTGAGCTTGGTGCCCATGCGCGGTTTGCATTCCCTTTCCCTGACGGCCAAGATCGTCGCCCTGGTGGCCCTGCTGAGTGCGCTGGCGGTGGCGCTCGTCGTGTATTCGCTGGACCATTTGCGCATGGTCGATCGCGACTACCGCGCCCTGCTCGAGCGCGAGGCGCAGGCCGCCGTGCTGGTCACAGCGGCCGCGCAGGACCTGAGCGATGCCAGCCGCGTGGTGTATGCCGTGCTCACCGAGCAGGAAGAAGAAAAGATGCGCGCCGCGCTGCTGGTGCTGCGGTCGCAGCAGAGCAGCTTCGAGGCCAAGATGGCCGCGGCCACGCCGTTGCTGCCGGCGCAAGCCGCCCGGCTGCAGGCCATTGGCGCGCAGCAGGTGCGGCTCTTTACCCTGGCGGACAGCGTCGTCGAATCCGCCGCGCGCTGGCGTGGTGACCGCTCGCTGCAAATCATCCACGAGCAGTTCGAACCGCTGCTGGCGCAGTTGCGCGAGAACATGGAGCAGGTGCGCGGCAGCACCGTGGCGCGCTTTCAAAGGGCCTCCGAGGAATTGGGCCGCGCCACCGACCGCACGGTGCGCAACACCGCCTGGGCCTCGGGCCTGGCACTGGTCGCAGCCATCGCTCTGGCGCTGTGGTTTTCCCTGCTTCACATCACGCGGCCCATCCGGCGCTTGACCCGCTCCATGGAGCGCCTGGCCGGGCGCGACTACGCACACGCCATCGCCTACACCGGGCGCGGCGACGAGGTCGGCCAGATGGCGCAGACGCTCGAGGTGTTTCGCAGCGCCCTGCAGCATTCGGACTACCTCGAGACGGCCAAGAGCGAGGCCGAGCAGCTGGCACAGGCCAAGTCCAGCTTTCTGGCCACGATGAGCCACGAGATCCGCACGCCGCTCAACGCCATCATCGGCCTGGCGCAGTCCAGCCTGCGCCGCACCCTGCCCGCCGACCAGCGCGGGCGCATGGAGAAAATCCAGCGCGCCGGCGAGCATTTGCTGGGCGTGATCAACAGCATCCTGGACTTTTCCAAGCTCGAAGGCGGCTTCGTGCAGGTCGAGTCCTTGCCCTTTGCCCCCCAGCTGCTGCTGCACGATGTGCGCGTGCTGCTGGCGGCCAGGGCGGCGGAAAAAAGCCTGATTCTGCGCACCGAAGCCGATGCCGACATGCCGGTGCTGCTGGGCGACCCGCTGCGCATACGCCAGATTCTGTTCAACTTTGCCGGCAACGCCATCAAGTTCAGCGAGCGTGGTACGGTGTGCCTGCGCCTGGCGCTGGAGCAGGGGCCGACGCAGGAGCCGGAGCAATGGTGGCTGCACGCCGAGGTCAGCGACGAGGGCATAGGCCTCACCAGCACGCAGCTGGCCGGGCTGTTCCAGCCCTTTTGGCAGGCCGACGCTAGCATCAGCCGCCGCCATGGCGGCACCGGTCTGGGCCTGGCGATCTCGCGTGGCCTGGCCGAGCTCCTGGGTGGCAGCGTGGGCGCGCGCAGCCGGCCTGGCGAGGGCAGCAGCTTCTGGCTGCGCGTGCCGGTGCGCAGGGCGCCGCCCGGCGTGCAGCCGCTGGCCGCACAGCCACGGGCGGCATCGCCGCTGGCCTTGCGCGGCCTGCGCGCGCTGCTCGTCGATGACAACGACCTCAATCGCCTCGTGGGCAGCGAACTGCTGGCCGATGCCGGCATGCTGTGCGACGAGGCGCACGACGGCCGGCAGGCCATCGACCGGCTGGAGCAGGCCGACGACGGCACCTATGACGTGGTGCTGATGGACATGATGATGCCCGGCATGGATGGCTGCACGGCCGCACGCCTGTTGCGCCGGAACCCGCGCTTTGCCCGGCTGCCCATCATTGCCATGACGGCCAACACCAGCCAGCAGGACGTGGACGCCTGCCTGGCGGCCGGCATGCAGGCGCTGGTGCCCAAGCCCATCGACGAGCACCTGCTGTGGAATACCTTGCTGGAGCACTGCCGGCGCCCGGCGGCGGGAACGCTGCAGCAGGCCGATGTAGCGCCGGCCACAGACCTGCAGGCTCTCCCGGAGGATGGGCGTACCGACGCCTGGCGCGATGCGCCGTCGGGTTGGGATTGCGCCGGCGCGCTCGCGCGTCTGGGCTTTGACGAGGCTCTGTACGCTAGGCTCGCGCAGCTGTTCATTGGCAAGCCGCATGATGAGGTGCTGCAGGTGCGGCAGGCGCTCGCTCAAGGCGATGCCACGACGGCCATGCGGCATGTGCACACCTTGCAGGGGCAGGCCGCGACGCTGGGGGCAACGGCCCTTCAGAGGGCGGCGCGGCATGTGCAGGCGGCCATCGAGCAAACGACGGATCGGTCCGGGGTGCCGGCGGCGCTCGACGCGCTGGCTCGGCGCCTGACCCTGGACGTGCCGGACCTGCAGGCAATGCTGCAGCGCTGGCAACAAGGCCGCGCCGGGCATGTGCCGATCGGGAGCGTGCCCATGCCTCGCGCGCCGGCCGCGCCGCAGTGGCCGTACGGCCCGCCGCGCCTGCTCATCGTCGACGACCAGCAGGAGAGCGCCCTGGTGCTCCAGCGCATCTTTGAGGCCGACCACAGCGTCTTCATCGCGCACGGCGCAGAGCAGGCACTCGCGCACTGCCGGGACGAGGCCGTGTTGCCCGACCTGATCCTGCTGGACGTCGTGATGCCGGGCATGGACGGCCTGCAGGTCTGCCGCAGCCTCAAGGCCGATGCGCGCACGGCCGGCATACCGGTGCTGTTCGTCACGGCCCAGAGCGCGCCGCAGGACGAGTCGGCGGCGCTGGCGGCCGGTGGCGTGGACTTCATCAGCAAGCCGCTCAATCACGCGGTGGTGCGCGCGCGCGTGCAGACCCACTTGATGCTGAAGGCGCAAGCCGACCAGCTGCGCAACCAGGCCATGCGGGACGGCCTGACCGGCCTGGCCAACCGCCGCCGCTTCGATGAGGCCCTGGCGCAGGAGTGGCGCGCCGGCCTGCGCCATCGTCGTCCGCTGGCGCTGGTGCTGATCGATGTCGACCACTTCAAGCGCTACAACGACCATTACGGGCACCCCGCCGGCGACGCATGCCTGCGCCAGGTGGCCCGGGCGCTGCAGCAGCACATGGAGCGCGCGCACGATGTGCTGGCGCGCTACGGCGGCGAAGAGTTTGCGTGCGTGCTGCCGGGCATGACGCCCGAAGACGCGCTGCACAAGGCCCAGGCCCTGTGCGCCAGCGTCGCCGCCCTGCGCCTGCCACATGCGGACTCGCCGGTGGCGGACTGCGTGACCATCAGCGTGGGCGTGTCGGTGTGGCTGTTCGATCGCACCGGCGATGCGGCGCAGCTGCTCTGCGATGCCGATGCCGCGCTGTACGCCGCCAAGCGCGCGGGGCGCAACCGCGCCATGCTCATGCCTTGAGGCTGGCCACGGGGGGCGTGGCCGGCTGTGCCCGGCCGTCCTGCGCCCCGGACTGCGGGCCATGCCCCGCCTTGGCCAGCAGAAAGTCGATACAGGTGCGCACGGCGCGCGTCTGGTGGCGGTCGGGCAGGTACATCAGGTAGAGGTGGTTGCCGAAGATGCTCAGCCGGTATTCCTGCAGCGTGAGCAGCACCTCGCCGCTGGCCACCTCGGCCTGTACCACGTAGTCGGGCACTAGGCCCACACCCAGGCCGGCGAGGATGCCCTGGCGCAGAAACGGAAAGTGCTCGGAGATCAGCGTGGGCTCGAGCATCACCTCCTGGCGCTCATCGCCCTGGTAGGCCGACAGGCGCAGCTGGCGCCCGATCACGCCGGCCGTGATCACCGGACTGTTGCGCAGCTCGTAGAGCGTGGCCGGCAGGCCGTGCGCGGCCATGTAATCCCGAGAGGCGCAGGCCACGTAGCGCATGGGGCCCAGGCTGCGCGCGATGACGGACAGCGGCGGCTCGGCAATCACGCGGATGGCGATGTCCACTTCGTCGCGCAGGTGGTCGGTACGGTTCTCGAACAACACGTCGAGCACGATGCCGGGGTACAGGCGCTTGAACTCGATGAGCCACTCGCTCATCACCATCTGGCCGTAGCCGCTGGGCACGCTGATGCCCACGCGCCCCATCAGGCCCTGGCCCAGGCTGGTCACGGTCTCGCGCGCGGCCAGCATCTCGTTCTGAATCGCGCGGCCATGTTCATAGAGGCGCAGGCCGACCTCGGTGGGCTCCACGCGGCGCGTGCTGCGCCGTATGAGCTGCACGCCCACGGATTTTTCCAGCTGCGTCAGGTGGTAGCTGACGTTGGCGCGTGTCATCTTGAGCTTGCGCGCCGCCTGGCTCAGGTTGCCGCTGTCGATGATTTCCACTAAAAGGGTGAGCGACTGCAGGTCCATGCGGTTGATTGTCAAAGTTCATTTGACACTTTGTCAATGAGTGATGTGATTGTTAAAACCGCCTTTCTATGAAGAATAGGCGTTTTCATTTTTCATCAGGAGACAACACGATGAGTGAACAAGCCAGCGCATCCCCGGTCCAGATCCGCCTCGACGGCGAGGTGCTGGTTGTCACGATCCACAACCCGCCGGTCAACGCGCTGGGCCAGGCCGTGCGCGCCGGCCTGCTGGCGGCCGTCGAGCAGCTCGAGCAGAACGCCCAGGCGCGCGCCATGCTCATCGTGGGCGCGGGCAAGGCCTTCATCGCCGGCGCCGACATCCGTGAGTTCGGCAAGCCGCCGCAGCCGCCGTCGCTGCCCGAGACCATCAACCGCATGGAGGCGTGCAGCAAGCTGGTCGTCTGCGCCATCCACGGCCCGGCGCTGGGCGGCGGGCTGGAGGTGGCCATGGCCACGCATTACCGCCTGGCCCTGCCCGGTGCCAGGCTGGGCCTGCCCGAGGTCGCCCTGGGCCTGCTGCCCGGCGCCGGCGGCACGCAGCGCAGCCCGCGCCTGATGGGCGCGCTGCCCGCGGCCGAGCTCATGCTGTCGGGCAAGCACCTTTCCGCCAAGGCCGCGCTGGCCGCCGGCCTGGTGGACCGGCTGGTGGAGGGCGACGACCCGCTGGCCGCGGGCCTGGCCTGTGTGCGCGAGCTGCTCGCCAGCGGCGCGCCGATTCGCCGCACCAGCGCGCTGCCCGTGCCCGGCGATCAGGCCCAGACCCTGGCCGCGCTGGACCAGCTGGCCCAGGACACCGCAAAGAAGACGCGCGGCCTGTTCTCGCCCGCCAAGATCATCGACTGCGTGCGCGTGGCGGTGCAGACGCCGTTTGCCGAAGGCAGCAAACGCGAGCGCGAGATGTTTGTCGAATGCCTGAACAGCCCGCAGCGCGCCGGCCTGGTCCATGCCTTCTTCTCCGAGCGCGAGACCGCCAAGATTCCCGAGGCCAAGGCCGCGGCGCCGCGGCCGTTCACCAGGCTGTCCATCATCGGCGGCGGCACCATGGGTGCGGGCATCACGGTGGCGGCGCTCGATGCCGGCCTGTCGGTGGTGATGATCGAGCGCGATGCCGAGTCGATCGCGCGCGGCCAGAAGAACGTCGAGAAGGTCTACGACGGCCTGATCGCCAAGGGCCGCATGACGCCCGAGGCCAAGGCCGCCACCATGGCGCGCTATACACCCTCGACGAGCTACGACGCCATCCGCGATGTGGACATGGTGATCGAGGCCGTGTTCGAGGACATCGAGGTCAAGAAGGCCGTGTTCAAGGAACTCGACCGCGTGTGCAAGAGCGGCTGCGTGCTCGCGACCAACACCTCCTACCTCGATATCGACGCCATCGCCGCCGTGACGTCCCGGCCGCAGGACGTGATCGGCCTGCATTTCTTCAGCCCCGCCAACATCATGCGGCTGCTGGAGATCGTGGTGCCCGCCAAGGTGGCGCCCGACGTGGTGGTCACCGCCTTTGAGCTCGCCAAGTGCATGAAGAAGGTTCCGGTGCGCGCCGGCGTGTGCGACGGCTTCATCGGCAACCGCATCCTGGCGGTGTACCGCGACGCGGCCAACGCGGTGCTCGAGGACGGCGCCAGCCCCTACGAGATCGACGCCGCGGTGCGCGCATTCGGCTACCCCATGGGGCCGTTCCAGGTGTCGGATCTGGCCGGTGGCGACATCGGCTGGGCCACGCGCAAGCGCAAGGCCGCCACGCGCGACCCCAGGGCGCGCTACGTGGAGATTGCCGACCGCATCGCCGAGCGCGGCTGGTACGGCCAGAAGACCGGCCGCGGCTGGTACCTCTACCCCGAGGGCGCGCGCGTGGGCCAGCAGGACCCCGAGGTGCTGGCCATCGTGGATGCCGAGCGGGCAAAGAAAGGCATCACGCCGCGCGCCTTCACGCACGAGGAGATCATGCGCCGCTACATGGCGGCCATGGTCAACGAGGGTGCCAAGGTGCTCGAGGAAGGCATTGCGCTGCGCCCGCTCGACATCGACGTGACCTTCTTGTTCGGCTACGGCTTTCCGCGCCATCGCGGTGGCCCGATGTTCTGGGCCGACACGGTGGGCCTGCCCAAGGTGCTGGCCGACATCGAGGAATTTGCCAGGGAAGACGCGCTGTTCTGGCAGCCCGCGGCCCTGCTCAAGAAGCTCGTGGCCGAGGGCAAGACCTTCGCCAGCCTGAACCAGCGCGGCTGACTCCACATACTCCCTCTCCCCCATGGGGGAGAGGGGGCAATGCGGTAAAGAGCCTGTCCATACTGCGTAAGCAGTTATCTATTTCATAGAAACGCAAGCATTCCCAAGGAGCCCACCATGCGCCAAGCCGTCATCGTCTCCACCGCCCGCACCCCTCTGGCCAAGTCCCATCGTGGCGAATTCAACATCACCCCCGGGGCCCAGCTGGGCGCCTTCTCGGTGCAGGCCGCCGTGGCGCGCGCCGGCATCGAGCCCGGCCTGATCGAGGACCTGATCTGGGGCTGCGGCTATCCCGAGGGCACGACCGGCCGCAACATCGGCCGCCAGACCGCGCTGCGCGCCGGCCTGCCCGTGACGGTGGGCGGCACCGTCATCAACCGCTATTGCTCCTCGGGCCTGCAGGCGATCGCCGTGGCGGCCGGGCGCATCGTGACCGAGGGCGTGCCGGCCATGATCGCCGGCGGCGTGGAGAGCATTTCGCTGCTGCGTTCGAGCAACACCAGTCCGGCCGATGCCGACCCCTGGCTGGTCGAGCACAAGCCCGAACTTTTCATGGCCATGATCGACACCGCCGACATCGTGGCTCAGCGCTATGGCATCAGCCGCGAAGACCAGGATGCGTTCTCGCTGCAAAGCCAGCAGCGCACCGCAGCCGCCCAGGCCGCGGGCGTGTTCGACAACGAGATCGTGCCCTGCGCCACCACCATGGCCGAGAAGAACAAGGAAACCGGCGAGGTCACGCAGCGCGAAGTGGTCGCCACGCGCGACAACTGCAACCGCCCCACGACCACGCTCGAGGGCCTGGCCAAGCTCGAGCCCGTCAAGGGCCCGGGCAAGTTCATCACCGCGGGCAATGCCTCGCAGCTGTCGGACGGGTCTTCCGCCTGCGTGCTCATGGAGGCCCAGGAGGCCGAGAAGCGCGGCCTGCAACCCCTGGGCGCGTTCCGTGGCTTTGCCATCGCCGGCTGCGAGCCCGATGAGATGGGCATAGGCCCGGTGTTCGCCGTGCCGCGCCTCCTGGAGCGCGCGGGCCTCACGGTGCAGGACATCGACCTGTGGGAGCTGAACGAGGCCTTTGCCTCGCAGGCGCTGTACTGCCAGAGAAAGCTGGGCATCCCCATGGAGCGCCTGAACGTCAACGGCGGCGCCATCTCCATCGGCCACCCGTTCGGCATGACGGGCGCGCGCCTGGCCGGCCACATCCTGCTTGAAGGCCAGCGCCGCAAGGCACGCGGCGAGAAGGTCAAGTGGGGCGTGGTCACCATGTGCATTGGCGGCGGCATGGGCGCGGCCGGCTTGTTCGAGATTTTCTGAAACCTTGCGGGACAGACCAGGAAGTTGCCCCGCAATTTTTGCTCTGTCCCCAACTGACTGGAGGCAAGAAATGGATCTGCAATTCACCCCCGAAGAACAGGCGTTCCGCGCCGACGTGCGCGCGTTCCTGAAAGACCAGCTGCCGCCCGCATTGGCCACGAAGGTCAAGGCCGGCCAGCGCCTGACGCGCCAGGACCAGGAGGGCTGGCACGCCATCCTGAACAAGCAGGGCTGGCTGGCCTACCACTGGCCCAAGGAATATGGCGGCGCGGGCTGGACGCCGATCCAGAAGTTCATCTTCGACGACGAGTGCGCCCTGGCCGGCGGCCCGCGCCTGGTGCCGTTCGGCCTGTCCATGCTGGGCCCGGTGCTCATCAAGTACGGCAACGAGGCGCAGAAGAAGCGCTGGCTGCCGCGCATCCTCAATGGCGATGACTGGTGGTGCCAGGGCTATTCCGAACCCGGCGCGGGCTCGGACCTGGCGAGCCTCAAGACCAGCGCCGTGCGCCAGGGCGACCACTACATCGTCAACGGCCAGAAGACCTGGACCACCCAGGGCCAGCACGCCAACATGATGTTCTGCCTGGTGCGCACGGACAAGGAGGCCAAGGCGCAGTCGGGCATTAGCTTCGTGCTCATCGACATGCAGCAGCCGGGCGTGGAGGTGCGGCCCATTCGCACGCTGGACGGGGACGCCGAGGTCAACGAGGTGTTCCTCACCGACGTGAAGGTGCCGCTCGAGAACCTGGTGGGCGAGGAGAACAAGGGCTGGACCTACGCCAAATACCTGCTGACCTACGAGCGCACGGGCATCGCCGGCGTGGGCTTCTCCATGGCCGCGCTGGAAAAGCTCAAGCTCATCGCCAGCCGTGTGCACAGGAATGGCAAGCCCCTGGCGCAGGACCCGCAGTTCGCCACACGCATGGCCCAGGTCGAGATCGACCTGAACAACATGGCCACGACCAATCTGCGCGTGCTCGCCGCCGTGCAGGGCGGCGGCGTGCCCGGAGCCGAGAGCTCGATGCTCAAGATCCGCGGCACGGTGATCCGCCAGGAGCTGCTGTCGCTCATCCGCCGTGCGATGGGGCCGTATGCGCTGCCCTACATCGAGGCCGCGCAGTTCGCCGAGTACGCAGAGCCGCCCGTCGGCCCCAAGGAGGCCGCCACGGCCGCGGCCGCCTACTTCAACTACCGCAAGCTGTCGATCTTCGGCGGCTCCAACGAGATCCAGCGCAACATCATCAGCAAGATGATCCTGGGGCTTTGACCCTGGTGGAAGGAGACATCCATGAACTTTGAACTCGATGCAGACCGCCGCATGCTGGCGGACGCCCTGGGCCGCTACCTGAGCGAGCAATACCCCACCGAATACCGCAACCGGGCGGCCTATGGCGAGGCAGGCCACAGCGCAGAGACCTACGCCAAGCTGGCCGAGATCGGCGCCATAGGCGCGCTGTTTCCCGAGGCCGACGGCGGCTTCGGCGGCGCGGGCGTGGACATCGGCGTGGTCTTCGAGACCGTGGGCCGCCACCTCGTGGCCGAGCCCCTGCTGGGCGCGCTGCTCGTGGGCCGTGCGCTGACCGAGGCCGGCAGCGCGGCGCAGAAGGCGCGGCTTGAAGACATCATCGCGGGC
>JAFECU010000287.1 GCA_018242005.1 Pseudomonadota bacterium | reverse complement strand
AGGCCTGGGAGGCTCTGGGCAAGCAGACCGGGCGCGACCATGTGCACCTGGCGCTGCACCGCGAGGACGAGAAGATTCGCTTTCGCGACATCCAGGCGCAGCCGCGCAAGATCATCAGCTCGCCCACCTGGTCGGGCCTGGAGAGCGAAAAGGTCAGCTACAACGCCGGCTACACCAACGTGCATGAGCTGATCCCATGGCGCACCCTCACGGGCCGCCAGCAGTTCTACCAGGACCACCCGTGGATGCGCGATTTCGGCGAGGGCTTCGTGAGCTACCGCCCGCCCGTGCACTTGAAGACGCTGCACGAGGTCGAGGGCAAGAAGCCCAACGGCAACCCGGAGATCGCGCTCAACTTCATCACGCCGCACCAGAAATGGGGCATCCACAGCACGTACAGCGACAACCTGCACATGCTCACGCTCAACCGCGGCGGTCCCGTGGTCTGGCTCAGCGAGGAAGACGCCAAGCGCGGCGGCATCGTGGACAACGACTGGGTCGAGCTGTTCAACGCCAACGGCGCCATTGCGGCGCGCGCGGTGGTCAGCCAGCGCGTCAAGCCCGGCATGGTGCTCAAGTACCACGCGCAGGAAAAGACCATCAACACCCCGGGCTCGGAGATCACGGGCACGCGTGGCGGCATCCACAACTCGGTCACGCGCATCGTCCTGAAGCCCACGCACATGATCGGCGGCTACGCGCAGTACAGCTACGGCTTCAACTACTACGGAACCATCGGCACCAACCGCGACGAGTTCGTGCTGGTGCGCAAGATGCGCCGCGTCGACTGGCTCGATGAGGTGGCGGGCAGCACCACCGCCGGTGCCCATGCGTAAGAACGAAGGAGAACCACGATGAAAATACGCGCACAAATCGGCATGGTGCTGAACCTGGACAAGTGCATCGGCTGCCACACCTGTTCCGTCACCTGCAAGAACGTCTGGACCAGCCGCCCCGGCATGGAGTACGCCTGGTTCAACAACGTCGAGACCAAGCCCGGCATCGGCTACCCCAAGGAATGGGAGAACCAGGACAAGTGGAACGGCGGCTGGAGCCGCCTGGCCGACGGCTCCATCGTCCCGCGCCAGGGTGGCAAGTGGAAGCTGCTCATGCGCATCTTCGCCAACCCCAACCTGCCGCAGATCGACGACTACTACGAGCCCTTCACCTTCGACTACGACCACCTGCAGTCGGCGCCCGAGATGAAGGCGCCACCCGTGGCACGCGCGCGCAGCCTGATCACGGGCCAGCGCATGGAGAAGATCGAGTGGGGCCCGAACTGGGAGGAAATCCTCGGCGGCGAATTCTCCAAGCGCTCGCGCGACGTGAACTTCGAGCAGGTCCAGAAGGACATGTACGGCCAGTTCGAAAACACCTTCATGATGTACCTGCCGCGCCTGTGCGAGCATTGCCTGAACCCCGCCTGCGTCGCATCCTGCCCCTCGGGCTCGATCTACAAGCGCGAGGAAGACGGCATCGTGCTCATCGACCAGGACAAGTGCCGCGGCTGGCGCATGTGCGTCTCGGGTTGCCCGTACAAGAAGATCTACTACAACTGGCAGACCGGCAAGGCCGAGAAGTGCATCTTCTGCTACCCACGCATCGAAGCGGGCCAGCCCACCGTGTGCTCCGAGACCTGCGTGGGCCGCATCCGTTACCTGGGCGTGCTGCTCTACGACGCCGACCGCATCCAGGAGGCCGCGAGCGTGGAGCGCGACCGCGACCTGTACCAGGCGCAGCTCGACATCTTCCTCGACCCGCATGACCCCGAGGTGATCCGCCAGGCCAGGGCCGACGGCATTCCCGACAACTGGCTCGAGGCCGCGAAGAACAGCCCCGTCTACAAGATGGCCGTGGACTGGAAGATCGCGCTGCCGCTGCACCCCGAGTACCGCACGCTGCCCATGGTCTGGTACGTGCCGCCGCTCTCGCCCATCACGTCGGCGGCCAACGCCGGCCACCTGGGCGTCAATGGCGAGATCCCCGACGTCTCGCAGCTGCGCATTCCCGTGCAGTACCTGGCCAACCTGCTCACCGCGGGCGACACCGGGCCCGTGGTGCGCGCGCTCGAGCGCATGCTGGCCATGCGCGCCTACCAGCGCGGCGTGCATGTGGACAAGGTGCAGAACATGGAAGTGCTCAAGCAGGTCGGCCTGTCGGCGCATGACGTGCAGGACATGTACCAGGTCATGGCCATCGCCAACTACGAGGATCGCTTCGTGATCCCGTCCACCCACCGCGAATACGCCGAGAACGCGTTCGACGTGCGCGGCGGCTGCGGCTTCTCGTTCGGCAACGGCTGCTCCGACGGAGCCTCCGACGTAAGCATCTTCGGCGGCAAGAAGCCGCGCACCATCCCCATCAAGGCCGTGGTCTGAGGAGCGTACAGATGTTCAAGAAAACACCCGATAGCATGCGCCTGACGCTGCGCGCCCTGGCGCGCCTGCTGGCCTATCCCGATGCCGAGCTGCGCGCGCAGATGCCCTCGCTGATCGACGCGCTGCGGGCCGAGCAGGTCCTGCCCGCCGACCGCGTGGCCGAGTTGGAGGCGCTGGTGCAGCAGGTCTGCGCCATGGACCCCTACGAGGCCGAGGCGCGCTATGTCGAGACCTTCGACCGTGGCCGCCAGACCTCGCTGCACCTGTTCGAGCATATCCACGGTGACTCGCGCGAACGCGGCCCGGCGCTGGTCGATCTGACGCAGACCTACGAAAAGGCCGGCCTGTTCCTCGATGCACAGGAGCTGCCCGACCATCTGGGCGTGGTGCTGGAGTTCGCATCGACCCAGCCCACGCCGGTGGCGCGCGAGTTCCTGGCCGAGATGGCGCATATCCTGAATGCACTGTTCACCGCTCTCGATACCAAGGCCAGCCCCTACGCCAGCGTGATCGCCGCGGTGCTGGAGGCTGCCGGTGAAAAAGCGCAGGCCGTGGCCATCACGCCCGAGCCCGACATGGACGAGGCCTGGGCCGAACCCGAGGCCTTCGACGGCTGTGCCACCCGGGGCCAGAACCGCCCGGGCCAAGCCCAGCCCCTGCATTTCGTGCGCAATGCGCGTTCCAATTCTTCTTCCCAAGGAGTCTCGCCATGACCGCCTGGATCGACCATTTCCTGTTCGGCCTGTATCCCTACCTCTGCCTCGTGGTGTTCTTCGTCGGCAGTTGGATACGTTTCGACCGTGACCAGTACACCTGGAAGAGCGACTCCTCTCAGCTCCTGCGCACGGGCAGCCTGCGCTGGGCCAACAACCTGTTCCACGTTGGCGTGCTGTTTCTGTTCTTTGGCCACTTCGTCGGCATGCTCACGCCGCATGCGGTGTACGACGTACTCATCACGGCCCATGACAAGCAGCTGCTGGCCATGATCTCTGGCGGCATCGCCGGGCTGATGGGCTTCATCGGCGTAACCCTGCTGCTGCACCGCCGCCTGACGGACGCGCGCATCCGTGCCACCAGCAAGACCAGCGACATCGCGCTGCTGTGGATTTTCTGGGTGCAACTGGCGCTGGGCCTGGCCACCATTCCGCTGTCGGCACAGCATCTGGACGGCTCGATGATGATGCTGCTGGCCGAATGGGCCCAGCGCATCGTCACCTTCCGCTCCGGCGCGGCAGACCTGCTGGCCCCGGCTGGCTGGATCTTCAAGACCCATATGTTCCTGGGCATGACGGTGTTTCTGATCTTCCCGTTCACGCGCCTGGTGCATGTCTGGAGCGGCTTTGGCACCCTGGCCTATGTGCTGCGTCCCTACCAGCTGGTGCGTGCTCGGCGCCTGAATGTGCCGACCGGGCAGAACCAGCCACGCCGTTCGCTCTGAAAATCGGAGCGCCATTCGCTTGGTATATATGGGCTATAGGCTAATTTGAGGAATATTCAATGACCATCTCCTCCTGCGAATCACATGCCTGCGGCTGCGGCGGCAGCGCCGCCACCGCCGTGAACACCCCCGTCGCCCGCATCAACGGCATTGCCCTGCACGCCGCGGGCGAGCAGTTGCCAGAAGAGCTGCTGCGCCAGCGCGCCTGCACCGAACTGCTGCGCCAGGAGGCGCAACGCGAAGGGTTGCTGGCCCAGGACGACGAGCCCGGCCTGGACGGCGCCACCAGCCAGGCGGCCACCCAGGCCATAGAGCAGCTGCTGGAGCGCGCGTTGCAGGTGCCCGAGCCATCCGAAGAGGCATGCCGTCGCTACCACGCCGCCCACCCCACACTGGCCGGCGAGGGCGAGCGTCTGCGTCTGCGCCATGTCCTGTTCGCCGTGACGCCGGGTGTCGATGTGAAGTTGCTGCGCGAGCGCGCCGAGAGCGTGCTGCTGGACCTGCGCTGCGCCGACGACGGTGGCACGCGCTTTGCCGAGTCTGCGCGCCAATGGTCCAACTGCCCGAGCTCCAGTCAGGGCGGCGATCTGGGCTGGCTCACCCAGGCCGACTGCGCGCCCGAATTTGCGCGCGACGTCTTCGGCAAGAGCGAGATCGGCGTCCTGTCCCGTCTGGTGCACAGCCGCTTTGGTCTGCATGTGGTCGAGGTCTGCGAGCGCGAGCCCGGCCGTCCCCTGGCCTTCGAGGAGGTGCAGGCCTCGGTGGCCCTGCTGCTGCGCCAGCAGGCCTGGGTCAACGCACTGCGCCAATACCTGCAACTGCTGGCGGGCGCGGCCGATGTCGAAGGCGTGCGCCTCGACGCCGCCGACACGCCCCTGGTGCAATAGCCCCGCAACGCAAAGATCCTCACCATGCCTGACGACGAGCTGCTGCAGCGGCTGCGACGCTTCCACCTGGACGACTTTCCCCAGTACCGGGAGCAGTTCCAGGCCCTGGTGGACCACGGGCAGCAGCCTACGACGCTGTTCATAGGCTGCTCGGACTCGCGCCTTGTTCCCTATCTCCTGACGGGCGCGGGCCCGGGCGAGCTGTTCCTGGTGCGCAACGTGGGAGCCTTCGTGCCGCCCTACGACGGCTCCTATGGCCACCATGGCACGGCGGCGGCCATAGAGTTCGCGGTGCTCAACCTCAACGTGAGCCGCATCGTGGTCTGCGGCCACAGCCACTGCGGCGCCATCAAGGCCTTGTACGGCGAGGTCTCGCCCGAGGCCCGGAACCTGCAGCGCTGGCTGGACCTGGGGCGCGAGGCCGTGCTGCCCGTGCAGCCCGGCCCCGAGGCCCTGCGCCGCACCGAGCAGCGCGCCGTCGTGCTGCAACTCGAACGCCTGATGGACTACCCCATGGTGCGCCGCCGCGTGCAGGAAGGGCGCATCACGCTGCATGGCTGGCACTACGTGATCGAGGACGGCGAGGTCCACGTGTTCGACGTGCACAGCGGCGGCTTTGTGGCGGCCTCCAAGGCGCAATCGAGTGGCACCGGCCCTTATCCTCCCTATGTTGAACATGACGGACAGATACTGGTGGACTGATGGCCTGCCGCATTGATGAAGACGGGGTGCAACGGCTGACTGCGCCGCCGGCCGATTGGCTCGCCTCGCTGCTGCAGGCGCGCCAGACCATCCTGCCCAAGCGCCTGGGCGCACCCGGACCCGAAGCGGCGCAGCTGCAGGCCATATTGGCCGCCGCGGCCCATGCGCCCGACCATGGCTGCCTGCTGCCCTGGCGCTTTGTGTTCGTGCCGCAGGACGCACGCCAGGCGCTGGCAGAGGCATTCGCCCAGGCCCTTCGCGAGCGCGATGCGGCGGCCACGCCCGAGCAGCAGGCGCAGGCGCGCGAGAAGGCCTACCGTGCGCCCGTGCTGCTCCTGCTGGTGGTCGACACGCTTGGGGGCGATGCCGGTATCCCACCGGCCGAGCGCATCCTGTCCGCCGGTTGCGCCGTGCAGAACCTGCTGCTGTCGGCCACGGCGCTGGGTTTCGGTTCGGCGCTCACCAGTGGCAAGGCACTGCAGTCGCGGGCGCTGCGAACGCTGTTTGCGCTTGCCGAGGGCGAGCAGGCGCTGTGCTTCGTCAGCCTGGGCACGGTGCTGTCGCGCAAGCCGCCACGCGTGCGCCCCGCGCCGGCGCAATATCTGGGCACACTGGTGCCGGGCCAGGGCGTGCGGCCCTGGGAATCATCATGAAGAGGGAGGATGCATGAAGACCGAGATCAACAGCTTTGACGACCTGCTGCACGCTGCGCGCGCGCACCGCGAGCGCCAGCGCCTGCTGTTCGTGTTCGCCGGCACCGAGCTGCCCGACGACGCCACGCCCGAGCAGCGCGAGCGCTTTGCCCAGGGCGAGGGCGGCGCCCTGGTGCCGCTGATGTGCGTGGACAAGCTGCCCGAGGAGCTGGTCTCCTTCGATACCCTGCTGCGCGAGTCGCAGCAGTTCGAAAACCCGGCGCAGCCGTGGCGCCTGGTATTCACCGCCGCGCTGTCGGGCACGCCGGCCAAGGCTCCCACGGAAGACGATGCCGAGCGCGTGCTGCGCCGCATGGTGGAGGCCGTGAAGACCGGCGCCATCAGTTCCTACCTGCCCTTTAATCGCCAAGGCCAGCCGGTGCGCCTGGGCTAAGCTTGGCGTCTGAAAAAATCGGCGCAGCAAAATTTACCCATGACCACCCGTGTTTCCCTGCCCGGCATGCATACGCCTGGCGCCGGCTTCGACGAGCCCTTTGCCATGCTCGACGCCTGCCACGACCGCGTGCGCCGCTCGCTCGACCTGCTCGCGCGCCTGCGCGCCTACCTGCGCGACAGGGGCTGCGACGACTCCGCACGCCAGGCGGCACGCGACGTGCTGCGCTACTTCGATATCGCAGCGCCGCTGCACCATGAGGATGAGGAGTTGCACGTCTTCCCGCCGCTGCTGGCACGAGGCGGCGATGAGGGCCTGGCGGCCCTGGTGCGCCAGCTGCAGCGCGACCATATGCTGATGGCCGAGCGCTGGTCCGCCGCACGCGGCGCCCTGCAGGACATGACCCAGGCGCGCATCCAGGCCTTCACGCCCGAGCAGGAGGCTGCCTTTGATCGCTTCATGGAATGCTACGCCGACCACCTGCGCCACGAGGACGACAGCATCTATCCGGCCGCACGGGCACTGCTGACCATGCAGGCCCAGCAGACCATGGGCAAGGAGATGGCGCTGCGCCGCGGTGTGCGCTGAATCGAGTTCTGCGACCCAAAAACGAAGGCGCCGTGGCGGTTGACCACGGCGCTCTGTGCCCCTCGCGGGGCGGCGGCCTACCGGGGGTGGGCCGCTAAGGGGCCAAGGCCCCTGAAACTCTCAATGCACTACGACTGGATTCTGCGCCAGTCCAATGTAGCTGTCCAGTGTGTCCTCCACCTCGTCCTGTGTAGGGGTATTGCGCTGCCAGGCCAGAATCTGAAGCTGGAACATCTCGGCCCAGGAGCCGTCGAGGTAGACCTCTTTGCCCGAGCGCTTGTCCACGATCTCGAAGCCGTGGCGCATCAACTGGGGAGGCTGCGGGTTGTGGTTGTCGGCGGCGCCACTGTGCCCGGCATCCGGCAGCATGTGGACCACCACGAAGGATTCGGAGTCGTAGAGCATTTGCATGGCGTGGTTCCCCCTATAGGTATGCCTGTCAGATGGCAACGCGAGGCAGGAGTTCAAGCCCCCGCCAGCGGGGTGTTGCTGTAGGGCAGTATTTCACGAAAGTCACGCCCCCGCTGCGGGGTGGTCCTTTCAGGGCGACTCGTGGCCCGAGAGCAACAGATCGACAAAGTCGCCATTGCTCTGGCTCAGCCGTATGCGCACCGGAAGATAGTCGAGCGCCGTGCCCAGCCACAGCTCGGCCTTTTGCTCGAAATGCTGGCCCTCGCGCGGCAGGCGCTCGAGCTTGAGGGTCGGCGTGCTGCCGGCGGGAAGATCCAGCGTTTCGGGGCCAACGACGGTGAAGCTCCAGCGGTCGGCACTGCGTGCACCCACGGTGGTCAGCGTGATCTGCGTGCCCGGGGGGTAGCGTTCGGGCGCGGCGGCCAGCATGGCGCCCAGCTGTATGAACACGCTCAGACGGTCCTGCGCGCCATCGGCTATTGCTGCGCGCGGGGTGTTGGCGCTGAAGATCACCTCGTGCTTGTCGAAGTCGAAATGCGCCGCCTGCTCGCTGCGCGCCTTGTCGCCAAAGCGTTCGGGCCGCAGGCCCCGGGGCGTGATGCTGCCAACGCTGCTCTGCGAGCGCGAGCCGAGCAAAAATACCTTGATCTGCTGGCGCGCCTCGTAGCGTGAGCCGTCCTGGCGCCAGACCAGTTCGGCGCTGGCGTTGTAGTGAAAGCGCTTGACCTCGCCGACCACGTCGAAGCTCAGCCGCGTCGATGGCGGCAGGCGTACGGGCGGTGCTGTGGTGCTGGCAGCGGCGCCGGTTGCGCCGGGAGGGCTGATTTCGACCCCCGCGCTTTCCATCGATGGCGCTTCGGGTGCCTGCGGCGCGGAGGCGGCGCCACCGGGCGCCGGCGCCGGCTCGGACGCCGCCGATGCCGGGGCCGCGGGTGCTGCGGCCGTGGCGTCGGCATCGCCATCGGCCTGGGCCGGCTCGGACGGCTCTGGTGGGGTGGGCACGGCCTCGCCACTGGGCGCGTCCGGCTCCGCGGTCGGCGGGGGCTCGGGAGTTGTGGCTTCGGCGGGCGGTGGCGCTGGCCTGTGCTTCGGTCGAGGTTTGCGCACCGGGCGCGGGACGGCCGGTGGCGGCACGGGCGCGGCCTCGGGTGCCGGCGGTGCAATCGGCGCCTGAAGCATGCGCGTATGAAAAGCCATGCTCTGCACCGTGCCCTGACCCGTGCCACCCAGCGGCAGATCGGCCAGCAGCAGCCAGTGAAGAATCAGCACCAGGACGGTGAGCAGCAGCAGGGCGCGGCGCGGCATGGTTGGGGTCTAGAATTTTCGGCTTTGAAATCAACCCCATGTGGAGGGTATGGCCCATGAAACTGGCGACCTACAAGGACGGATCACGCGACGGCCAACTCGTCGTCGTCGCGCGCGACCTGGGGATGGCCCATTATGCGACCGGCATAGCGAGCCGCCTGCAGCAGGTGCTGGACGACTGGAGCTTCCTCTCGCCCCAGCTGCACGAACTGTACGAGCAGCTCAATGCCGGCCGCGCGCGCCACCCATTCCCGTTTGATCCGAGCCAGTGCATGGCGCCCCTGCCGCGTGCCTACCAGTGGGCAGACGGGTCGGCCTACCTCAATCATGTGGAGCTGGTGCGCCGGGCGCGCGGCGCCGAGGTGCCCGAAAGCTTTTACACCGACCCGCTCATGTACCAGGGCGGCAGCGACGACTTCCTCGGCCCCTGCGACGATGTGGTCGTGCCGTCCGAGGCCATGGGCATAGACTTCGAGGCCGAGATCGCCGTCATCACCGGCGACGTGAGAATGGGCGCGAGTCCCGATCAGGCGCTTGAAGGCGTGCGCCTCGTGATGCTGGCCAACGACGTGAGCCTGCGCAACCTGATCCCGGCCGAGCTCGCCAAGGGCTTCGGCTTCGTCCAGTCCAAGCCCGCCACCGCCTTCAGCCCCGTGGCCGTGACGCCCGACGAGCTCGGCGACGCCTGGAAGGGCGGGCGCGTGCACCTGACGCTGCAATCGACCTGGAACGGCCGCAAGGTCGGCATGTGCGAGGCGGGGCCCGAGATGACGTTTCATTTCGGCCAGCTCATCGCCCATATCGCCACGACGCGCAACGTGCGCGCCGGCTCCATCGTGGGCAGCGGCACGGTGAGCAACAAGGACTGGACACGCGGCTACAGCTGCATTGCCGAGAAGCGCTGCATTGAGACCATAGAAGACGGCCAGCCCACGACCGAGTTCATGCAGTACGGCGACACGATACGCATAGAGATGAAGGGCCCGGACGGGCAGAGCCTTTTCGGGGCGATCGAGCAGGGCATAGCGGCGCCGCGCTGAGCCTCGATCCCGCTCGGCTGGCATGCAGGCCGGCGGACATGCAGGTGCGCCGCAGCGACGTCATCCCCGCGAAGGCGGGGATCCACGCGCCCTGCAGGGCGGGTGTGGCGCCAGGCTCATGGATTCCCGCCTTCGCGGGAATGATGCGAAAACGCATTGCTACGCTTGTGGGGCAAGCGCGAGCAGCTATTGAATGAATAGCTAAACAGCCTCCACCTGCACGCGGCAGTCGTAAAACGTCGGCCCCGCGCCCAGGTCGGTCAGCGCCTGGCTGGTGAGCTCGTTGACGTTGGTGCCGCCGTGGCCCAGCTTGCGCCACCAGATCCCCAGGCCGTTGACCACGCCCGGCCGCGCCCGGCCGTTGAGCGCCGCATGGCATGCGTAGCTGCCGCGGTCGTTGAACACGCGCACCAGGGCGCCGTCGGCAATGCCGCGTGCCGCCGCGTCCTCGGGGTGGATCTCCAGAAGCGGCCGGCCTTCGATGTCGCGCAGGCTTTGCAGGTTGACGAAGCTGGAGTTGAGGAAGTTGCGCGCCGGCGGCGAGATCATGGCCAGCGGGTAGTCGGCCGAGCCCTCGGCCACCTCGTGGTTGGGCACATGGCCGGGCAGCGGGTCCAGCCCCTGGTCGACCAGGCGCTGGCTGAAGAATTCGCACCGGCCGGACGGCGTGGGGAAGCCGCCCTCGGCGAAGGGCGCATCGGCCACGGCCAGCGGCGCGAAGCCCTGGTCCAGCAGCAGCCGGAAGTCCACCTTGTCGCCATAGGCCTGGCGGCAGAGCTGTTCGTCGCTGTCGGCAAAGCAGGGTTCGTTGTAGCCCATGCGCGCCGCCAGGTCGCGGAAGATCTGCGCGTTGCTGCGCGAGAGGCCCTGGGGGGCAATGGCCGGGCGGTTGAGCAGCACGTCGGTGTGGCCGTAGGCCAGGTGCACGTCCCAATGCTCGAGCTGCGTGGTGGCGGGCAGGATGAAGTCGGCCCAGTCGGCGGTGTCGGTCTGGAAATGCTCCAGCACCACGGTGAACAAATCCTCGCGCGCAAAGCCCTGCACCACCTTGGGCGAATCCGGTGCCACGGCCACGGGGTTGCTGTTGTAGACCACCAGGGCCTCGATCTTCGGGCCGAATGCGGGCGAGGCGGCGCGCAGCAGGTCGTCGCCAAGGGTCACCATGTTGATGGTGCGCGGCCGGCGGCCGGCCAGCAGCTCCGGGCGCTGCAGGGCCGCACGGTCCACGGGAAACGCGCCCGAGCTTGACAGCAGCACGCCGCCCGAGCGATGGCGCCAGGCGCCAGTGAGCGCGGGCAGGCAGGCCACGGCGCGCACCGCGTTGCCGCCGCCGTGCACGCGCTGCACGCCGTAGTTCAGGCGGATGGCGGCGGGTTTCGTCGTTCCATAGTCGCGCGCCAGGCGGCGAATTTGCTCCACGCTCAATCCGCAGACCTCGGCCGCGCGCTCGGGCGGCCATTTGAGCGCACGTGCGCGCAGCCGCTCCCAACCCAGCGTGTGGCGGTCTATGTAGTCGTGGTCGAGCCAGTCGTTGGCGATCAGCTCGTGCATCAGCGCCAGGGCCAGCGCGGCGTCGGTGCCGGGGCGCAACTGCAGGTGTTCGTGGCATTTCTCGGCCGTTTCGCTCCTGCGCGGGTCTATGCACACCAGGCGCGCGCCGTCCCGCTTGGCCTGCTGGGCAATGCGCCAGAAATGCAGGTTGCTGCCAATCGAATTGCTGCCCCAGATCAGGATGAGCTTGGACTCGGCAAAGAACTCCACCTTCATGCCCAGCTTGCCGCCCAGGGTGTGGACCAGGGCCTCGCCGCCGGCCGTCGAGCAGATGCTGCGGTGCAGCAGCGAAGCGCCCAGGCGGTGAAAGAAGCGACGGTCCATGCTCTCGCCCTGCACCAGGCCCATGGTGCCCGCGTAGCTGTAGGGCAGGATGGCCTGCGGGTCGCGCGCGGCGATTTGCGAGAGGCGTCCTGCGATTTCGGCAAGGGCTTCGTCCCATGACACGGGCGCAAACTGCCCGCTGCCCTTGGGGCCGATGCGCTTGAGCGGCGTGAGGATGCGATCGGGGTGGTGCGTGCGCTCGGCATAGCGCGAGACCTTGGCGCAGAGCACGCCGCCCGTCTGCGCATGCGCCGGGTTGCCCTGCACGCGCAGGGCGCGGCCGTCTTCCACGGTGGTGATCAGCGCGCAGGTATCGGGGCAGTCGTGCGGGCAGGCGCCGCGGACGGTGGTGGTGGTCATGGTGTCGTGGGGGCTGGATCCGGTGCGGGCGAATATTTCACCATGAAGCGCGGCGGGGGCCGCCCGCATGGTTTCTCCCTCGTGTTTGGCAGGCCTGCCGCTCGGGGCTAGACTGCTGGGCTCCAAGGAAACAAGCCCGAGCCAATCATGAAACTCCTAGACGCCATCGCAGCCGCAGCCCCTGCCATCGCCACCGTGCGCCGCGACATCCACGCCCACCCCGAGCTGTGTTTCAAGGAGGTGCGCACGGCCGACGTGGTTGCGGCCAAGCTCACCGAATGGGGCATTCCCATCCACCGCGGCATGGGCACGACGGGCGTGGTCGGCATCGTCCATGGCCGTGACGGCGGCGCCTGCGGCCGCGCCGTGGGCCTGCGCGCCGACATCGACGCCCTGCCCATGCAGGAGTTCAACACCTTCGCCCATGCCAGCAAGCATGCGGGCAAGATGCACGCCTGCGGCCATGACGGCCACACGGCCATGCTGCTTGCCGCAGCGCAGTATCTCTCCAAGCACCGCGACTTCGACGGCACGGTGTACCTGATCTTCCAGCCGGCCGAGGAGGGCGGCGGCGGCGCGCGCGAGATGATCAAGGACGGCCTGTTCGAGCGCTTCCCCATGCAGGCCGTGTTCGGCATGCACAACTGGCCCGGCATGGCGGCGGGTAGCTTCGCCGTGAGCCCGGGGCCGGTGATGGCCTCCTCCAACGAGTTCAAGATCACCATCCACGGCAAGGGCAGCCACGGCGCCATGCCGCACCTGGGCATAGACCCCGTGCCCGTGGCCTGCCAGATGGTGCAGGCCTTCCAGACCATCATCAGCCGCAACAAGAAGCCCATTGACGCGGCCGTGATCTCCGTCACCATGATCCAGGCCGGCGAGGCCACCAACGTGGTGCCCGACTTCTGCGTGCTGCAGGGCACGGTGCGCACTTTCTCCATCGAGGTGCTGGACATGATCGAGCGCCGCATGCGCCAGGTGGCCGAGCACACCTGCACGGCCTTCGAGGCGCGCTGCGAATTTGAGTTTCTGCGCAACTACCCGCCTACGATCAACTCCGAGGCCGAGGCCGAGTTTGCGCGCCGCGTCATGGTCGGCATCGTGGGCGAGCAGAACGTGCTGGTGCAGGAGCCCACGGGCGGCGCGGAGGACTTCTCCTTCATGCTGCAGGCCAAGCCCGGCGCCTATGTCTTCATCGCCAACGGCGACGGCGACCACCGTGACATGGGCCATGGCGCTGGCCCCTGCACGCTGCACAACCCGAGCTACGACTTCAACGACGAGCTGATCCCGCTGGGCGGCACCTACTGGGTCGAGCTGGCGCGCCAGTGGCTGGCTTCGCCCACGGCGTGATCGCAAAAAAAGAACGATCGTTCGCGTATTGGCTACACTGTGGGTTTTCATCACAGGGAGACCCGCATGTCCGACCTCAACGCCGCCTTCGAGGCCGCCGTCGCCAATTCCAAGCTGCTGACCGAGCGCCCCGACAACCCGACGCTGCTCAAGATCTATTCGCTGTACAAGCAGGCCACCGAGGGCGACAACGCCGAGAAAAAGCCCAGCTTCACCGACATCGTGGGCCGCGCCAAGTGGGACGCCTGGGAGAAGCTCAAGGGCACGGCCTCCGATGCGGCCAAGCAGCAGTACATCGACCTCATCGAATCCCTGCGCGGCTGATCAGCCGCCGCCCGCCGGCGGCGCCAGCGACTTGAGCGCATCGTCCCGCTCGCCCTGCGGCAGCCGGGCCAGAGCCCGCACGGCCGCATGAAAGCGCGGCCAGTCGCGCCCCTCGCGCTCAAACAGCGCCACAAAGGCCGGCACCAGCTCGTCATAGGCGCCCTGGGCGGCGAAGCTGGCGTTGTTGGCCTCGCTCACCCATTGGTCCTGGGCCGCGAGCTGCCTGGGTGCGATCTGCTCGGCCAGCCAGCGCGCGCGCAGCGCGGCATAGTCGGCGTGAAATCGCCGCATTACTTCTAATTTCATAGCTGCAAGCGATTGATAGTCGGGCGCCTCAGCCGTGTTTGACGCATAAATAACGGCCAGGCGCTCGCGCGTCGCGCGCGTGAGGGCGCGAAACTGAGCGCGCCGCTGCTCGCTGGCGGCGTATTGCGCGCGCACCGCGGGCGTGGCGTGCAATTGCAGCCAGCGCTGCACGCCCAGGCGCTCCACGGCCGTGGCATAGGACTCGTTGAAGGTCGTGTCGCCCTCGGCATAGACCTGCTGGTGCGCCAGCTCGTGGAACAGCAGGCGCACGAAGTCGCCCTCGGGCCAGGCGATGAAGGTGGACAGCAGCGGGTCGCCGCCCAGCCAGTTGCTGTAGCCCAGCGTGGAATAGGCGGGCACACCGTACACATTGACTTCCAGGCCCGTGGCCGCCAACCGCTCGCCCTCGGCGCGGGCGTCGGCCTCGTCGAAATAGCCACGGTAGCCTATGCAACCGGTGATGGGAAAGCACCAGCGGTAGAGCTCCAGCGAGTAGGGGCCGGCCGCCACCACGTTCCATACGGCGGCGCTGCGATCAAGGCGCGCATAGCGCCGGTAGCTGGCGTTGTCAGGCAGGCCCAGATCGGTGACGGCAAAGGCGCGCGCCTTCTGCGCCAACACCAAGCGCGCACGCAGGGGCGCCGGAGTGTCGGGGTTGTCGATCCAGTCCTGCACCGGCCGCGCCGCCTGCAAAATGGCCAGATGCCCGCGCAGCGACTGCCAGTAGTAGCCCAGCTGGCCGCCCGATTGCGCGCAGCCGGCCAGCAACAGGGCGCCGGCCAGCAGCAGGACGCGGAGTGGGGCGGCGGTGACGGTCATGGCGGGCGAGGGTGGCGGCGAAAGGGTCAGCATAGCAAGGCCCATGGGCCACAATGGCGCCATGCCCGACGCCAGCAGCCCCCTTCACGATAGCGGCTTGTTCATGGACGACAGCGGTCACGCGCGCTGCTTCTGGTGCCGCGCGTCGCCCCTGTACCGCCACTACCACGACCATGAATGGGGCTTCCCCGTCGTCGATGAGCGTCGGCTGTTTGAAAAGCTGTGCCTGGAGGGCTTTCAGGCCGGCCTGTCGTGGATCACCATCCTCAACAAGCGCGAGGCCTTCCGGGCCGCCATGGCCAACTTCGAGGCCGAGGAGCTGGCGCGCTTCGGCCCGCCCGAGGTCGAGCGCCTGATGGGCAATGCCGCCATCGTGCGCCATCGCGGCAAAATTGAATCGGCCATCAACAACGCGCAGCGTGCGCTCGAACTCAGGCGTGAATTCGGCTCGCTGGCCGCCTATGTCTGGCGCTACGCACCGCAGGCGGCGCGCCAGCGCCCTGTGCGCATGACGGTGGCGGCAGTGCGCGCGCTCACCACCTCGGAAGCGGCGCTGGCGCTGTCAAAGGACCTGAAGAAGCGCGGTTTCAGCTTTGTCGGCCCCACGACCATGTATGCCTTCATGCAGGCCATGGGCCTGGTCAACGACCATATCGAGGGCTGCGGCGTGCGAACCCTGGCCGAGGCGGCGCGCGCGGCGTTTGTGCCGCCCCAATGAAAAACAGCCCTCCAAGGAGGGCTGCCCGACTGCACTGGCAGTGGCGGAAGATCAGCCGTGGCGCTTGCCCGGGTTCTTCTTGCTGCGTGTGGCCGTGCCGCGCTCCAGGCTCACGCGCTGGCCACGGCCATGCGTGGTCGCGGGCATGCCGGGCATGGGGGTGGGACGGGGAGTGCGCTTGCGGTCGGCTTCGGTGACGATTTTGTTGCCCATGGTGGCTCCTGCAAAAATGGACGGTGGAAACCCGCTATTAGGCCATAGACGCGAAACCCCTGGGCGCGCCTTGTCAGCCAAGACCCCGTCCGGCTGTCGGTCCGCAGCCATTGACGGCGCCGCGCCGGGCCTTCAAGAATCGCGTTTTCGCAAGAGATGGAGGCGCGGCATGAAGCAACTGCTCGATTCCCTGGAGGCCAGTCTGGCCCAGTCTCCGGTGGCCATCGCCGTGGAACTGCCCGGTGGCATGCGCCTGGGCAATTCCAAGGCCGATCTGCGCCTTAAGTTTCATGACCGCATGGCCGTCGTGGCCCTGGCCATGGGCGAGGTCGGCAACGTGGGTGCGGCCATCGTCGAAGGCCGTGTGGAGCTGCAGGGCAGCATGCGCCAGCTCATGGCCGCGGCCGCGGCCATGCTGCGCTTCGACCCTGCGCGTGACGAGCAGGTCAAATGGTGGCGGCGTGTGCTGCTGCGCGCGCGCTCGCGTGCCCGGCATACCCGGGCCCAGGACGCGCAGCATATCGAGTACCACTACGACCTGTCCGATGAGTTCTACGCCCTGTGGCTGGACCCGCGGCGCGTCTACTCCTGCGCGTATTTCCGCCAGGGCGGCATGAGCCTGGCCCAGGCACAGGAGGCCAAGCTCGACCATATCTGCCGCAAGCTCCTGCTGCGCCCCGGCGAGCGCTTCCTGGACATAGGCGCGGGCTGGGGCGGCCTGCTGCTGTGGGCCGCCGAGCATTACGGTGTGGACGCCACCGGCATCACCCTGTCGCACCACCAGCATGCCCATGTGCAGAGACTTGTTGAGGAGCGCGGCCTGCAGGGACGGGTGCGCATGCAGCTGCTGGACTACCGCGCGCTGCAGGTGGAGCAGCCCTTTGACAAGATCGCCTCGGTCGGCATGTTCGAGCATGTGGGCCATGCGCAAATGGGTCATTACTTCGCCACCGTGCACCGCCTGTTGCGCCCCGGCGGCCTGCTGATGAACCACGGCATCACCGCCGGCGGCCTGGACAACACCGGCGGCCTGGGCGCGGGCATGGGCGACTTCATAGAACACTACATCTTCCCAGGCGGCGAACTGCTGCATGTGAGCCGGGCGCTGCAGGAGATGGCGCGCTCGGGCCTTGAAATGGTGGACACCGAAAACCTGCGCCCGCACTACGCGCGCACGCTATGGGCCTGGTCGGACGCGCTTGAGGCGAGGCTCGACGAAGCGCACCGCATCCTCGTGAGCCAGCACGGCCAGGACCAGGGCGAGAAGGCCTTGCGTGCCTACCGGCTGTATCTGGCGGGCTGCGCACTCGCCTTCGAGCATGGCTGGATCGCGCTGCACCAGATGCTGGCCGCGCGCCCGTCGGGCGATATCGCGGGCGGCGCGCTCCGGGGTGCGCAGTGCGACTATCCTTTCAACCGCACCTACATGTACGAAGACCGGTCCGGGGCGCACACCGCGCCCGGGCCTGTTCCCCTGGATCCATAGCAGGTTTCATATGCTCTTCAAATTCAAGTCCCGCGCCACGGCCGACCTCATCATGCTCGAGCCCAATGGCCGCCAGCTGCTGGAAATCATCGGCAAGACACCCGACCCCCATGGCATCGTGACCGCGGCGCAGATTCCGGCCGCCATCGCCGCCCTGGAGGCCGCTGTGCTCGCCGATGAAGCCCATGCCGGCGCCAGCGCCGACGAGGATGAGGCGGCCGACGAGGGCACGCAGCCCCCGCGCGATACCGTGCGCCTGCGTCAGCGCGCCGCGCCCTTCATCGACATGCTGCGGCGCAGCGCAGCCGAGGATCGCGACGTGGTCTGGTGAGCGGTATCCGGGTGCGGCCTGCCCTGCCGGTCAATCGACCTTCGCGCCCGATGCCTTGACCACCTGCGCCCATTTGCGGTGCTCCCGGTCGATCATGGCGGCGAATTCGGCACTCGTGTTGCCGCCAGGTATCGCGCCCTGCGACAGCAGCCGCTCCTTGACGGCCGGGCTGGCCAGAGCCTTGGCGACTTCCTGCTGCAGGCGCTGCACCACGTCGGCCGGCGTGCCCGCGGGCGCGAGCAGGCCGAACCAGGAGCTGGCCTCGTAGCCCTTGAGCGCGGGGCCGCCGGCCTCCTCCACCGTGGGCACGTCGGGCAGCGCGGCCGAGCGCTGCATGCTGGTCACGGCCAGGGCCTTGAGCTTGCCGGACTTGATGTGCACCATGGCCGACGGCAGGTTGTCGAACATCACATCCATATTGCCTCCCACCATGTCCAGCAGGGCGGGGGCCGAGCCACGGTAGGGCATGTGCAGCATGTAGCTGCCGGTCATGGCCTTGAACAGCTCGCCCGCCAGGTGGATGGAGGTGCCGTTGCCGCTTGACGCCATGTTGAGCTTGCCCGGGTTGGCGCGCGCGTAGCGTATGAAGTCCTGCACATTGTTGATGCCCAGGCTGCGCGCCTTGTCGGCGTTCATGACCATGACGTTGGGCACGGAGGCCACCAGCGTGATGGGCACGAAGTCCTTGATCGGGTCATAGGGAAGCTGCTTGTAGAGCGCGCGATTGATGCCATGCGTGCCCACCGTGCCCATGAGCAGCGTGTAGCCGTCGCCCGGTGACTTGGCCACCAGGTCGGCGCCAATGTTGCCGCCCGCGCCACCGCGGTTGTCCACGACGAACTGCTGGCCGAAGGCGCGGCCCAGCTCGGGTGCGATGGCGCGCGCCAGCAGGTCGGTGGTGCCACCGGCCGCAAATGGCACCACGATGCGCACCGGCTTGGTAGGCCAGTGCGTCTGGGCCTGGGTGGCGCCGGCCGCCCCCAGGCCCAGCGCGAAGACGGCGGCGATGGCGCGCAGTGACCGGCGGCGTGGATGGTTGATGATCATGCGTCCCCCCTTGGAGTGTGAAGAAAGCACCATTTGTAGGTCCGCAGCCGTAATTGTGGGCCGCAGGATTACCCGCAGGCCGGCCAAAAAAAAAGCCCGGTGCATGGGCGCCGGGCTTCAGCGGGGCAGGTTGTGGATCAGTCGGCGTACGCGCCGGCAGCCTTGATGACCGCACCCCATTTGGCGATCTCGGCCTGCACGAACTTCTTGTGCTCGGCCGGCTCGATGCGCTTGTCGGTGGCCACCACGGCGCCCAGGGCCTCCTCGCGCTTGATGAAGTCGGGGTCCTTGAGGGCGACCTTGAGCGCGTCGTTGATGGTCTTGACCACGGCCGCGGGCGTGCCCTTGGGGGCGTACAGGCCGTGCCAGATGGTGACCGAGAAGTCCTTCATGCCGGCCTCCTGCAGCGTGGGCAGGTCCTTGAGCAGGGGCATCGCCAGGCGCTTGGGCGTGGTGACGGCGTAGGCCTTGACCTTCTTGGCCTCGATCTGGCCCGTGGTGTTGGTGGTCTGGTCGCACAGCAGGTCCACCTGGTTGCCCATCAGGTCGGCGATCGCGGGCGCGGCACCCTTGTAGGGCACGGGCGTCATCTCGGTCTTGAGCGCGCTTTGGAACATCAGGCCGCACAGGTGCGATGCCGAGCCCACGCCGGCATTGGCCAGGTTGACCTTGCCCTTGTTGGCGGCGATCCAGGCGGTGAGTTCCTTGTAGTTATTCGCAGGCAGCGCGGGCTTGCCGATCAGCGTCATGGGCACGTCGTTGATGATGCCCAGGTACTCGAAGTCGGTCTCGACGTTGAACGGCAGCTTGCGATACAGCGTGGGGATGGTCGCCAGGCCGATGTGGCTCAGCAGCAAGGTGTAGCCATCGGGTGCGGCGCGCGCCACCTTGGCGGCACCGATGGAGCTGCCGGCGCCGGCCGTGTTGTCCACGACGATGGTGGCACCACCAAGGGGCTTGCGCAGGGCTTCTGCCAAATCACGCGCCACGCGGTCGGTGGGGCCGCCGGCGGTGAAGGGCACGACGATGGTGATGGTCTTGCCCGCGGCCGGGAAGGTCTGGGCCGACGTGCCGAAGGCGGCCAGGATGGCGGCCGCGCCGAGCGCGATCTTGAAGCGGTGGTTCATGATGCTCCTTGTAAAAAAACGCAATGATAAAGAGCCGGGGTGCGCATCGCTCTCGGTGTTTAGTCCTATTCAGCGATAGCTGCGAGCGTCCTCGATGACCTTGCCGTCGTTGGGCAGGCTGCCCGGCGGCAGCATCTGCACCTCGCCGCGCAGTTTGGTGACCTCGCGCAGGGCGTCCTGCACCAGCTGCGCCAGGCCGGGCGCGGTCTCCATGGTCTCGACCTGCAGCACCATCTGGTCATTGGCCATTTCGCCGCTGACGACCAGGCGCGCCTTGCCGATCTGCGGAAAGCGCTTGATCACGGCCGCCACCTGGCCCGGGTGCACGAACATGCCGCGCACCTTGGTGGTCTGGTCGGCGCGTCCCATCCAGCCCTTGATGCGGGTGTTGGTGCGCCCCGTGGGGCAGGCGCCGGGCAGCACTGCCGAGAGGTCGCCGGTGCCGAAGCGGATCAGCGGGTAGTCGGGGTTGAGGGTGGTGATGACCAGCTCGCCCACCTCGCCCTCGGGCACGGGGTCGCCCGTGCCGGGGCGCACGATCTCGACGATCACGCCCTCGTCGAGCACCAGGCCCTCGCGCGCGGCGGTCTCGTAGGCGATCAGGCCCAGGTCGGCCGTGCCATAGCACTGGTAGCCGCTCACGCCGCGCTCGGCAAACCAGTCGCGCAGTGAGGGCGGGAAGGCCTCGGCCGAGAGCAGGGCCTTGGTCAGGCTGGGCAGCTTGACGCCCATCTCGGCGGCCTTGTCCAGAATGATCTTCAGAAAGCTCGGCGTGCCGATGTAGCCGGCGGGCCTGAGCTCGGCCATGGCCTGCACCTGCTGCTCGGTCTGGCCCGTGCCGCCCGGAAACACCGTGCAGCCCAGCGCATGGGCGCCGCATTCCATCATCGAGCCCGCGGGCACGAAGTGGTAGGAGAAACAGTTGTGCGCCAGCTCGCCCGCGCGAAAGCCCGCGGCGTACAGCGCGCGCGCCATGCGCCAGTAGTCGGGCCGGGCGCCCTCGGGTTCATAGATGGGGCCGGGGCTGGCGAACACGCGTGGCATGGCGGCGCCGAAACCTATGCTGGCAAAGCCGCCGAAGGCGTTGTCCGCGCGATGGGCCTGCTGGCGCTCGTGCAGCTCGTACTTGCGTGTCACGGGCAACTGGGCCAGCACCGCGCGGCTGGTGACGGCCCGGGCGTCGACGCCGGACAGAATGCTCGCGAATGCGCTGCTGGACTTTTGCGCGTGCGCAATCTGCTGCGGAAGGGCCGCCATCAGCGCAGCTTCGCGCTCCTCGGGACTGCGGGTTTCCAGCGCGTCGTAAAACGGATTCATGGCCATGCTTTCCTGTGCAGGTGGACTATGGGTAAAAATGGCCGCCAACGCTTGCCAGTAAAGCGTGAGCAGCTATGAAAATTGTGATCAGGCGAGCCAGCGCTTGCGCCGCTTGTAGCTTTTCACATCCTTGAAGCTTTTGCGTTCACCGCCGCCCACGCCCAGGTAGAACTCCTTGACGTCCTCGTTGTTGGCCAGGTCCTGCGCGGGGCCGTCCATGACGATGCGGCCGCTCTCCATGATGTAGCCGTAGTCGGCGTACTTGAGCGCCATGTTGGTGTTCTGCTCGGCGAGCACGAAGGTGACCTTTTCCTTGCTGTTGAGGTCCTTGACGATGTGGAACACCTCGTCGACGATCTGCGGCGCCAGGCCCATGGAGGGCTCGTCGAGCAGCACGATGCTGGGGTTGCACATGATGGCGCGGCCGATGGCGCACATCTGCTGCTCGCCGCCAGAGGTGTAGGCCGCCTGGCTGGTGCGCCGGGTCTTCAGGCGCGGGAAGTAGCTGTAGACCTTCTCCAGGTTGCGCGCGATCTCGGCCTTGTCGGTGCGCGTGTAGGAGCCGGTCATGAGGTTTTCCTCGATCGTCAGGTGCGCAAAACAGTGGCGCCCTTCCATCACCTGCACCACGCCGCGCTTGACCAGCTCGGCCGGAGAGAGGTTTTCGATGCGCTCGCCGCGCAGCTCGATGCTGCCCTTGGTGACCTCGCCGCGCTCGGCCTTGAGCAGGTTGGAGATGGCGCGCAGCGTGGTCGTCTTGCCCGCGCCGTTGCCGCCCAGGATGGCGACGATGCTGCCCTCGGGCACCGAGAGCGAGACGCCCTTGAGCACCAGGATCACATGGTTGTAGATGACCTCGATGCCGTTGACGCTCAGAACGATGTTTTTGCTGTCCATGGTGGTGCCTTCGCTTTGCCAATCGAAAGGGTTGCAGGAGCAGCCCTTTCGATTGGCGGCTGTGAACACAGCCGCTTGAAACTGGCGCGGCCCAGGCGTGCAGACGCCGCGCAAGGGCCGCCCCGCCGCGCTGGCGTCGTCCCCCTTCCCGGCGAAGCCGAGAGAAGGGGGAAGGCGCGCAGCGCCTCAGGGGGTTGTACTCAAGACTGGCAGTCCTTCACGTCGCGGCGCTGCATCTTCTTGTCGGCCAGGTACTTGTCCGCGCCCGCCTTCACCAGGGGTTTGATGATTTGCTCATCGGCCTGATACCAGTCGCTGTCCATCTTCCAGTTCTTGCCGTCCCAGGTTTGCACGCGCGCCCAGGTCGATCCCATGTGATCGGCGCAGCTGGTCGAGATCGGGCGGATCACGTCGTTGAAGCCCAGCGCGTCCAGCTTCTTCTGGTCCAGCGCCAGGTTTTCCAGGCCCCAGCGCACCTGCTCGCCCGTCATGACCTTGCCCTTGCCAAAGCGCTCCTGCGCGCGGCGCACCGCTTCCACGCTCAGCATCTGGATGATGACGCCGCGCGTGTAGAGCACGGAGCCCACCTCGTCCTTGGGTCCCGTTCCCTGGCCCTTGTCGTGCACGTGCTTGAGAATGTCCTGCATCACCTTGGACTGCGTGCCATGGCCGTTGAGCGCCAGTGCGTGGTAGCCCTTGGCGCCATCGCCCACGTCGCGCACATCGGGCTCGGCGCCGGCCCACCAGACGCCATACATCTTGTCGCGCGGGTAGCCCGTGGCCTGGGCTTCCTTGAGGGCGGTGGAGTTCATCACGCCCCAGCCCCACAGCAGCACGTAGTCGGGCCTGTCCTTGCGCACCTGCAACCAGGTGGCCTTTTGCTCCACGCCGGGGGCCGTCACGGGCAGCAGCTGCAGCTCGAAGCCGTGCATCTTGGCGCGCTCCTGCAGGAGCGGGATGGGCTCCTTGCCGAACGGGCTGTCGTGGTAGACCAGCGTGATCTTCTTGCCCTTGAGCTTGTCCAGGCCACCGGCGTTCTTGCCGATGTGCTGGATCAGGATGTCGGCCCCCGTCCAGTAGCTGCCCATGAGCGGAAAGTTCCACTTGAAGGCCATGCCGTCCTGCGCGACGGACAGGCCATAGCCCAGCGTCATCAGCGGGATCTTGTCCACGGGCGCCTTCTCGGTCAGCGCGAAGGTGATGCCGGTGGCCTGCGGGTCGAACAGCGTCACGCCGGGGCGGCTCTTGAGGCGCTCGTAGCACTCGACGCCGCGGTCGGTGGCGTAGCCGGTTTCGCACTCTTCAAACGTGATCTTCACGCCGTTGATGCCGCCATCGCGTGCGTTGACCATCTTGATGTAGTCCTGCTTGCCGTTGGCCCAGGGCGTGCCGTTGGGGGCATAGGGGCCCGTGCGGTAGGACAGCAGCGGGAAGAACTGCTCCTTGGCCTGCGCGAAGGCGCTGGTGGCCATGCCAGAGGCGCCGGCGGCCACTACGGCGGCAGCGATCACGATCTTCGATAGCTTCATGGTTGTCTCCTGGTTAGAGGTGGGTGAAACGCGGGAAAAATTCACTGCGGGAAGGGCCACACGCGCAGCTTCTGTTTGGCCGTGGACCACAGCTTGGCCAGGCCATGCGGCTCGACGATGAGAAACCAGACGATGAGCGCGCCAAAGATCATGAGCTCGGCGTGCGAGAGCCCGGCGGTGGAGATTTCGATGCCGAACAGCCCCATGAGGCCGGGCAGGAACTGATTGAGGAAGATCGGCAGCACCACGATGAAGGCCGCGCCGAAAAAGCTGCCCATGATCGAGCCCAGGCCGCCGATGATGACCATGAACAGCAGCTTGAAGGAAACCTCGACCGAGAAGGCGGCCGGCTCCCAAGAGCTCAGGTGGATGAAGGCCCACAGCGCACCCGCCATGCCGATGATGAAGCTGCTCACCGCAAAGGCCGAGAGCTTGGCATACATGGGGCGAATGCCAATCACGGCCGCGGCCACGTCCATGTCGCGAATGGCCATCCACTCGCGGCCGATGGCGCTGCGCACCAGGTTCTTGGCCAGCAGTGCGACGACCACGAGCAGCGCCAGGCAGAACAGGTACTTGCTCATCGCACTTTCGATGGGCATGCCCAACACCTGCAAGTTGTTCACCGACACCGAGCCGGAGTCGGAGTTGTTGGTGAGCCATTTGATGCGCAGGAACATCCAGTCGCTGAAGAACTGCGCCGCCAGTGTGGCCACCGCCAGGTACAGACCGCGCACGCGCAGGCTGGGCAGGCCGAACAGGATGCCGAAGAAGGTTGCGCACAGCCCGCCGAGGATCAACGCGACGATGAGTGGAATCCCCGGAAAGCGCACGAAAAAGTTGAACGCGCCATAGGCGCCAACGGCCATGAAGGCGCCCGAGCCCAGCGAAATCTGCCCGCAGTAGCCCACCAGGATGTTCACGCCCAGCGCCGCCATCGACATGATGACCAGCGGAATCAGAATGGCGCGGTAGTAGTAGTCGCTGGCCAGCAGGGGAAGCAGCACGAAGGCGGCGGCAAGCAGCGCAAGGACGACGATGCGGTCCTGGGCGATCGGGAAGATCTGCTGATCGGTGCGGTAGCTGGTCTTGAACTGGCCGTTTTCTCTGTAGAACATTCTCGGCTCCCCTTAGACGCGATCGATGATTTTTTCCCCAAAGAGCCCCTGGGGTCTGAACAAGAGAAACACCAGGGCCAGCACATAGGCAAACCAGATCTCGATGCCGCCGCCCACGAAGGGGCCGAGGTAGACCTCGGAGAGCTTCTCGCCCACGCCGATGATCAGGCCGCCGATGATGGCGCCGGGCACCGAGGTCAGGCCGCCCAGGATCACCACCGGCAGCGCGCGCAGCGCCACGGTGGTCAGCGAGAACTGCACGCCGAGCTTGCTGCCCCAGATCATCCCGGCCACCAGGGCCACCACGCCGGCCACGCACCAGACGATGACCCAGATGCGGTTGAGCGGAATGCCGATGGACTGCGCCGCCTGGTGGTCGTCGGCCACGGCGCGCAGCGCGCGGCCCGTGCCGGTCTTCTGGAAGAACAGGCTCAGCAGCACCACCAGCGCGGCGGCGATGGCGGCGGCGATCACGTCTTCCTTGTTCACCAGCACGCCGCCCTCGAACATGGACTCGAACAGGAACACCGGATCCTTGGGCATTCCTATGTCGATCTTGTAGATGTCGTTGCCAAACAGCGTCTGGCCCAGGCCTTCGAGGAAGTAGGTGATGCCCAGCGTGGCCATCAGCAGCGTGGCGCCTTCCTGGTTCACCAGGTGGCGCAGCACCAGGCGCTCGATGATCCATGCGCAGACGAACATGATGGCGCCCGCGATGATGAAGGCCGCCAGGTTGGCCAGCAGCATGTTCTCGATGCCGGTCCACTTCGGGATCCATTCGGCGAAGCGCGCCATGGCCAGGGCCGCGAACAGCACCATTGCGCCCTGCGCGAAGTTGAACACGCCCGAGGCCTTGAAGATCAGCACGAAGCCGAGCGCGACCAGCGAGTACAGCATGCCCGCCATCAGGCCGCCGATGAGGGTTTCCAAAAAGAATGCCATGGTTGCTCTCCTGCCTTGCCCTCAGTGCCCGGCGCCGAGGTAGGCGCGGATCACGTCTTCGTTGTCGCGCACCTCGTCGGGGGCGCCGTCACCGATCTTCTTGCCGTAGTCCAGCACCACGACGCGGTCGCTGATGTCCATCACCACGCCCATGTCATGCTCGATGAGCACGATGGTGGTGCCGAACTCGTCGTTCACATCGAGGATGAAGCGGCACATGTCCTGCTTTTCCTCGACGTTCATACCGGCCATGGGCTCGTCGAGCAGCAGCACCTGCGGCTCCATGGCGAGCGCGCGCCCTAAGTCCACGCGCTTTTGCAGGCCGTAGGGCAGCTGGCCCACCGGAGTCTTGCGATAGGCCTGGATTTCCAGGAAGTCGATGATGTGTTCGACGAATTCGCGGTGCGCAATCTCTTCGCGCTCGGCCGGACCTATGCGCAGTGCCTGCATGAGCAGGTTGCTTTTGATCTTCAGGTTGCGCCCGGACATGATGTTGTCGATCACGCTCATGCCCTTGAACAGCGCCAGGTTCTGGAAGGTGCGCGCCACGCCCATCTCGGCCACCTGGCGGCTGTTCATGTGGTCGAAGGTCTTGCCGCGGAAGGTGATGGAGCCTTCGCTGGGCGTATAGACCCCGTTGATGCAGTTGAGCATGGAGCTCTTGCCCGCGCCGTTGGGGCCGATGATGGAGCGGATCTCGTGCTCCTTGACGTTGAACGAGATGTCGGTCAACGCCTTTACTCCGCCAAAGCGCAGGCTGATGTTCTTGATGTCCAGGATGACATCGCCGATCTTCTTGCTGGTCATTCTCTGTTCCTCAGGCGGCAGCGCGGGCCGGGTGGGTCTTGGCGTCGACGATCTTGAGCGTGGCGCTCACGCTGCCCTTTCGCCCGTCCTCGAACTTCACCTGGGTCTCGATGAACTGCTCGCTCTTGCCCGCGTACAGCGCGTCGATGAGCACGCCATATTTGTCGGCGATGAAATTGCGCCGCACCTTGCGCGTGCGCGTGAGCTCGTCGTCGTCGGGGTCCAGCTCCTTGTGCAGCACCAGAAAGCGCGCCACCTGGGTGTCGGCCATGCCGGTCTCGGCGGCCAGGTCGGCGTTCACCTGGGCCACGCAGTCGGCGACCAGCTCCAGCACCTTGGCCTTGGAGGCCAGGTCCACATAGCCCGCGTAGGGCAGGTTCTGGCGCTCGGCCCAGTTGCCCACGGCGTCGAAGTCGATATTGATGAAGGCGCAGACCTGGTCTCGGTTGTGTCCAAAGCACACGGCCTCTTTCACGTGCGGGAAGAACTTGAGCTTGTTCTCGATGTAGTTGGGCGCGAACATGGCGCCGCCGGCGAGCTTGCCCACGTCCTTGGCGCGGTCGATGATGCGCAGCTGGCCATGGGCGTCGATCACGCCCGCGTCGCCGGTGTGAAACCACCCGTTGGCGTCGATCACCTCGGCCGTGGCGTCGGGGCGCTTGTAGTACTCCTTGAGCACCGACACGCCCTTGACCAGCACCTCGCCGTTGTCGGCGAGCTTGAGCTCGATGCCCGGCGCGGCCTGGCCCACGGTGTTCAGGTCGACCTGGCCGTCGCGCTGCAGGCAGACGTAGGCGCAGGTCTCGGTCTGGCCGTAGAACTGCTTGAGGTTGATGCCGATGGAGCGGTAGAAACGGAACAGCTCGGGCCCGATGGCCGCGCCCGCCGTATAGGCCACGCGGATGCGCGACAGGCCCATGACGTTGCGCAGCGGGCCGTACACGGCCAGGTCGGCCAGTCGGTACTTGAGCCGGTCGAGCGCGCCCACGGGCTTGCCGTCCAGAATGTCCGAGCCCACGCGGCGCGCCAGCTGCATGGCACGCTCGTACATGCGGCGCTTGAAGGGTGCGGCGTCTTCCATGCGGATCTGGATGGAGGTCAGCATGCCCTCGAACACGCGCGGCGGCGCGAAGTAGTAGGTCGGGCCGATCTCGCGCATGTCGATGCTCACCGTGCCGGACGACTCCGGGCAGTTGATGGTGTAGCCCGCCACCAGCCACTGCGCCAGCGAGAACAGATGGTCGCCCACCCAGGCCGGCGGCAGGTAGGAAATGATGCTGTCAGTGGGCCCGAGCCCGTCCACCTGCGCAGCACCGCTGGCCGCGCCGATGAAGGCCGCATGCGTCTGGCACACGCCCTTGGGCTTGCCCGTGGTGCCCGAGGTGTAGAGGATGACGGACACGTCCTGCGGGCCGATCTGCCCGAGCATGGACTCCCACACACCGGGGTGAGCCTTGTCCCATTCGGCGCCCCTGGCCACCAGGTCGGCCGTGCTGATGAGCCCTGGCTGGTCGTAATTGCGCAGGCCGCGCGGGTCGTCGTAGATGATGTGCGTCAGGCCGGCCGTGGATTCGCGCACTTCGAGCAGCTTGTCCACCTGCTCCTGGTTTTCGGCAAAGGCAAAGTGAATCTCGGCGTCCTCGATGACGAAGCTCATTTCGCTGGCCACCGCATCCTGGTAGAGCGGAATCGGCACCCCGCCAATGCTCTGCACGGCGACGAAGCCCATGTACACATGGGGCCGGTTGTCGCTGATGAGCGCCAGGTTCTGGCCCCGGACAAAGCCCAGTGACAGCAGGCCGCAGGCCATGTGGCGCACCTCGGTGGCCGCGGCCTTCCAGCTCCAGGTCTGCCAGATGCCATATTCCTTCTCGCGCAGCGCCGGCGCTTGCGGGCGTTGGGCAGCGTGCTGCAGCAGCAATTGGGGGAATGTTGTCGTCATTCCTGTTCCTGTTGGAATCTGTGAAAGGGACGGGCAGGCCAGGGCATGCCATCGCAGAATTGCCGGCGATGTTAGGGGCTACTTTGACGCCGTAGTGTCTTTGGGATGACAATTCAAGGGTAATTCCTAGAGAGTCAAACCCTGCCGCCCCGGCTGCGCCCGGTTACGTCGCCTTGGTGTGAAGAGGGTAGGTCGCCGGGGCGGTATCCTCCCCGCCCATGTACGCCCCGTTCTTCGGCCTCGCGCATGCGCCCTTCTCCATCGCCCCGGATCCGCGCTACCTGTTCATGAGCGCGCGCCACCGCGAGGCGCTGGCGCACCTGCTCTACGGGCTGGACGCGGGCGGCGGCTTCGTGCTGCTCACGGGCGAGATCGGCACCGGCAAGACCACCGTGTGCCGCTGCTTTCTGGAGCAGATACCGGCGCACTGCAACGTGGCCTACATCTTCAACCCCAGGCTCACGGTGCCCGAGCTGCTGCGCTCCATCTGCGACGAGTTCGGCGTGGCCCACCGGCCTGCGGCGGCAGAGGGTGCCGAAACCGTCAAGGACTGCCTGGACCCGCTCAACGAATTCCTGTTGCAGCAGCACGCCGCCGGGCGCAACAACGTGCTCATCATCGACGAGGCGCAGAGCCTGGCGCCCGATGTGCTCGAGCAGCTGCGCTTGCTCACAAACCTGGAAACCAGCGAACGCAAGTTGCTGCAGATCATCCTCATCGGCCAGCCCGAGCTGCGCACCATGGTCGCCCGACCCGAGCTGGAGCAGCTTGCCCAGCGCGTGATTGCGCGCTACCACCTCGATGCCCTGAGCCCGGAGGAAACACGGCAGTACATTGCCCACCGCCTGGCCGTGGCGGGGCTGCAGGGACCGCAGCCCTTCCAGCGCCGTGCGCTGGCGCGCGTGCACGGTCTGACGCGGGGCGTGCCGCGGCGCATCAACCTGCTGTGCGACCGCGCGCTGCTCGGCGCCTACTCCGCCGGAGTGCGCGAGGTCAGCGACGCCATGGTGCGCAAGGCCGCACGCGAGGTGTTCGACTCAGGCGCCGGCGCAGAGCGCGGACGCTGGTGGCCGGCCCTGGCCGCAGGCCTGATGGGCCTGGTCGCCTTGGCCTGGCTGGGTTGGGCCATGGAATGGTGGCCGCCGCTGGCCACGGTCGGCGAACGCGCCAGCGCACAGGCGCCGGCGCAGAAGCCAGTGCTGGCTGCGCCATCCGTGGCCGCCTCGGCAGCGGCTCCGGGCGCCAGTGCAACGGCCGCGGCGCCCGCGGCCTCTGCCGCCCCCGCCGCCGCGCATTCCGCGCCCGCCGCGCCCGCCGCGACGCTGGCGCAGTTCCTGGCGGCGCAGCCGGCGCAGGACACGGCCCCTGCCTGGCGGCTGCTGGCGCAGGCCTGGAAGGCCGACCTGCCCGCCGATGCGGCCGACCCCTGCGCCGCGCTGGCGCCCGAGGGGCTGCGCTGCTGGCGCAGCCGCCGCGCCAGCCTGAACCTGCTGCGCCTGCTGGATCGGCCGGTGCTGCTGACGCTGCAGCCCGGCGAAGGGCATGCCGGCGTCAGCGCCCTGCTGCGCGGGCTCGATGGCACCATGGCCACCTTGCAGGGAGTGGACGGCACGCTGCTGCAGGTGCCGGTGGCCGAGTTGGCGCCGTTGTGGCGCGGCGAGATCGCGACGCTGTGGCGGGCGCCGGTCAACCTGCCCTCCGGCAATGACGTTGCGGCCACGGCCGCCGGTGCCGCCTGGCTGGACCGGCAGCTGTCCCTGGCCGGTGCCGCGCCGTCAGGCTCGTCCGGCCGGTCGCCAGAGCAGCAACGGCGCGCGCGCGTGCACCAGTTCCAGCTCGGCCAGGGCCTTACGCCCGACGGCCAGGCCGGCCCCCTGACCCTGATGCTGCTCAACCGCGCCGCCGGCGTGCAGGAGCCGCGCTTGCGCGGCGGAGGCTGAACCACCCATGTCCTATATTCTTGATGCTCTCATGCGCGCCCAGGCCGAGCGTGGCCGCGGCAGCGTGCCGGGCCTGCACACGCCGGCCACGCCCGTGGCCAGGCTGCCCGATGCGGCCGCTGGTCCGGCGCGCGACCTGCTTTGGGCCTTGCTCGTGCTGGTTCTGGCTGCTGGTTTGGCCGTTGGCGGCTGGTGGCTGTGGCACTCCCCGTCGGCTCCGGAGGCCGTGACCACGCCGCCCGCTCCGGTTGTGGCCGCGACGCCAGCGGCCGCCTTGCCGGCCACGCCCGCCCCCCCCATCGCCGCGACGGTACCGGCGGCGCAGCCCGCGCCGGCCGTGCCGCCACCGCGCCCTTCCAGGCCCGCGGCGCGTGCCGCCGATGCCGGTCCCACGCCGGCAGCAAGGCCTGCGCCCCCCCGCGCCGCGCCGCCCGCAGCGCCAAAGTCGGCCGAGGCGCAGTCGGCCCCGGTCTATGCCCAGGCCGACCTGCCGCCGGCCGTGCGCGAGCAGCTGCCCACGCTGCAGCTGGCGGGCGTGACCTATTCCTCCAACCCGAAATACCGCATGGTCATCGTCAACGGCCAGGTACTGCACGAGGGCGACCAGGCGGCGCCAGGGCTGGTGCTCGAACGCATCGAGCCCGGCCGCACGGTGTGGGCGTTTCGCGGCTATCGCTACGCCCTGCCTGCGCAGTAGAGGTATTGGGAAAAAACCGGATTTCGCGTGTCCATACAGCGCAAAATGCTACATATTTAATAGTATTTGCGACGCAATCGGAGCTTGATCGTGGTATTCCCGCTGCCCGATCACGGCCATTTCGCACCATGCTAGCGCGCATGAATCAAGACGCGTCCCTGCACCAACGCCGCCGCCCGCCCACCGTGCATGAGCTTGGCGGCATTCCCTGGCTGGACCGGCTGCAGCCCCCCGAGCGCGAACGCGCTGTGGCCGCGCTGGTGGTGGGCGACGCTCAGGCGGGCGACTATGTGTGCCGCGTGGGCCGGCCCGTGACCTACTGGTTTGGCGTGGTCGAGGGGCTGCTCAAGATGAATACCGACAACGCTGATGGCCTGAGCATGACACTGGCCGGCCTGCCGCCCGGCGGCTGGTTTGGCGAGGGCACGGCCGTCAAGCGCGAACCCTACCGCTACAACGTCCAGGCCTTGCGCAAGAGCGTGGTGGCGGGCCTGCCGATCGACACCTTTCACTGGCTGCTGGACCATTCCATAGGCTTCAACCGCTTTGTCATGAGCCAGCTCAATGAGCGCCTGGGCCAATTCATCGCGATGCGCGAGAACGATCGCCTGGGCAATCCCGATGCCCGCGTGGCGCGCAGCCTGGCCGCGCTTTTCCACCCCGTGCTCTACCCCGGCGTGGGGCAGGTGCTGCGCATCACTCAGCAGGAGCTGGCCTACCTGGTTGGCCTGTCGCGCCAGCGCGTGAACGAGGCCCTGGCCTTCCTGGAGGCACAGGGTGCGATACGCGTGGAATACGGCGGCCTGCGAGTGCTGGACCTGCAGGCGCTGCGCTGCAAGCCGTTTGATCGCAGCCATGACGACGAGGGTGTGCGCTTGCGCCGCAGGGCGGCGCCGGGCATGGCCCAAGCTGCACCCTGAACGCGCCGGGCGCGACAATAGCGCCATGCCCGATACGCCCTCCCGCCCCCAAGCTCCCGCCCCCGCACCGTCAACCGCCGCGCCGCGCCAGCGCCTGGTGCTGCGCCGCCCCGACGCCATTGCGGCGGCGCCCGCTGCGTCGCGCCCGATGCCGGCGCGCGCTCCGAAGGTGCAGACCGCTGCCGCAACCGATGGGCGCATGCGCCTGAACAAGCGCATGGCCGACCTGGGCCTGTGCTCGCGCCGCGAGGCCGACGACTGGATCGCCCAGGGCTGGGTGCGCGTCAACGGCCAGGTGGCGGTCATGGGCCTGCAGGTCGTGCCGCAGGACCGCATCGAGGTCGACCGCGCCGCCCAGGGCCGCCAGAGCCAGCAGGTCACCATCTTGCTGCACAAGCCCGTGGGCTATGTCAGCGGCCAGGCCGAGGACGGCCACACCCCGGCCGTGACCCTCATCAACCCGCGCACGCATTGGCAGGGCGACGTCAGCCGCACGCGCTTTTCCCCGTCGCAACTCAAGGGCCTGGCGCCCTGCGGGCGGCTGGACATCGACTCCGTGGGCCTTCTGGTGCTGACACAGGACGGGCGCGTGGCGCGCCAGCTGATTGGCGAGGACTCGGCCGTGGACAAGGAATACCTGGTGCGTGTGCAATACGGCGATGTGGGCACCAATGTGCAGGCTGCCTTCCCGCGCGAACAGCTGACGCGGCTGCGCCATGGCCTGGTCCTGGACGGTCAGGCGCTCAAGCCCGCGCAGGTGGACTGGCAGAATCCCGAGCAGCTGCGCTTCGTGCTCACCGAAGGCAAGAAGCGCCAGATCCGCCGCATGTGCGAGCAGGTCGGCCTGAAGGTGGTCGGCCTGAAGCGCATCCGCATAGGCCATGTGCTGCTGGGCAAGCTGCCGCAGGGCCAATGGCGCTACCTGGCGCCGGGCGAGCGCTTCTGAAGCTCGCCCAGCCGGCGGGCACCGTCAAGCCCGATCAGCTGCAGCTTTTCTTGCCGGCCGGGCGCATGCCCTTGGCCTTGGCGTCGGCCTCGCTCATGTATTCGCCATTCTTGGTCTTGCCGTAGTAGCGGTCGCTCTGGCAGTGATAGACCTTGGACGATTCATTGACCCAGACCTTGCCCGGGCCGCCGCCGGGGGCGGCCGGCATGTCCAGCCGGTCGGGCGAACCGGGGCTCTTGCTGGTGCTGCCGGTGGCTGGCGCCACGCCGGTCTTGCTCACCGCGGACGACTGCGTTTCCACGGCGGCGGCGCCACCCGCCGCCGCTGCCTTGGTGGCGCTGCCATACCAGTTCTTGATGCCCTTGTGGCCCTTGCAGGCCCCGGCCTTCTGGGTGGGCGCTGCGTAGCTGCCGTCCCGGCATTGGACCGTGGTGCCGGCAGGCGCGTCGGCTGGCAAGGACTGCGCCTGGACGGCCATGGCGCCAAGCAGGCCGGCTGCGGCCAACAAGGCCTTGAGATAGCGGGTCATGAAAACACTCCAATATCGGTGTGAGCAAGCCTGCATCGTAGTAAGGAGCACTCCTTCGCACAAGCAGCTGCAGGAACTGGCCGGCAACGGTTGCCACTGTCCGAGTCTGCTTTTACAAAATCTCGTGATTTGATGGCTGATTTTGCGTAAGTGAGCACTTATTTTTTTGCTACCCTTGTGCTGTCCTATCGACATTGACGACTAGATGGAGGTACGAGCATATGCGCAAGATATTCGTTGCAATTGCCACGGCTGCTTGTATGACGGCAGGGGCCAACGCCACGACCGTCTACCAGTTTGAAGTGACTGACATGGGGTGCTCGGGGCCGTTCTGCACGGATTGGAGCAGCGCGCTGAATTCCCTGACGATCAGCATGAGCGGGCTCACGGGGGAACTGCATGTGAGAACCGCCGGTTGGCCGTTGGATCCGGCGACCCAGTATTCCAACTCCAACATTTCCGCCGTCAATTTTTCCGCGCTGGATATTTTTGTGAACATGGTGGACAAACGCTGCGAATCCCCGTGGCTGTGCCTGATGGATGCAAGCCTGCAAGGCGGCGACCATCTCCAGGGAAGCATCAGGACCAACTCCCAGTTTCACGACATTTTCATGTCCACGAGCGGCACCGATCTGTGGTCTGGCTACCTGAACTCGGACTATGGGCCGACCACTCCAAACAATCGCCCCATCTACTCGGGTGTTTGGCGCGCCGTATCGGAGCCCGGTGCCCTTGCCCTGCTGGGGCTGGGCCTGCTCGGCCTGATGGGCCTGCGTCGGCGCCCGGCTGCAGGCGCGGCTTCGGCTTGACGGTCATGCCGGCCCAGGTGTAGCGCGTTGGCCCTTTCCCGCTGACGCCGCGTGCCGCGCGCCGGCTTGTCCATGGGGCCGGGCGCAGCCCGGTGTGGCCCGCCTCCCTGCGCATGGCGGAAACGGGCTGCGCGCGAGCCTGCCCTTGAAGCTTGCCAATTCGCCCCCAGCTTCGGGGGCGTTCCGGTCGCGCCGGAAATCTTGGCTATTCATCTTCATCCGATCCGTATCCCACACCCATGAGCAAGCACACCCATTCGTTCCAGGCCGAAGTCGCGCAACTGCTGCACCTGGTCACGCATTCGCTGTACTCCAACAAGGAAATCTTTCTGCGCGAGCTGGTCTCCAACGCCAGCGATGCCTGCGACAAGCTGCGCTTCGAGGCCCTGAACGACGCCGCGCTGTACGAGGACGCTCCCAACCTGGAGGTGCGCCTGTCCTTCGACAAGACCACCCGCACCCTCACCATCACCGACAACGGCATAGGCATGAGCACGCAGGAGGCCATAGACCACCTGGGCACCATCGCCAAGAGCGGCACCAAGGACTTCATGAGCCGCCTGTCGGGCGACCAGAAGCAGACTGCCAGCGAACAGGGCCAGCTCATCGGCCAGTTCGGCGTAGGCTTTTACTCGGGCTTCATCGTGGCCGACAGGATCACCGTGGAAAGCCGCCGCGCCGGCATGGCTCCCGGCGAGGGCGTGCGCTGGGCCAGCCGCGGCGCGGGGGACTTCGAGGTCGAACAGATCGAGCGCAAAGAGCGCGGCACCAGCGTCATCCTGCACCTGCGCGATGATGCCGAGGAATACCTCAACGCCTGGCAGCTCAAGCAGATCATCGGCAAGTATTCCGACCACATCAGCCTGCCCATCCTCATGGAAAAAGAAGAATGGAAGGAGGGCGAGAAAGACGGCGAGCCCGGCAGCATGGTCAAGACCGGCGAGTGGGAGACCGTGAACAAGGCCAGCGCCCTGTGGTCGCGCCCCAAGAAGGACATCACGGCCGAGGAATACCAGGATTTCTACAAGACCATCAGCCACGACTTCGAGGCGCCGCTGACCTGGAGCCACAACCGCGTCGAGGGCAACACCGAGTACACGCAGCTCCTCTACATCCCGGCCAAGGCTCCGTTCGACCTGTGGAACCGCGACAAGAAGGCGGGCGTGAAGCTGTATGTGAAGCGCGTGTTCATCATGGACGACGCCGAGGCGCTGATGCCCAGCTACCTGCGCTTCGTCAAGGGCGTGATCGACTCCAGCGACCTGCCGCTCAACGTGAGCCGCGAACTGCTGCAGGAGAGCCGCGACGTGCGCCTGATCCGCGACGGCTCGGTCAAACGCGTGCTGTCCATGCTCGAAGACCTGGCCAAGCACGACAGGCACGAGACCGGCGCCGCAGCCGAAGGCGTCACCGACGTGGTGGACGCCGACGACAAGGCCAAGGAAGGCAAGTACACGCAGTTCTACGCTGAGTTCGGCGCCGTGCTCAAGGAAGGCTTGGGCGAGGACTTCGGCAACCGCGAGCGCATCGCCAAGCTGCTGCGCTTCGCCTCCACCAGCGCCGACACGCCGAGCGTGTCCTTCGCCGACTACAAGGCGCGCATGAAGGAAGGCCAGGAGGCCATCTACTACATCACCGCCGACACGCTGGCGGCAGCCAAGAACAGCCCGCAGCTTGAGGTCTTCAAGAAGAAGGGCATCGAGGTGCTGCTCATGACCGACCGCGTGGACGAGTGGGCGCTGAACTACCTGCACGACTTCGACGGCACGCCGCTGCAGTCCGTGGCCAAGGGGGCGGTAGACCTGGGCAAGCTGCAGGACGAGGCCGAGAAAAAGGCGGCCGAGGAAGCTGCCGAGTCGTTCAAGCCCATGCTCGCAAAGCTGAAAGAGGCGCTCAAGGACAAGGCCGAGGACGTGCGCGTGACCACGCGCCTGGTCGATTCGCCCGCCTGCCTGGTGGTGCAGGACGGCGGCATGAGCACGCAGCTCGCGCGCATGCTCAAGCAGGCCGGCCAGAGCGCGCCCGAGTCCAAGCCCGTGCTGGAGGTCAACCCCGAGCACGCGCTCGTCAAGAAGCTCGACGGCAGCGTGCACTTTCACGACCTGGCGCAGATCCTGTTTGACCAGGCGCTGCTGGCCGAGGGCGGCCTGCCCGAGGACCCGGCTGCGTATGTCAAACGCGTGAATGCGCTGCTGGTGTAGTTGGCCCGCACAACGGCCCGCCATGCTGAGCCCATCGAACGCACTGTCCGGCGCCGCACCGGCCTTGGCACTGGCCGCCATGCTGACGGGCTGCGGCTCGCTGGGCGCCGGCGTGGGGGTCGGCATCCCCGTCGGTCCGCTCTCCGTTGGCGTGGGCGTGGGCACGGGCGGCGTCAGTGCCGGGCTGGGGGCGGGTGCGGGGCCCGTGGGCGTAGGCGTCGGTGTGAACCAGCGCGGACAGGTGACTGGCGGTGCGGGTGTGGGCGCGTCCACCGGCGTGGGTGGGGCGCGAGTCGGTGCGGGCGTGGGCGCAGCAACCGTGCTGCATGACCCGCAGCGGCACGCCGCGCCTTCAGCGGCGCCAGCTAGCGCACCGGTCCCTGGCGGCGGCGAGATTCAGTGGCGTGATTCCAGCGGCCAGATCGTTCCAACTTGCAAGGTCGAGGGCGGCTGCTGAGCCCGTTCTATGGCCTGCCCTGGCTGTCAGGGCTCCGGGCGGGCACTATGTCGATGGCAGAAGCGACCCCGACAGAAGTGCTGGAATCTCGCTGGCGGGTATCGGCTTGCTGAAGATGTAGCCCTGCACCTCGGTGCACCCCTCGGTGCGGATATGCGCGAGCTGGCCTTCGGTTTCGACACCTTCGGCCGTCGTCGCTGCGCCGAAGCTGCGCGCCAGCCCGCAGACGGCGCGCACGATGGCAACGCTGCTTTGCCCGTCCGGCAGATCGCCGACGAAGGATCTATCGATCTTGATTTTGTGAAACGGAAAGCTGCGCAGGTAGCTCAGGCTCGAATAGCCCGTGCCGAAGTCGTCCATGGAAATCTTGACACCGAGCGCCCCGAGCTGGCTGAGAACCTGAAGATTCGATTCGCTGCCCTGGAGAAAGATCGACTCGGTGATCTCCACCTCCAGCCGCCCTGGCTCCAGCCCTGAAGCGGCTAGGGCCTCCTGTACCACGGACACCAGGTCTCCGCGCTGAAATTGCGCGGCGGACAGGTTCACGGCGACCGTGGTATCAGGCGGCCAGCTTGCTGCCTCGGCGCAGGCGCGCTTGAGTATCCGCTCGCCAATGACGCCGATCAGCCCGATTTCCTCGGCCAGCGTGATGAAGATGTTAGGCGGCACGTAGCCGCGCTGTGGATCCTGCCAGCGCGACAACGCCTCGAACCCGCTTACGCGGCCGGTCTGCAGGTTGACCTGGGGCTGGTAGTGAATTTCGAGTGCGTCCTGTTCGACGGCGGTACGCAGGGCGACTTCGAGCTCGCGGCGCTCCTTGACCTGCCGGTCGAAGTCGGTTTCGAAGAACAGGAATCGGCCGCGTCCTTCTGTCTTTGCCCGGTACATCGCCAGATCCGCCGCCCTGAGCAGCTGGGCGGAGTCCTGGTAGTCGCCCCCCGCCAGCGCAATGCCGATGCTGGCGCCGACGACCAGATTCTGACCATCGACGCTGAAGGGGACTTGTATGGTCTCGATCAAGCGCTTGGCAAGGGCCCCGGCTTCGTCCGGCTGTCCCGCGCCGAACTGGATGATGGCGAATTCGTCGCCACCCAACCGACCGATCTTGTCGCCTTCGCGCAGCGTGTTGCGCAAGCGCGTGGCCAGGTGCTTGAGCAACAAGTCTCCGGTCGCATGCCCGAGCGTGTCGTTGATGGCCTTGAAGCCATCCAGGTCGATGAACATAACGGCCAGATCGCCGCCATGCCTTTGCCGGTGCGCCAGCGCATCGCCAAGCTCCTTGTGGAACAGCAGGCGATTGCCAAGTCCCGTCAGCGCGTCATGGTGGGCCAGGTGCGTGATCGTCGCCTGCGTTCTCTCGCGCTGCTCGATCTCGCTGCGAAGCTGTTGATTGACGTGAACGAGGTCCTTGGTCCGATCGGCAACGCGACGTTCGAGCGCCTCGTTGGCGCGCGCAAGCTCCTCGTTCATTTGGTGGATCTTCACCTCCGCACGCCGTCGTTCGACCTGCGTGACGACGCGGGCCAGCGCGATCGAAAAATCCACCGGCTTCGTGATGTAGTCGTTCGCGCCGTGGTTCAAGGCTTCCACGACGTCTTCGCTCTGGGTCTTGGCCGTCACCATGATGACCGGCAGCGAACCCTGCGAGTGCTTGGATCGGATATGCGCCAGCACTTCGAGCCCGCTCAGGTCGGGCATCATCATGTCCAGCAGGACGAGATCGAACGCCTCGCGCTCCAGCAAGTCAAGCGCTTCGATGCCGCCGGCGGCATCGGTCACATCGAAGCCTTGCCGCTGGAAACGGCGCCTCAGTATTTCGCGGTTCTCGAAGACATCATCAACGATGAGCAGGCGCGGCTTGTCCTCGTTGGCCGCGCTTGGCCTGCCGTCAATGGCGCGGCCGATATCCTGAAGCTCACGACCGGTTTGCGAAATGGAGTGGTTTGCGTTCATCGGTACCGCCTAAGGGGTCAACATCGGGATCTGGATCAGGGGAGCAGCCGGTGCAGGGAGAACCTTCGCTGCGCCGCGCGCTTGCGCAGGCAAGGTGACGGTGACTCTGGTGCCCACGCCGACCTCGCTGTACACGGACAGCGTGCCGCCCATCAATTGGCAATACCGATAGGCCAGCGGAAGTCCGAGGCCGGCCTCGTCCCCGTACCTGCTCGACGTTTCATCTTCGGAACTGCCAAAGGTCTCGAACAGGCTTGCCATCCGTGACTGTGGAATCCCGGCGCCGGTGTCCACGATGGACACTATCCAGCAGCCATCACTCATGCAGGCCGAGAATATGACCCGCCCGCCTCGGGTGTATTTGGCGGCGTTGCTCAGCAGACCATCGAGCACACGCTGCAGCATCTGCACGTCGCAGACGATGCGCCCCTCCTTCGGCGCCTGAACTATCCATTCGTTCCGGTTGGCCGCAATCGACGGCCCGGCACGGGCAGCGAGCTTCTCGAACCACGCCGCAAAGTCAACGTCCCTGGCATTCACCTCAACCCTGCCGGCTTCGAGTTTCGAGAGCTCGAGGAGGTTGTCGATCAGCCCCAGCAGCCGGTGGCCCGCACCCTCGATCGAGGTCAGATCCTTGCGCTTCTGCGAATCCGCTGTGTCGGCCTCCTCGATGAGGAGTTCGCTGTAGCCGATGATGGCGTTGAGCGGGTTTTTCAACTCGTGGCTCATCTTGGCGAGGAACACCGACTTGGCCAGCAGTGCGCGCTGTGCCTGGTCGGTGGCGTCCAGCAACTGCTGCTCGGTCGCCTTGTGTTGGCTGATCTCCTGCTCGAGTTCACCCTGCGAATACACGATGCTCGCGAAGTAGAGCGCCATCATCGACACGTAGACGCTGGCGCAGAAGGTCGATATCAGGCCGAGGGAGACCAGGCCGTCACTCGACATGGTTTCGTTGAACCCCACCATGGCATACATGCCATAAAACAGCAGGAGATTGGCGACGATCTGCACCGCGACAATGATGCGGGTCGAGCGCTCGGGCAGGTAGAAGAAGGCCAGCAGCGGAACGGTGACCAGCCACGGCATGATCGGCGAGTTGATGCCGCCGTACTGATAGGAGCCCCAAAAAATACAGAACAGGAGTTCTTCGATCGAGATCAATGCCAGGGGCACATACCAGCCGGTCAGTCGCAGCAGGATCGGATAGATCCAGAAGCCCGACACCGCGAGGAAGAGTATCCACCAGGAGAGGTCGGCCTCAGCGCCGAGATACAGCATCGACAGCGTGACCGTGTTCCCCAGGAAAGGGCCGAAGAAATGGCTGAACAGGAACATCCGCACGCCCTGCAAGGTGTCTCGCGACGGCTTCAGGCCTGCGGGGATGAACCAGTCAACCGCCGCGTTCAGTCTTGGCGCCAGGTTTGCGAGTCGGATTTTCACGGCATTCACCTGTTCGTATTCATGGGGCCCGTCACGCCGCAAGCGCCATTGCCGGGGCGCTTGCCGGGTTCATCGCTGGCAGTCGTAGCGTGAACTCCGATCCGCGGTGCAGTTGGCTTTCGACCGAAATATCACCGCCCAACAGGTGGGCCAACTTCTGGCTCACGGCCAGGCCCAGTCCACTTCCGGCAAACTGGCCTGCATTGAGCTGGTTGAAATTCTTGAACAGCTTGGGAATGGCTTCGGTGGAAATTCCGATGCCCGTGTCCTTCACGGAGATGAGCACCTGTTCGCGTTCCCCTTCGGTTGCGCGCCGCGCGCGCACTACCACGGTGCCGTTGCGTGTGAACTTTCCTGCATTGCCGAGTAGGTTGATCAGGATCTGTCGCAGTCGAACCTCATCGGTCTGGATTGAGCCCAGTTCGCCAGATTTTTCCAGGGCAAACCGATTCCCATTGCTCGCCACCAGGGTACGGCAGGTGGCGGACAGCTCTTCCAGGCAGCGATCGAGATCGACCGTTTGAAGTCTGACATCCACATCGTCCGATTCGGTATCGCCCGTCGGCATGCGCAGGACATCCGAGACCAGCGACAACAGGTGGCGGCCCGCATTGTTGATGGATCGCAATTCATCGCTGCTCCCCCCCGGTCCGCTCGTCTCTGCGTCCTCCAGGAGAATTTCGCTGTAGCCAATGATGGCGTTCAGGGGGGTTCGCAGTTGATGGCTCATCTTCGCCAGGAAGACGGCCTTGGCCTCGTTGGCGCGCTCCGCCTCATGCTTGGCGACGCGCAGCCTGGCGGCGGTTTCTAGGTGGCTTTTGATTTCCTCCTGTAGCGCCGAATGCGCGACCATGACGTAGGCGTAGTAGATCGCCATCATCGAGCTGTAGAGCGTGGCCGCGCAGGCGGAAATCATGCCTGCGGTGGAAAGATCTTGAAGCGATACCTGGTCGGGGAACGATCCATTGATGAGATAGGCTGCGGCGAAAGCCGCCAGGTTCGCGCCGATGACGCCGAGCACGAGACGCGGCCTATCACCCAGATAGAAGAACCCGATCATCTGCGCCGTCAGAAACCACGGCAGGAGCGGGGAACTTACGCCGCCGTAGAAGAAGGATCCAAAGATGCTGATGCTGGTAAGGGTGCAGAAGGAGTAGAGCGCAGGCCTGAACAGATCGCCCGACAGCCTGAGTGCGAACGGCAAAGTCCAGAACGAGGCGCAGAGGACGCTGAGGAGCCAGAACGCCCAATCGTGCACCGTGAGCACCTGATGAAGGTACCCCAGTATGGCGACTCCGCTGAAGGGCCCCAGAGCATGGCTGATGACAAAGATTCTGGCCCGCCACAGCGTTGCGGTACTCTTTTGCAGCCTGACTGGGATGAACCAGTCCACCGTTTGGATCAGGCGATGGGTGAGTACCACTTGCATGTCCCTCACGCCGTTTCGGCTGCCTCGGTATCTGCGGCGACCGGGCGGGCGAACCCGGCTACGGCGGCGCGATGGCGCACATGCTCGATCTGTGCATGATCGATGGCCGTGCGCAGCCTTGAGGCCAGCATCCGCACGTTCTCCAGGCTGTGCGTCGGCATCATTTGCAGGCGCAGGCGGGCGTCACCCTTGGCGACGGCGGGATACTCGACCAGGTTGGCGATGACCTCCAGCGCCGGCAGGCGCCGGCTCACGAGACGCGCCAGGGCCTCGTCGCCCACGCGGACCGGCACGATGGGAGAGGGGTTGCCCATGTGCTGCAGACCGGCCTGTGTCAAGGCCTCGCGCATTTCCTCAATACGTTGCCTGAGTACCGTGCGAAGTCGCAGGCCTTCTTCGGACTTGATGATGTCAAATGCCTTGGTGACCGTGGCGGCCTGGACCGGCGACAGCGCGTTGGAAAACGTTGCCGTGCAGCCGTAGTACTTGAGGTATTGCTTGACGGCAGGCGAATTGCTGGAAACAAAGCCGCCGTTTGACGCGAACGTCTTGGAGAAGCTCCCCATGACGATATCAACCTTGCCCAGCATGTCCTGCTCGCCAATGAAACCCCTGCCGCCCGGGCCCATGGCGCCCAGGTCATGGGCAACATCGACGAGCAGAGTCGCGTCATACTCGTCGCACAGGCTTTGCAACGCCCGCAGGTCTGGCGTGTCCGAATCCATGGAGAACAGGCTTTCCGTCACCACGAGGATGCCGTTGACCGTGTCCTTGGCACGAATTCGTTTCAGGTGGCGACGAACCGAGTCGAGGTTGAGGTGGCCATGCAGGTGCACGTTCGCGGTCGCCGAGTACGCGCCCTCCTGCAGGCAGGCGTGCGCGAGGCCGTCCATCACGATGTGGTCTGTCGGCCTGATCAGAGCCTTGATGACACCGTAGCCGGCAGCCCAGCCCGTTGGATAGAGCGTCGTGTGTTCCAGGTTGAGGAAACCGGAGATCGTCTGCTCCAGCAGAAGCGAGTATTTGGTGTTGCCCGCCAGGGCTGATGAGCCGGCGCTGTGAACCCCGTATTCATCAATCACCGCCTTGGCTACCTCTTTGATCGAGGGGTGCGACGAAAGAGCGAGGTAGTCCTGCGTCCCAAAATTCAGTCCTTTGAATTTCTGTCCATTGTCGTCGAGTGCAGTGCAGACGGATAGCGGCGCCTCTTGTGTCGATCGAGAGTACGGCCACAGGCTACTCTTGCGCCGTAGATCCTGCCATTCGTAGAAGGCGTCGACGCGGGCCATCAGGTCGATACCCTGAAGTTCGCGGAAGTCGCGCACGCTGCCTGTCAGCGCTGCAACTGGATCAAGCTTCGACATGGATTTCACTCCTTTGAGGTGCTCTTCATGAGCTTCGGGGTCACGCTGGTTGGTATTGGCACCTTGGGCCGCGCTCGTCAGGCAGCCGTCGATCTTGCTCAGCAGGCGCGACAGGTCGACAGGTTTGGTATCGAAGTCGGCGCAGCCGACCTCGATGCTCTGCGCCCTGTCGCTGGCAAGCGCGTGGGCGGTCAATGCAATGATGGGGATGGCCTGCGTCCGGACATCGGCCTTGATGAGCCGGGTGGCCTGCCAGCCGTCCATCTCGCCCAGGGCCACGTCCATCAGGATGAGGTCGGGCCGCTCCGAGACCGACATGGCGACGCCGGTGGGGCCATCGGCTGCGCTGCAGACCGTGAAGCCGCGGCGTGTCAACCGCCGCGTCAGCATGTCGCGATTCGCGAAGCTGTCCTCCACCAGCAGGATCTTCGTTGCCTCTCGTTCAGGCGGTTGGTCACCGAAAATCTCGGTCATTGCATGCTCCTCGGGACTGTTGTGCTGCTGCCGCCTTCAAGGCTGCAAGCCAGATCTCGTTCGAACGGTTCGAAGGATCTGGGTGCAGCAGGCTGAAGGCAGGCATGAACTGTTATCGACGTCTTTCTGGCGCACTTTGTCTTGTCTTTGTTAACTTGTTGTTACGCCTTTGTTTGTTGCAAGAGTAACTAAGTGCAAATTAATTTGCAAGCAATTGTTCGACGGTGTGGTGGGGGCTGGGGAAAACCCTGAGCTGACTTCCGATCGCGACAGGCAGCCGCGGCAGAGCCGGCTGCGCCGCTGGGATGGGGGGTGTATGGGCCGCGAATGTGGACGCGCCGCAATGGGTGGGGCCAATGCCGGCTTGGCCACGCAGCGGTGGCCTATGTTGTGCCCGGCGGGGGACTCGGCGCGGCGCGCGGCCAGCCGTTCCCAAATGTGAAATGCCCTGACCTTGGCGCCGGGCCTTTCTTCACGATGTAGGCCTGGTGGACCGCATGGCGGAAGAAGTGGCCGTCGTAGAGCTTGCCCCGGGGGGGGGCACCTCGGCGGCCAGCTGCTACTGGTTCAGCAGTGTGCCGTGGCGCACCAGGGGCAGCACTCGGCGAGCGCCCTCAAGTGGCCCTTGCGAATGCGCCGCCCGGGCCGGGCTCCGGGGATCATGACTCGCGCACCAGCATCTCGCCCGAGATGTCGGCCACGCGGCCCACGCTGGTCAGCGTCATGGCGACGCGCATTTCCTTCTCCAGCAGCTCCAGCAGCTGCTTGACGCCAGCCTCGCCGGCGGCGGCCAGCGCGTAGATGTAGGCGCGGCCTATCATGGCGCAGTCCGCGCCCAGGGCCAGGGCGCGCACCACGTCCAGGCCGTTGCGTATGCCCGAGTCGGCCAGGATCTTGATCTGTCCCTTGACGGCATCGGCTATTGGCCCCAGCGCACGCGCCGAGGACAGCACGCCGTCGAGCTGGCGCCCGCCGTGGTTGGAGACGATGATGCCGTCGGCGCCGAAGCGCACGGCATCCTTGGCGTCTTCGGGGTCGAGGATGCCCTTGATGACCATGGGGCCCTTCCAGAAGGCGCGAATCCACTCCAGGTCCTTCCACGAAATCGACGGGTCGAAGTTCGCGCCCAGGTAGCCCATGTAGTCCGCCAGGCCCGTGGGACTGCCGCGGTAGGCCGAGATGTTGCCCAGGTCGTGCGGGCGGCCCAGCAGGCCCACGTCCAGCGCCCAGCGCGGGTGCAGCACGGCCTGGAGGTAGCGGCGCATGGCGGCGTTGGGGCCGCTCATGCCCGAATGCGCGTCACGGTAGCGCGCGCCGGGCACGGGCATGTCCACGGTGAACACCAGGGTCGAGCAGCCCGCGGCCTGCGCGCGTTCGAGCGCGTTCTGCATGAAGCCGCGGTCCTTGAGCACGTAGAGCTGGAACCACATCGGGCGCTTGATCTGCGGCACCACCTCCTCGATGGGGCAGACCGAGACGCTGGACATGGTGAACGGAATGCCATGCGCGTCGGCCGCGCGCGCGGCCTGCACCTCGCCGCGGCGGCGGTACATGCCGGTCAGGCCCACGGGCGACAGCGCCACTGGAATGGAGAGCTTTTCGCCGAACAGCTCGATGCTGGTGTCGAGCTGGCTCATGTCCTTGAGCACGCGCTGGCGCAGCGCCACGGCCGACAGGTCGTCGACGTTGCGCCTGAGCGTCTGCTCGGCATAGGCGCCGCCGTCGATGTAGTGGAACAGAAAGGGCGGCAGAAACTTCTCTGCGGCTGCGCGGTAGTCGGCGCTGGAGGAAATGATCATGGCAAGGGTCTCAGTGGTGATGATGGAGGTCAGGCAACAGCGATGGCGCCAGATCCGGCGGCAGGCGCGTGGAGCGCTCGCGCCGCGCGCGGTCTTCGTCCAGGCGCTGGATGGTGGTGCGCACGTGCTCCAGGTGCTCGCCTATGCAGTCGCGTGCGCGCTGCGGGTCGCCATCGAGGATGGCCTGCATCAGCGCCTGGTGCTGCTCGGTCAGCGCCTGCACGGTCACGGGTGCGCTCAGGTGGAACATGTCGTGGCGGTTGCTCTCCACGGTGGACAGCACCACGGTGAACAGGCTGTGCATGACCTGCACCAGCACCAGGTTGTGCGAGGCCTCGGCAATCGCCAGGTGGAATTGCGCATCGGCGCGCGCGGCGAGCTCGGCATGGCCGCTCTGCTGGTGCTGCACCATGACGTCGAAGCAGTGCTGGATATGGGCCTTGTCCTGTTCGGTGGCCCGCTGCGCGGCCAACCACGCGGCGCTGGTCTCCAGCGCGTGGCGCGCCTCCAGCACGTCGTAGCGGTAGTGCGGATCGGCGTCGATCAGGCCGGCCAGCGGCTGCATGGCCTGCTGCAGCCAGTCGGCCGTGGGGCGCTGCTGCAGGTAGGTGCCGTCGCCCCGGCGCGCCGACAGCATGCCCTGGCTGGTCAGCTTCTGTATGGCCTCGCGCACCGAGGTGCGCGACACCCCGAGCTCCTCGGCCAACTGCCGCTCGGCGGGCAGCCTCTGCCCGGGCTGCAGGCCGCGGGCCTGCACCAGGGCAAGGAGTTTTTCGATGACTTGATCGGCCAGGCGCATGGCGGGTTCCCAGGTTCAGGTGGTCAGTGGCCCGGAATCATCCACGGCAGCACGTAGGCCTGCAACGTCGTTATGAGGCCGATGATCACTGCGAAGATCAGGCTGTGCCTGACGGTGAAGCGAAACAGGTCCGACTCCTTGCCCGCCAGGCCCACGGCCGCGCAGGCGATGGCGATCGACTGCGGCGAGATCATCTTGCCCGTCACGCCGCCCGTGGTGTTGGCCGCCACGGTGAGCACCTGGGGCAGGCCGAGCTGCTGCGCCGTGGTGGCCTGCAGCGCGCCAAACAGCGCGTTGGCCGAGGTGTCCGAGCCCGTGAGGAACACGCCAATCCAGCCCAGGAAGGGCGAGAAGAAGGTGAACGCCTGGCCCGTGTGCGCCAGCGCCAGGGCCAGCGTGGCCGACAGGCCCGAGTAGTTGGCAATGAAGGCAAAGGCCAGGACCATGCCGATGGAGTAGATCGGCACCAGCAGCTCCCGGAAGGTCTCGCCCAGCGTGGCCACGGCCTTGGCCGGAGACAGCCGCGCGAAGGCGATGGTGATGATGGCGCCGATCATGATGGCCGTGCCCGTTGCCAGCAGCCAGTTGAAGCTGTAGACCGCCCCGTAGGGGGTGGCTGCGGACACCACGGGCGGCATCTTCTGCACCAGGTTGTGCAGCATGGGCACGGGGATGTTGATGACCGTGGAGGCCAGCGGCCCGCCCGCGGCAAACAGGGCCTTGAAGGGCTTGACGCTCCAGATCGTCACCATGGCCGTGAGGATGATGAAGGGCGACCAGGCCTTGAGGATGGTGCCTGCGGTCAGCCGCTGGTGCGACGTGGCGCTTGCGCCGGCCGCGGGCTTGGCGCCCTGGCCGCTGCCCTCGGTCTCGAAGCGGAAGATGCGCCGGGGCTGCCAGACCTTGAGGAAGGCCGTGAGCACCACGAGCGAGACGATGGCCGAGGTGATGTCGGGCAGCTCGGGCCCGATGTAGTTGGCCGTGAGGAACTGCATCAGCGCAAACGAGCCGCCGCCGACGAGCACGGCGGGCCAGGTCTCCTTGACGCCGCGCCAGCCGTCCATGATGGCCATGAGCCAGAACAGCACGATCACGGTCATGAACGGCAGCTGGCGCCCGGCCATCTGGCCGATGGCGAACGCGTCCACGCCCGACACCTGGCCGGCCACGATGATGGGGATGCCCATGGCGCCAAAGGCCACGGGCGCCGTGTTGCCGATCAGGCACAGGCCGGCCGCGTACAGCGGCTTGAAGCCCAGGCCCACGAGCAGCGCCGCCGTGATGGCCACGGGCGCGCCGAAGCCCGCCGCGCCCTCCAGAAACGCGCCGAAGCAAAAGCCCACCAGAATGAGCTGCAGCCGCTGATCGGGCGTGACCGAGAGGATGGACGAGCGGATCACGTCGAACTGCCCCGTCTTGACCGAAATCTTGTAGAGGAACACGGCCGCCACGATGATCCAGGCGATGGGCCACAGGCCGTAGAAGAAGCCGTACACGGCCGAGGCCAGCGCCGCGCTGGCCGGCATCCGGTAGAACAGCAGCGCCACGCCCAGGGCCAGCAGCACCGTGATGGTGCCGGCCTGGTAGCCCTTGAGGCGCAGACGGGTCAGCGCAAGAAAGAAGAAGACGATGGGAATGAGGGCAACCAGGGCCGAGATCCAGATGTTCCCGGCAGGGTCGTAGTTCTGTTGCCAGAGGGTTTGCATGGCCGTTG
>JAFECU010000286.1 GCA_018242005.1 Pseudomonadota bacterium | reverse complement strand
CGAGACGACGAAGTAGCGTGATAGCGATGGCTGTACATCGGCGTCAATGAGCAAGACGCGGTAACCAATGTCGGCCAAGAGGCCACCGAGATTGGCTGCTACTGTGGTCTTGCCAACCCCGCCCTTGGTGGCAACAACACCGAATGTAAACATTTAGACCTCACTATAAAAGTGGTAAAAACCACATTCCAGTGAGTATCAAAACAGCTATGTGCAATAATGGCTCTTATGCTAATCTCATGATTATCTTTTGGATTATCTGAGAATATACATCGTATCTAGTTTCAGATGCTTAAAAAATGAGCAGACTTGCTCGCCATCTTCAACCGTCGCTGATCATTTCGCCCTGCTATGAACGTTCCCTCGCTGAACTACACACAGTTTCACCATAGGTGCTTCGCATCGATTGCGCCAACTCATCGTGTTGCCAAGCGCCCTCTATGGCCGATTCTCCCGGGCAGGCCTTACACCAGCTTGAGCACCGGATTGGGCGGCGGCACCGGCAACACCCAGGGCGCAGGATCAATCAGCACGATCGCCGACAACTTGCCCACGGCAGTGTCACCACGACCTTGAGACTCGTGGCGCAGGATGTTGACCCGTTCGGAGCCTTCGGCCAGATTCAGCATGTGCCGGCCCGCTTTGAGGGCCTCGCGCTGAATCTGCAAGCCTGCGGCGTCGGCGTGCGTTGAGGTCGTGGCCCCGCGTACAGGAACATTCCTTGGCGTTGAATGAGCCAGCAGCCTGGCGCCACCCTGCGTCGTGGCGCCACAAACTATAAAAAAAGGAGCATTCCACACCTGCTGCGCATGGATTTTCGGCCAATCTGATTTGCAACCTCAACGCCGCCGCAGCACGTGGATGTACTCGTCACCCACCGTTTGTTGCTCGACCAACTCGTTGCCTGTCTGCTTGGCAAACGCCTGAAAGTCGCGCAGCGAACCGCTGTCGGTGGCCAGCACCTTGAGCAGTTGGCCGCTGGCCATGTCGGCCAGGGCTTTCTTGGCCTTGAGGATGGGCAGCGGACAGTTGAGGCCGCGCGTGTCTATTTCCTTGTGAATGTCCATGGTATGCAATCCTGCTAATCGAGCCCCCTGCGGCGCTCGGCGTTTTCCTCGGCAGTGAAGAACACGGGCTCATGCCCGCGCGTGCGCAGCCAGTCGGCCAGCGCGTAGCCTGTGCCAGCGGGCCAGCACTTGAGCTGGTCGAGCTCATAGAAGCGGTAGTCCGCCAGTTCGGGCGACAAACGCACCTCGCCGTTCGCCACCACATGGTAGGCAATGATGACCTGGTTCATGCGCAGGAATTCGTAGGCACCCACGATGCTGCAGGAGAGCACGTCCAGATTGGTTTCCTCCTTGACCTCGCGCGCAATGCCCTCTTCCGGTGATTCGCCAGCCTCCATAAAGCCGGTGATCAAGGCGAACATTTTGGCCGGCCAGGCGGCATTGCGCGCCAGCAGCACGCGGCCATCAACCTCGACGATGGCAGCCAGCACCGGCGTGGGGTTGTTCCAATGCGCGTAACCGCAGGCCGGACAGCGCATGCGCTCCTTGGGGCCGCCGTCCTCCATCTGCACGATGGGGGCGAGCATCGTTGCGCAATGCGGGCAATAGCGGTGTTCGTACTGCTGCATGTGCGTCAGGCCGGAAAGACGCCAGTGGACAGGTAGCGATCACCCCGGTCGCACACGACGAAGACGATGGTTGCGTTCTGCTCGCGCGCTGCAATCTGCTGCGCTACCCAGCAGGCGCCAGCGGCCGATATGCCGCCAAAAATGCCCTCCTCGCGTGCCAAGCGACGCGCCATATCCTCGGCGTCGTCCTGGGTCACCAGCACCAGC
>JAFECU010000285.1 GCA_018242005.1 Pseudomonadota bacterium | reverse complement strand
TCGCTTTGCGCCAAGTGGTCGGCCACGCCCGACAGGCGCGTGTGCACGTCGCCACCGCCCAGGTCCTCGCTGCTCACCACCTCGCCCGTGGCGGCCTTCACCAGCGGCGGGCCGCCGAGGAAGATGGTGCCCTGGTTCTTGACGATGATGGTCTCGTCGCTCATGGCCGGCACATAGGCGCCGCCGGCCGTGCAGGAGCCCATGACCACGGCGATCTGGGCCAGGCCCATGGCGCTCATGTTGGCCTGGTTGTAGAAGATGCGGCCGAAGTGGTCGCGGTCGGGGAAGACCTCGTCCTGGTTGGGCAGGTTGGCGCCGCCCGAGTCCACCAGGTAGATGCAGGGCAGGTGGTTCTGCTCGGCGATCTCCTGCGCGCGCAGGTGCTTCTTGACGGTGACCGGGTAGTAGGTGCCGCCCTTCACGGTGGCGTCGTTGCACACGATCATGCAGTCCACGCCCGAGACGCGGCCTATGCCCGCGATCAGGCCGGCGCCGGGCGCATCGTTGCCGTACATGTTGAGCGCGGCCAGCGGTGCGATCTCCAGAAACGGCGTGCCCGGGTCGAGCAGCATCTCCACGCGCTCGCGCGGCAGCAGCTTGCCGCGCGCCACATGCTTGGCGCGCGCGGCCTCGCCGCCGCCCTGGGCCACGCGCTCGACATGGGCGCGCAGGTCATCGACCACGGCGTGCATGGCGGCAGCGTTGGCCTGAAAGTCCGCCGAGCGCGGATTGAGTTGTGATTCGAGAATCATGCGGTTTTTCCTTCCTGCAGGCCGAGCTCGTCCTTCATGGCGTCCCGGATCTTGAACTTTTGAATCTTGCCGGTCACCGTCATCGGGAAGGCGGCGACGAAGCGGATGTAGCGCGGCACCTTGTAGTGCGCGATCTGGCCCTTGCAGAAGGCGCGGATGTCGTCCTCGGTGGGGCTGGTACCGGGCTTGGCGATGATCCAGGCGCACAGCTCCTCGCCGTACTTTTCGTCGGGCAGGCCCACCACCTGCACGTCCTGCACCTGGGGGTGACGGTAGAGGAATTCCTCGATCTCGCGCGGGTAGAGGTTTTCGCCGCCGCGTATCACCATGTCCTTGATGCGGCCGACGATGTTCACATAGCCCTCGGCGTCCATGGTGGCCAGGTCGCCGGTGTGCATCCAGCCCTCGGCGTCGATGGCCTCGCGAGTCTTCTCCACGTCGCCCCAGTAGCCGTGCATGACCGAATAGCCCTTGGTGCACAGCTCGCCACGCTCGCCGCGGGCAACGGTCTGGCCGCTCGCGGGGTCGATGATCTTCACCTCCAGGTGCGGCTGCACGCGGCCCACGGTGGAGACGCGTTTTTCCAGGGGCGTGTCGGCGTCGCTCTGGCAGCTCACGGGGCTGGTCTCGGTCATGCCGTAGGCGATGGTCACCTCGGACATGTGCATGTCGGCCTGCACGCGCTTCATGACCTCGATCGGGCAGGGGCTGCCGGCCATGATGCCGGTGCGCAGCGTGGACAGGTCGAACTCGGCAAAGCGCGGGTGGTCGAGCTCGGCGATGAACATGGTGGGAACGCCATGCAGGCCGGTGCAGCCCTCGGCCTGCACGGTCTCGAGCACCGCCAGCGGGTCGAAGCCGTCGTTCGGGTAGACGATGGTGCTGCCATGCGTGAAGCAGGCCAGATTGCCCAGCACCATGCCGAAGCAGTGGTACAGCGGCACGGGAATGCACAGCCGGTCGGCCGGCGTGAGCCTCATGCACTCGCCGATGAAGAAGCCGTTGTTCAGGATGTTGCGGTGCGTCAGCGTCGCCCCCTTGGGGAAGCCCGTGGTGCCGCTGGTGAACTGGATGTTGATCGGGTCGCTGTTCTTGAGCGTGGCGGCAATGGCGGCTATGCGCGCATCGCCCGCATCCCCGCGCGCCATCAGCTCCGAAAAACGCAGCATGCCGGGCTGCTCATCGCCCTGCCCGACCACGTCTATCCACACCACCGTGCGCAGCGTGGGCAGGCGCTTCGCCGCCAGCATGCCCGGCAGGCACAGGGCGAGCTCGGGCGCCAGCTCGCGCAGCATGCCCAGATAGTCGCTGGTCTTGAAGCTGGGCATGGTGACCAGGGCCTTGCAGCCGACCTTGTTGAGCGCGTATTCCACCTCGACCGTGCGGTAGGCGGGGTTGATGTTGACCAGAATCAAGCCCACCTGGGCCGTGGCCAGCTGCATCAGCACCCATTCGGCGTTGTTGTGCGACCAGATGCCTATGCGGTCGCCCGGCACGAGGCCCAGGCCCAGCAGCGCGCTGGCCAGCTGGCGCGCCGCCTGGTGCAGCCCGGCGTAGCTGTAGCGCAGGCCCTGGTGGCGGCTGACCAGGGCCTCGCGGTCCCCCTGGCGGCGCGCCATGTCGGCGAAGAAGTCGCCAATCGTGGCCTCGATGAGGGGGGTGTCGGTGGCGCCACGCGCATGGCTGGCCGATGGGTTGGCGAGGTCCATTTCTTGATCTCCTGAGCGGTCGTACGGGCGGCATGCGCCCATCTGGCGATGGGCCCAAAGCATACGCCGCAGGGCGCTTTCGGCAAACACCGATAAGGGCCAGCAAGGTTGCAAATTGCGCCACGTATGTGCAAACTCGCGCCATGTCCGACAGCGCCCATCGCCCGCCCCCCGCGCCCACCCTCGACGCGCCCCAGTCGGCCCCAAGCACAACCCCAATAGCCGCCACGCCCATGGCGTTCGTCCAGGCCATCGTGCAGGCCTACAGGGCGCGCGGCATGGACCCCGGCGCGGCCTTGAGCCAGGCACAAATCACGCCAGACCAATGGCGGGACAGCGAGGCGCGCGTGAGCAGCGGGCAGTTCGAGACCCTGTCCGCCGCGGCCATGCGCGAGCTCGACGACGAGGCCCTGGGCTGGTTCGCGCGCCGCCTGCCCTGGGGCAGCTATGGGCTGCTGGCACGCGCCTCGCTGAGCGCGCCCACGCTGGGGCTGGCGCTGGCGCGCTGGTGCCGCCACCACGCGCTGCTCACCGACGACATCCTGCTGCAACTGACGAGCGCGGGCGACCATGCCCGCCTGGCCATCAGCGAGCGGCGCGAGCTGGGCGCGCTGCGCGAGTTCTGCCTGGTGTCCATGCTGCGCAACGCGCTGGGCCTGGCGAGCTGGTTCATAGACTCGCGCCTGCCGGTGCTGGCGGCCGAGTTTCCGTTTGACGCGCCGCCCCATGCGCCGGCCTACGCCGTGCTCTTCGACGGCCCCACGCGCTTTGGCGCCCCCTGCGCGGCCCTGCACTTCGACGCGCGCTACCTGGCCCTGCCCCTCACACGCGACGAAGCCGCCATGAAGCAGATGCTGCAGCACGCGCTGCCGCTCACGGTGCGCCAGTACCGGCGCGACCGGCTGCTCGTGGCGCGCGTGCGCCAGATCCTGGCCACGGACCCGGGCAGCGCGCACAACGCCGGGCAACTGGCCGGGCGGCTGCACCTGTCCACGCGCACGCTGCACCGCCAGCTCAAGGAGGAAGGCGCGACGTTGCAGGCACTCAAGGACGAGGCGCGCAGCGCCCGCGCCATCGATCTGCTGCAGCGCACGCGCCAGCCCATCAAGCAGGTGGCAGAGACGGTGGGCTTTGCCAACGAAAAGAGCTTCATGCGGGCCTTCAAGGGCTGGACGGGGCAGTCGCCCAGCGAGTTCCGACAACGGGCGGCGCGGCTCCAGCAGCGCCCCAAGTGACACGATCCAAACCGGCCACGCGGTCCACGGCGCCGCAGCGGTGTCACAGGCCTGCACACCACTGGCCCAATCTGGAACAGTTGGCACCGCCGGTTGCTACAAAACACCCATCCACTCCATGCAAACGGCTTGGCACGAAGCTTGATTGCTCCTGTGGCAGCCGGCCAAATCACTCCGGCCACAACCTTACTCAGGAGACCACCATGGACATGTTCGAACTCAAGCGCTTCAATCTCGACATCTCGTACCCCTATCGCCAGAAGTACGACAACTTCATCGGTGGCAAGTGGGTGGCGCCTGCGGCCGGGCGCTACTTCAACAATGTCTCCCCGATTACCGGCAAGCCCTTCTGCCAAGTGGCCCAGTCCGATGCCACCGACATCAACCTGGCGCTGGACGCGGCCCACGCTGCCCAGGCCAAGTGGGCCAAGACCTCGGTGACCGAGCGCTCGAACATGCTGCTCAAGATCGCCGACCGCATGGAGCAGAACCTGGAACTGCTGGCCATTGCCGAGACCATAGACAACGGCAAGCCCCTGCGCGAGACCATGGCCGCCGACCTGCCGCTGGGCATCGACCATTTCCGCTACTTTGCCGGCTGCATACGCGCCCAGGAAGGCGCGATCTCCGAGATCGACGCCAACACCGTGGCCTACCACTTCCATGAGCCCATGGGCGTGGTCGGCCAGATCATCCCCTGGAACTTCCCCATCCTCATGGCCTGCTGGAAGCTCGCGCCCGCGCTGGCGGCCGGCTGCTCCGTCGTCATGAAACCGGCCGAGCAGACGCCTGCCTCCATCATGGTGCTGATGGAGCTGATCGCCGACCTGCTGCCGCCGGGCGTGGTCAACATCGTCAACGGCTTCGGCAAGGAGGCCGGCGAGGCCCTGGCGACAAGCAAGCGCATCGCAAAAATCGCCTTCACCGGCTCCACCCCGGTGGGCCAGCGCATCCTGCACGCCGCGGCCGACAACCTGATTCCGTCCACCGTGGAGCTGGGCGGCAAGAGCCCCAACATCTTCTTTGCCGACGTGCTGGACGCCGACGACGAGTTCCTGGACAAGGCCCTCGAGGGTTTTGCCATGTTCGCGCTCAACCAGGGCGAGGTCTGCACCTGCCCGTCGCGCATCCTGGTGCAGGAATCCATCTACGACCGCTTCATGGAGCGCGCCGTGGCGCGTGTGCAGTCCATGAAGCAGGGCCACCCGCTGGACAAGAGCACCATGGTGGGCGCGCAGGTGTCGCAGCAGCAGCTCGACCGCATTCTTGGCTACATCGACATCGGCCGTGGCGAGGGTGCCAAGTGCCTCACCGGCGGCGAGCGCCTGCGCGCCGGCGGCGAGATCAACGACGGCTTCTTCATCAAGCCCACGCTGCTCTTTGGCAAGAACGACATGCGCGTGTTCCAGGAGGAAATCTTCGGCCCCGTGGCCTCGGTGACCACCTTCAAGGATGTCGATGACGCGATCCAGATCGCCAACGACACCGAGTACGGCCTGGGCGCGGGTGTCTGGAGCCGCAACGGCAGCGTCGCCTACCACATGGGCCGCGCCATCCAGGCAGGCCGCGTGTGGACCAACTGCTATCACCTGTACCCGGCGCACGCGGCCTTTGGCGGCTACAAGAAGTCGGGCATCGGCCGCGAGACCCACAAGCTGGCCCTGTCCAACTACCAGCACACCAAGAACCTGCTGGTGAGCTACAACCCCAAGGCGCTGGGCTTCTTCTAAGCGTCCCGCCAGCCACCCGGCCCACAGCGCGCCGCCGCGGGCCGGGTGATTTTTCATGGCAGGGCGTGAAGGGACGATTGCCGCCCTGCTTCTCGTTCACCGCAGTGAAGCGAAGGATCTTCCATGCATGTCGTCCGCCTCTGCCTATCCGCCGGCTGGCCCCTGCGCCTGTCCACCCTGGCCAGCCTGATGGCGCTGGCCCACGGCGCCAGCGCCCAGACCGGCGCCGCCCCGGCGCCTCCAAGCCTGCCCGATGTCACCGTGCGCAGCACCCTGGTGCAGTCTGCCCTGGACTACACACCGGCCGCGGTCACCATCGTCGATGGCGACCGGGTGCGCGACCGGCAGTGGCAGGTCAACCTGTCGGAATCGCTGTCCGGCACGCCCGGCCTGCTGCTGCAGAACCGCCAGAACTATGCGCAGGATCTGCAGCTGTCGATCCGCGGCCATGGTGCGCGCTCCACCTTCGGCGTGCGCGGCGTGCAGATATTCGTCGATGGCATTCCCGCCACCATGCCTGACGGCCAGGGCCAGACCAACAACATCGACCTGCAGTCGGTAGAGCGCATCGAGGTGCTGCGCGGCCCCTACTCCACGCTGTACGGCAACGCCTCGGGCGGCGTCATCAACGCCTACACCGAGCGCGGCGAGGGCCGCCCGCGCGTGGACGGCAGCTTCGCCATGGGCAGCAACGGGCAGAAGCGACTGGGCATCAAGGCCCAGGGCGAACAGGGCGGCGTGGGCTACGTGGTCAGTGCCAGCCGCTTCCTGACCGATGGTTTCCGCCCGCAGAGCGCGGCCGACAAGAATCTGCTCAACGCCCGCCTGGACACCGACCCGAGCGACGGCAGCCACCTGATGCTGGTGGCCAACCATGTGGACGTGGATGCGAAGGACCCCGGCGGCGTCACGCCCGCCGAATGGGCGACCAACCCGCGCGCCACGGCGCAGGGGCCGCTGGACTTCAATATGCGCAAGTACATGCGCCAGACCCAGGTGGGCCTGGCCTACGACAACCGTGTGGACGCAAGCAACGCGCTGCGCCTCATGGTCTACGTCGGTCAGCGCCACATCACGCAGTACCAGTCCACGCCGGTGGCGGCGCAAAAGCCCGCCACCAGCGCCGGCGGCGTGATCGACCTGGGGCGCGACTATGGCGGCGTGGACCTGCGCTGGGCGCATGACACGCGGCTCGCAGACAGCCCCTTGAGCCTGGTACTGGGCCTGGCCGCCAACATGGTGGAGGAAGACCGCCAGGGCTACAACAACTTCCTGGGCAGCCAGTTCGGCGTAATGGGCGCACTGCGCCGCAACGAACGCAACACGCTGAGCAATGCCGACCCCTACATGCAGGCCAGCTGGGCCTTTGCGCCGCGGTGGAAGCTCGACGCTGGACTGCGCTGGAGCAACGTGCACTTCATCTCGCGCGACCGCTACATCGTCCCCGGCAATGGCGACGACAGCGGCAGCACGCGCTACCAGCGCTGGCTCCCCATGCTGTCGCTGCAGCATGAGCTGAACGCCAACACCCATGTCTACGCCTCGCTTGGCGGCGGCATGGACACGCCAACGTTCAACGAGATCTCCTACCGCCCGGGAGGCCTGCCGGGCCTGAACTTCGGCCTTCAACCGGCCAGCTCCAGCAGCGTGGAAGTCGGCCTGCGTCAGCGCATTGCCGGCGATGCGCTGCGTGGCCAATGGTCGTTGGCGCTGTTCCACACCGACACCAGGAACGAAATCGTCACCGCCGACAACACCGGCGGTCGGTCCACCTACCGCAACGCCGGGCGCACGCGGCGCCAGGGTGCGGAGTTCGCCACCCAGCTGTGGCTGTCTCCACTCTGGCAGCTCAATGCGGCCCTCTCGGTGCTGGACGCCAAGCTGCGCGATGGTTTTTGCGACAGCAAGGGCAGTTGCGTGCCCGCGGGCAAGCGACTTGCGGGTACGGCGCGCACCCAGGCGGCCATAGGGCTGGACTGGCGGCCCCACAACGATTGGCGCGTGGGCGCCGATTGGCGCCATGTCAGCGCCATTGCCGCGAACGACAGCAACACCACCCTCGCCCCCGGCTACGACGTGCTGGCCTTGAGCGCCGGCTACACCCGGCAATGGGGGCCTTGGAGGCTCAACGCCTTTGCCCGCATCGACAACCTGGCCGACAAGAAATATGTAGGCTCCGTCATCGTCAACGAAGGCAATGGCCGCTACTACGAGGCCGCGCCCGGGCGCCAGTGGATGGCGGGGGTCAACCTGGGCTATCAGTTCTAAGCCTTGTCCGCGCGGGCTTGATGGCCTCATTTTTCCATAGCGCGCGGCGCTTTCCACACAAGCGCTGCGAGCATAAATCGCGGACATTCAACCCACGCCTGGCACGCCTTTTGCCACAAACCTGGAGGGTTACCAGGTTGCCAAGCACTCACATGCCCGGGACAATTTACAGTCCTGTCAAAGCACACATCTTTGACCGCCGTGCGCACGCCGAGCGCATGGCGAATAAAACAATGCCTCCGCGAACTCATGGTTCCCGGATTCAGGAGACAACATGGACACCACGCTGGTCAGGCAAACCAACATGGCCGTGCACATATCACCGGAGCACGATGCGGCCGCGCTGATAGACCAGGCACACCAGCGCTCCAAGTCCTTTGGCATATCAACGGACGACCAGCCCGATCACTCCAGCCTGGCGATCGGGCAGTTGAAGGACGCCCTGGAAGAAAACCGCTTCCTGTTCCAGCACGCCGTGCCGGTCATGGAGACCCTTTACGGCCAGATTGCCAACACCCATAGCATGGTGCTGCTGACATCGGCCCAGGGCACGGTGCTGCATTCCATGGGCGACAACGACTTCCTGGAGAAGGCCGACCGCGTGGCCCTGGTGCCCGGCATGGACTGGAGCGAACAGGCCAAGGGCACGAACGCCGTGGGCACGGCCCTCACGACGCAGCAGCCCGTCACCGTGCACGGCAACCAGCACTACATGAACGTCAACCACGCGCTGACCTGTTCATGCGCGCCCATTCTCGACCCCTACGGGCAGATCGTGGGCGCACTGGACGTCTCGGGCGACCACCGCAGCTACCACCAGCACACGCTGGCGCTGGTGCGCATGTCGGCTCAGATGATCGAGAACCATATGTTCGCGGGCAGCTTTCCCAAGGCCGTGCGCGTGCATTTCCACTCACGCCCCGAGTTCCTGGGCACGCTGGTCGAGGGCATTGCGGCCTTCACCGCCGAGGGGCGGTTCGTCTCGGCCAACCGCAGCGCGCAGTTTCAGCTCGGCATGTCGTTCGGCGCGCTGCAGGCGCACACCTTCCCCTCGCTGTTCAACCTGCCGATCTCGGCCTTGTTCGAGCTGTTCGCCAGCCCCAACGCGACGCCGCGCCAGCTGTGCCTGCACAACGGGGTCACGGTTTGGTGCCGCACCGAGATCAAGCCCGCAGGCCCCTGGGCCGCGCCCATCGTCTCGCCACTGGCCGAAGGCGGCGCGCCGCCCCCGCGCAGCAGCAGCAACAGCGGCAATGCGCCGCGCAAACCGCAGCAGCTGTCGTCCCTGGAATACCTGGACACGGGCGATGCCCAGCTGTCGGGCGTCATCACCAAGTTGCGCAAGGTGGTCGATCGCGACATTCCCGTCATGATCCTGGGCGAGACCGGCACCGGCAAGGATCTGCTGGCCCAGGCCATACACCACGATTCGGCGCGCGCACGCCAGCCCTTCGTGGCCGTCAACTGCGCCTCCATCCCCGACACGCTGATCGAGGCCGAGCTCTTCGGCTACGAGGAAGGGGCCTTCACCGGCGCGCGCAAGAAAGGCGCGCCGGGCAAGATCCAGCAGGCGCACGGCGGCACGCTGTTCCTTGACGAAATCGGCGACATGCCCAAGCACCTGCAGGCGCGATTGCTGCGCGTGCTGCAGGAGCGCAAGGTCAGCCCCCTGGGGGCCGGAAAGGAAGTGGAGGTCGATGTCACCCTCATCAGCGCCACGCACAAGAACCTCAAGGAACTGATCGCGCGCGGTGATTTCCGCGAAGACCTGTACTACCGCCTGAACGGCCTGGTCGTGCGCCTGCCCGCGCTGCGCGAGAGGAGCGACTTTGATGCCGTGGTGCAAAAGGTGCTGCATTCGCTTTGCGAGAGCTGCACCCGCATCACACTGGCGCCGCAGGTGCTCGAATTGCTGCGCGCCTACCACTGGCCCGGCAATGTGCGCCAGCTGCACAACCTGCTGCGCACGGCGTCCGTCATGGTGGACGACGACTGCACCATCCGCCTGGAGCATCTGCCCGACGACTTCCTCGACGAACTGCGCGCTCCCATGCGCCCGGTGGCCATACCCCTGCCTGCGGCAGAAGCACCGCTCATGCCCAGCGTCGGCGCGCCACCGCCGCCCACCGCCGATGAGGGCGAGGACAGCCAAAGCCTGCAGGACGTCACCATCAATGCCATGGCACAGATGTTGCGTCTGCACAAGGGCAATGTGTCGGCAGCGGCCAAGGCGCTCGGCGTCTCCCGCAACACCATCTACCGCAAGAAGAACCTGCTGCCGCCCGATCTGCTCGACTGATAGTGGACAGGAGGTTTTCCGTGCAACCGGCCCGATACGACCGATTTTCCGTCACGCTGCACTGGCTCATGGCGGCCCTGATCCTGGGGCAGATCGCCCTGGGCCTGTGGATGATTGGCCTGCCCAAGGACAGCACGGGCCTGCGCGCCTCCTGGTTCAACGTGCACAAGTCATTGGGCATGGTGCTGGGCCTGCTCATCGTGCTGCGCCTGGCCTGGGCACTTCTGCGCCCGCGCGTGCCCGCGTGGCCACAGGCGCGCCGCCTGCAGCTGGCCGCCCGCGGTGCCCATGGCCTGCTGTATGCCCTGATGTTGGTGATGCCGCTGTCGGGCTTTCTGAGCTCGGTGTTTTCGGGCTATCCCATACGTTTCTTCGGCATGCAGCTACCCAAGCTCGCAGCGCGCTGGGAAGGCGCCAAGGATCTGCTCAGCGGCGTGCACCATATATCGGCACTGGCCCTGATCTTGCTCATCGTCCTGCATGTGCTGGCCTTCCTGTACCACCAGCTCGTTTTGAAAGATGCCTTGCTGCAACGCATGCGCTGGAGCGACGCAGGGCGGCGCCGCGCCAAGCAAACGGCTGCTCCACAATGACACACTGGCCGTGACACCCCAAGCGGTGCATGTAGCAAACCCGACAACAATACCGGAGACACTCTCATGGCAGACACAGCCCCAAGGCCACAGTCCCCCCCGCGCGGTCGGCGCCCCCTGGACTGGGTCTTGACCGCACTCGTCGGCCTGGCGTCGGCCACGGCCGTGCACGCCGCGGGTGTGGCCGACCGGGTCTACGTCTCCAACGAAAAAGACCACCGGTTGCAGGTGTTCAACACCCGGGGCGACCGCCTGGGCGAGATAGCGGTCTGCCAGCGGCCGCGCCACATGATGTTCCTGCCCGGGCATGCGCAGATCGTCGTCAGCTGCGGCGACAGCGACCAGCTGGGCATCGTGGATGTGGCAGCAGGCAAGCTCGTAGACACGGTTCCCGTGGGCGAGAGCCCGGAAATCTTCGACCTCAGCCCCGACGGCAAGACCGCCTACGTCTCGATCGAGGACGACAACGTGCTTGCCGCCTACGACATCGCCGGCAAGAAACCGCTGTTCCAGGTGCCAACGGGCAAGGAGCCCGAGGGCGTACTGGTCACGGCCGATGGCCGGTTCGCCTATGTCACCTCCGAGGCGGCAGACGCGGTGTACCTCATCGACCTGGCGCAGCACAAGGTCGTGAAGACCATCAAGACCGGCAAGCGCCCGCGTCGGCTGGTGCTGCTGGCCGCGGCCAACGAGCTGTGGGTGAGCAACGAGCTGGAGGCCTCGGTCGCCGTGATCGACACCAACACCCAGCAGATCAAAGACAAGATCGCCTTCAACCTGCCGGGCGTGCCCGCGACCGACATCACCCCCGTGGGCATGGCCATCAGCCCCGACGGCACCAGCGTCTGGGTGGGCCTGGGCCGCGCCAACCGCGTGGCCCGCGTGAACGCGGCCGACAAGACCGTCACGCACCAGGTGCCCGTGGGCAGGCGCGCCTGGGGCCTGGCCATGCACCCCGACGGCAAGACGCTGTATGTCGCCAATGGCCTGTCGGACGAGCTGACGCTGATCGACACCGCAACCGCCAAACCGCTGCGCACCGTGCCCACCGGGCGCACGCCGTCGGGCGTGCTGGTCGAGCCATGAGGACTACCGCCCCACGCTCCACCGCCACGCGGGTCGCTGCCATCTTTCATCTTGGGGCGACCCGGCGATGAAGAAGACGCTGAACCTTGTTGCCACCTGCGCCCTTCTTGCCTGCTGCCTGCCGCTGCAGGCGGCCGCCGCGCGCAAGGTGACGCTGGCCGTGATCTCCCTGGCCGACGACGCGCGCTATGCCAAGCGGCGACTGGAGCTCGCCTACCCCAACCAGCCCCAGGGCCGCGCCCTGCAGGGCGTGGAGCTGGCGGTGCAGGATACGGCGCTGGAGCTTCAGGACGCTGGCGTGGAGCTGAGCGTGCGCGATCTCGTGCTGGCGAACGCCGCGGACCTGCCGCAGGCGCTGCAGGAGCTCAAGGCGGCACAGGTCGGGCATATCGTGGCCGACCTGCCCGAAGCACCGCTGCGCGATCTGGTGCGCAGCGCCCCCGCCGTGCTGGGAGACGCCATGATCTTCAACACTGGCCTGCCCGAGGACAGCCTGCGCGCCGAAGGCTGCGCCCCCCAACTGCTGCACACATTCCCGAGCCAGCAGATGGAGGCCGACGCCCTGGCCCAGTTCCTTGCCTCGCGCCAGTGGCGCAAGCTGCTGCTGCTGCAGGGCACGCAGCCTGCGGATGCACCGCTGGCAGCGGCCTGGACACGGGCGCTGGCGCGCCATGGACTGGAGGCCGTGCAGACCAGGGACTTCAAGCTCAGTGGCGAGGCGAATGAACGCGACCTGGCCAATGTGCGCAAGCTCACGAGCGAACCCGGTTACGACGTGGTCGCCGTGCTCGACAGCGACGGTGAATTTGCACGCGGCGTTCCCTATGCGACGCAATGGCCGCGCCCGGTGGTCGGCGCTGCCGGCCTGGTGGCGCAGGCCTGGCACCCGCAGTGGCAGCGCTATGGCGGCATGCAACTCAACCGGCGCTTTCGCAAGCTCGCACAGCGTCCCATGCAGGGCCAGGACTGGGCCGCCTGGATGGCGGGCAAGACCGTGGCCGCCGTGCTGGTGGATGCGCCCCGGTCCAGCGTGGCCCAGCAGCTAAAGCAGCTGCGCAGCGGCGCGGTGGCTCTCGATGGTTTCAAGGGCCAGCGCCTGACGTTCCGCCCCTGGGATGGGCAGCTGCGCCAACCCGTGCTGCTGTCCCACGGCGACGCCGTGGCGGCCATGGCCCCGCTGGGCGAATGGCTGCGTGCGGGCGAGGCGCTGGACACCCTGGGCATGGACGCGTCTCACAGCGCCTGCAGGCCTTTAAGCGACTGAAGGCTGATGCAGAAAGCGTTGGCCGCTATGAACAAAGGAGTGCATGAAGCATGGCAAGACGTCGTGACCTGCTGCTGACAGGCTTGTGTGCCATGGCGGCCAGACCTTTGTGGGCCACCGAAGACCCCACCGGAGGCGACCCCCTGGGCTCCATGCAATGGCCCGATCTGCGCAAGAAATATGCGGGCAATGCCCCACTGCAGTTCAGCGACCGGGTGCTCGTGCGCGCGCCCGCCTTTGCCGACGATGCGCTCAACGTCCCGCTGCAGATCGACGCGCGCGCGCTACAGGCCCAGGGTGGCGGCATCGCCAGGATGATCGTCATTGCCGATCGCAACCCCATCCGCGAGGTGCTGAGCTTCGAGCCGCTGCGCGCGCTGCCGCTGCTGGCATTTCGCATCCGGCTGGAGCAGGCCTCGCCGATCCGCTGCCTGGTGCAGATGCAGGACGGGCAATGGCAGGTGGGCGGGGTCATGGTGCAGGCCGCGGGCGGCGGATGCACGGTGCCCGGCGTGACGCGCGCCGACGGCTCCTGGAGTCAGACGCTCAACCAGGTGCAGGCGCGCTTTTTCACCAACCTCGCCGACGCCAGCCGCCGCCTGCGTCTGCAGGTCATGCACCCCATGGACACCGGACTCGTCGCCGGCATCCCCGCCTTCTACATCGAGGAGCTGGAGCTGCGCGACGCCAGCGGCCAGCCCTGGTGGCGACTCGCGCTGCACGAGCCGGTATCGGAGAACCCGCTCATCACCCTGGAGATGCCGGCACAGGGCCCGCGGGAGTTTCGTCTGGTGGGCCAGGACAACAACGGCAACCGTATCGACGCCGGGGTGCGCGCATGAAAACCCTGAGGACCTTCCTGCTGGCATGGGCCTGCACCTGCGCCGCCCTGGCCCAGGCAACGCCCCCCAACCCGGGGCCGCGGCCCGATGCCGCCACGCTCGACTACCGCCTGCAGCCGCGCCAGATCGCCGCGGGCACCTGGGTCATCGAAGGTGCCGTGGCCGACTTCCTGCCCGCCAACGGTTGCAACATCATCAACACCGCATTCATCGCCACGGGCGACGGGGTCATCGTCATCAACACCGGGCCATCTCGCCTGTATGGCGAGCAGCAGCGCCGAGCCATTGCCGCCGCGACATCGCAGCCCGTGCGCGCCGTTCTCAACCTCAACCTGCACCCCGACTACTTCTTTGGCAACCAGGCCTGGGGCGATGTGCCAACCCAGGCGCTCGCAGGCAGCATCGCCGGCATGCGCGCCGAGGGCACGGGCTACGCCGACAACCTGTATCGCCTGTGCGGCGACTGGATGAAGGGCACCGAGCCCACGCCTGCGCGCGAGGCACTGGAGCCCAAGACTTTCACCCTGGGTTCGCACCGACTGGAGCTGCGCCGCCTGCAGGGCCACACGCGGGACGACTTGGTGCTGCTCGACACCACGACCGGCGTGCTGTTTGCTGGCGGCCTGGTGTTTGCCGAACGTGTCCCCACCACCCCCCACGCCCAGCCCGAACGATGGCTGCAGAGCCTGGCCACGCTGGAGCAATGGCACCGACAGGGCCAGTTCAAGCTGCTGGTGCCCAGCCACGGCCCCGTGGACAAGGGCCTGCAAGGCATCGCACAGACACGCGACTGGCTTCAGTGGTTGACCGGTTTGCTGCAGAACAGCGCCGATCGGGGCGTGGATTTGAGCGAGTTGTTGCGCACCCCCGTGCCCGACCGGTTCGCCGGCTGGGCGGCGCAGCCCGCAGAGCTGCATCGCAGCCTGGTGCAGTGGTATCCCGCCTATGAGCGGCGGGCACTGATGCGGCCCGCGCAGTGAAGATCAATGGCGGCACATCGGACCGGGAAGGATGTGTTGCCTTTTGGAGCATTGTGCCCGCCAAGCCCTTGCCGGCGGGACACAAGCACCCCTGCAAATCGCCTTGCGTTCATGGCATGGGTTTTGCGTGGTGATGGGCTGCCAAGAGTTTCGCGCCTAGCGGGGCGGTTGCGCAGAGTCTGGGCATGGTGCACGGACATGGCTTTTCTCACAACGAAGGAGACCGACGATGAAACGCACGCTAATGAGTTTGTTGGTGACACTTGCCGCCAGCCAGGCCGGCGCGGTAGTGACCGACAAAATGATCCAAGACGACGCGAACACGCCCGATGACGTGCTGACCTGGGGTATTGGCACGCAGGGCCAGCGTTTTTCATCGCTGACCGGCATCAACGAAGGCAACATCAAACGCCTGACCCCGGTCTGGGCCATGTCATTCGGCGGCGAAAAGCAGCGCGGCCAGGAAAGCCAGCCGCTGGTGCACAACGGCAAGATGTTCGTCACAGCCTCGTACTCGCGCATCTTTGCGCTCGACTCCAAGACCGGCAAGAAGCTCTGGAAATACGAGCACCGCCTGCCCGAGGGCATCATGCCCTGCTGCGACGTGGTCAACCGCGGCGCCGCGCTGTACGACAACCTGGTGATCTTCGGCACGCTTGATGCGCAGCTGGTGGCGCTGAACCAGGACACGGGCAAGGTCGTGTGGCGCGAGAAGATCGACGACTACCAGGCGGGCTACAGCTACACCGCAGCCCCGCTGGTGGTCGACGGCATGGTCATCACCGGCAACTCCGGCGGCGAGTTCGGCGTGGTCGGCCGCGTCGATGCGCGCGACGCCAAGACCGGCAAGCTGCTGTGGACGCGTCCCACCGTCGAGGGCCACATGGGCTACAAGGACGGCAAGGAAAACGGCATCACCGGCACGCCGGGCGCCACCTGGCCGGGCGAGACCTGGAAGACCGGCGGCGCCTCCACCTGGCTGGGCGGCAGCTACGACCCCAAGACCGGCCTGGCCTATATCGGCACCAGCAACCCCGGCCCCTGGAACAGCCATGTGCGCAAGGGCGACAACCTGTACTCAGCCTCGACCCTGGCGCTGGACGTGAAGACCGGCAAGATCGTCTGGCATTACCAGACCACACCCAATGACGGCTGGGACTTTGACGGGGTGAACGAATTCATCACCTTCGACATGGACGGCAAGCGCGTGGGCGCCAAGGCCGACCGCAATGGCTTCTTCTACGTGATGGACGCGGCCGATGGCAAGCTGCTCAACGCCTTTCCCTTCGTGCAGAAGATCACCTGGGCCACGGGCATCGACCTGAAGACGGGCCGCCCGAACTTCGTGCCCGAGAACCGTCCCGGCGACCCCACGGCTGCCGACGCCGACGGCAAGAAGGGCAAGTCGGTGTTTGCCGCGCCGGGCTTCCTGGGCGGCAAGAACCAGATGCCCATGGCCTACAGCCCCAAGACCGGTCTGTTCTACGTGCCCACCAACGAATGGGGCATGGAGATCTGGAACGAGCCCATTACCTACAAGAAGGGCGCGGCCTACCTGGGCGCCGGCTTCACGATCAAGCCGTTGTTCGAGGATCACATCGGCTCGCTGCGCGCCATCGACCCCAAGACCGGCAAGGTGGCCTGGGAGGTGAAGAACGAGGCGCCGCTGTGGGGCGGCGTGCTGGTGGCAGGCGACCTGGTGTTCTGGGGTACACCCGAGGGCTACCTCAAGGCCGCCGACGCCAAGAGCGGCAAGGTGGTGTGGGAGTTCCAGACCGGCTCGGGCGTCGTGGCCCCGCCCATCACCTGGACGCAGGATGGCGAGCAGTACCTGAGCGTGGTCTCCGGCTGGGGCGGCGCCGTGCCTCTGTGGGGCGGCGAGGTGGCCAAGAAGGTCAACTTCCTGGAGCAGGGCGGCAGCGTCTGGACCTTCAAGGTCATGCAGTGACGCTGGCTTGACGGCGGCCGGCATGCGCCACTTGCGTGCATGCCGGCCGTACCGATGACAAGCGGCACCCCCCCGCTATCTGCGCGGGGCGCGCCTGCCCATGCCCCCATCAACAACCGGCGGCGCTGGCCGGCAGCGCCGTGCAACGAAGAACCCCCATGAAAAATCCCCCTTCGAGGCACCGACGCCTCTGGCTGGCCATGGCCTCCACCTTCCCGCTGGCGGCGGTGGCGCAGGCCGTTGACATTGACAAGGTCCGCCGCCTGCCGCAGGTCGAGGTCGTGCATCAGGCACCGCTGCCCGGACTGGATGTGTCGGTCGATGAATATCCCGGCAATGCGCAAATGCGCAGCGACGCCCAGATCGAGCGCGCCGGCGCCACCAGCCTGACCGATTTTCTCGACCGCAGCATGCCCGGCGTCAGCACCGCCAGCATCCAGGGCAGCCCCTACCAGATCGACCTGAGCTACCGCGGCCACCGCCTGTCGCCTCTGCTCGGCTCGCCCCAGGGCCTGTCGGTGTACATGGACGGCGTGCGCATCAACCAGCCGCTGGGTGATGTCATGGACTGGGATCTGGTTCCCGAAATGGCCCTGGCCGACGTGGCCATCATCCCCGGCTCCAACCCGCTGTACGGCCTCAACACCCTGGGTGGCGCGCTGGTGCTGGGCACCAAGTCCGGCTTCACGCACCCGGGAACCGAGCTCGATGTCTCCTATGGCAGCCATGCGCGCAAGCGCGTCGAGTTCGGCCATGGCGCGCAGTGGGGCGAGGGTTGGCACGGCTATGTGGCGGGCACCTGGTTCGATGAAAACGGCTGGCGCGAGCGCTCGCCGGGCCATCTGGGCAATCTGTTCCTCAAGCTTGGGCGCCACCTCGGTGATACCTCCTGGGCGCTGAGCTACACCTACGGGCGCAGCAACCTGATCGGCAACGGACTGCTCAACCAGAGCCTGTACAACATGCAGCGCAACGCGGGCTACACCTTCTACGACCAGACCCGCAATCAGGGCGGCCTGCTCAACTTCCAGCTGACCCACGCCATCACCCCGAACGACCAGCTGTCGCTGGTGGCCTGGCACCGCTCCTCGCGCCGCAACGGCAGCAATGGTGATGTGAGTGAAAAATGGGCTGACTGGATAGAGGACTGCGAGAAGCCCGGCACCACCAATTGCACCAACCCAGCCGCCCCGGGCTACGTCAGCAACAACGCCGTGTTCAACGTCAGCCAGGCGCGCTATTCAGAGGTCGGCACGACGCTGCAATGGACGCACCAGACCGGCGCGCACCAACTGGCCGTGGGCGGCGAGCTCGCACGCAGCACGGCCGAGTATGACCAGTACCAGCAGGAAGCCGTTTTTGACGCCAACCGCGTCGCCCGGCCCATCGCGGGAGAAGACCTGGAGCACGAGGTGTCGCTGCGCGGGCGCAGCACGCGCGTGGGCTTGTTCGCCGCCGACACCATCGCCCTCACGGAGCACACGCGCCTGAGCCTGTCGGCGCGCTGGAACAGCAGCCGCGTGCGCAATGACCTGGGCCACCCTTCGCCCTATGACCGCGAGAGCTTCCGATACAGCAAGCTCAACCCCGCCATCGGCATCACGCATGCCTTCACGCCGGCAGCCCTCGGTTTTGCCAGCCTGTCGCAGGGCACGCGCATGCCGACGGCGCTGGAGCTGGGCTGCGCCGACCCGGCCAAGCCCTGCACCCTGCCCACCGGCCTGCAGGCCGACCCCTACCTCAAGCAGGTGGTCACGCGCACGCTGGAGTTCGGCGCCAGGCTGCGCCCGGCCGAAGGCGTACAGGTGACGGGTGCCCTGTTCCGCTCGGTGAACAACGACGACATCGCCTTCATGCGCTCGGGCATCGCGCAGGCGGGTTACTTCACCAACATTGGCAAGACCCGCCGCCAGGGCCTGGAGTTGAGCGGCCGCGTGCAGCGCGGCCCTTGGGACATGCGCGCCAGCTACGCCTACCTGGATGCCACCTACCAAAGCAGCGGCGTACTCTTCGGCCCCTTGAGCACGGCCAAGAAACCCAACACCTTCCTACCGGGCACCCGCATGGCCGCCCTGCCACGCCATGTGTTCAAGCTCTCGGCCGACTGGCGCGCCACGCCTGCGGTGGTCGTGGGTGGCGACTGGCTGGCCGTGGGCTCCATGGTGGCGGCCGGCAACGAGAGTGGCACGCGCCCCAAGCTCGCCGACGTGGCCGGCTACGGCCTTCTCAACGCCCGCGTCACCTGGCAGGTCAATGCGGGCTGGAAGGCCTACCTGCGCATCGCCAACCTGCTGGACAAGCGCTACGTGACCTATGCCACCGGCAACGAGGACGCCTTCCCTGGCGGCGTGGTGGTCAAGCCCGGCGAAGACATGGGATCGGCGCGCTTCGTGGCGCCGGGCATGGGACGCAGCGTTGTCGTGGGCATGCGCTATGAGTGGAGGTGACGTCGCGAGTGACGCGCCGTAAGTGGTGAGTGGCAAGAAAAACCCCGGAAGGCCGCCAAGCCTACCGGGGTTTTTTTATGGGGCCGGGTTCAGGGGGCGGTCAGGGTCAGGCCATGCTGTTTGAAAATCGCCAGCAGCTCGCCACTGCCGCGCAGCGATTGCAGGGCCTGCTGCAATGCCTGGCCCAGTTCTTCGTTCCCGGCCTTGATGGCCATACCCACCAGCCAGCCCTGGGCAGGCACGCCCGTCAGCGGAAACTCGCTGATCTCCCACTGCTCGGGCCGCGCCTGGGACTGAAAGATCGCGGACTCGGCCTGTGCGCGTGTGACGTAGGCCGCCGCCGCCTGGCCTTGCAGAACCGCCTGCACGGCCTTCACACCGTCGTCGTACAGGTGCACCTGCGCACTCAATAGACGATTGTCATGCCCGATCAAGGCGCTGGCCGCGCTGGTGCCGCGTTCAGCCGCCAGCGGCATGTCCTTGAGGTCGGCAACGCCCGTCACCTGGGGCAAGCGCTGCCGGTCGCGCACCAGCACCACCTGCTCGCGCATGTAGGGCGCAAAGATCAGGGCCTGCCTGTTTTGTTGCATGAAGTACTTGTCCACGGGCACATGCAGCATCACGTCCGCGGGCCCGTAGCCCAGGTAGTGCCCCTTCCAGACCATGTTGCGCAGATCGTCGTTCATGTTCTCGTCGGCATCGAAGGGCAGCAGAGCCAGCTGCAACCCCATGGCGCGCGCCAGGGCCTGGGCCAGAGATACATCCAGGCCCTGCATGCCCTGCGCCCCCTGGGCGGAGCGCGACGAGAACGGCGGAAAGGCGTTGTACAGGGCGACCTTGAGCGCACCGCTGGCGCGAATGCGCGCCAGGGCGCTGCGTTCATCCTGGGCCTGGGCCGCACCCACGCCGGCGAGCAGGGGCAGCAGTCCCAGCATCAGCTGGCGCCGGCCCGGCGAATGGGGAGTTTGCATGGCCTCGATCATGGTTCACGACGCGTTTCAAGATAGGTTTTGATGGCCCACAGGGCTTCCTGGGACAGCATACCCTCGAAGGGCGGCATGTACACCCGGCCATCGCGCGTGCGGCCGCGGCGAACGGTGCCGATGAAGTAGTCGTTGACCTCCTTGAAGCAGGCGGCCTTCTTCGCCGCATCCGCCAGGCCGGTGCACTCGTCATCAAGGTGGCGCAGGTCGGGGGCAATGCCACCGGAGATGGCTTCGAGCCCGTGGCAGCGCGCGCAGTTCTGGTTGTAGCCCGAGGCGCCTATGCGCACGGCCTCGCCCTGCGCCGGCCCCTGGCTGTAGGGGTTGTCCTCCAGCCATTTTTGCCCCACCTGCGGCAGGGTGTGCGTGTCCACGGGCTGGGGCGTCACGTCGCCATGCGCCCAGGAAGCACAGGCGCCGGCCGCCAGGGCCAGGGCCAGGGCCGTGCGTGCGCCCGTGCGGGCCCAGGTCTGAAAAGCGGATTGCATTGGGATGTCTCCTTTGATAAATGGCAATGCCCAGCAAAAGCAAAAAGCAGGCCACCACTCGTTGGCACAAACACAGCGCTGTCGCGTGTCTCGGCAGCGGCTTGAGCGCTGTAACAGCCGCTGCTCCGCTTTGGAGCAATTGCATCGTGCATTGCGGGGCACTGGGTAGCCGTTGTCCGCCCTGTCATGAGGCGATGTCGCCGGCGCCTGCCACCTTGAGTCGCTAAGTGGCATGGACAAGGGTGTGGCACTTATTTTGCTGTGGTTTCCTGCGACTGCGCGGGAATGGTTTTGCGCAGTGCGCCACCGTGGCCCCTGCCGAACGCCATCCAGAACAATTGCCATGCACTTTGACGCCGCTACCAACGCACCGGGGCTCCCCCATCCCAGCCCGCCAGCACTGCCCCACTTGTCACGCCACCTGCAGCTGCATTACGAGGCCGCACAGGCGCGCTGGGTCCTGATCGCCCCGGACAGCATGGTGCAGCTCAACGACAGCGCCGCCGAAATCCTGCGCCGCTGCGACGGACGCCGCACCGTGGCCAACATCGTCAATGAGCTGGAGACGCTGTTCGACACCCGGGGCATAGCCCCCCAGGTGCAGGAGCTGCTCGCCGAGAGCTGGCGCCGTGGCTGGTTCGACTAGCATGACTGCCTGCTATTTCCCATTGGCTCAGGGGGTGGTTTCCGTTGAGCAGCCCCTGCGTCGTCATCCCCGCGAAAGTGGGGAGCCACGGCGGCGACGAATCAAGCGTTTGGCTGGCCCTTGGATTACCGCGTTCGCGGGGATGACGGCGGTTGACTCCTCAACGGAATTCGCTGCTTGAGCCCTTCAATAAATCACGGCGTAAAGCTTATGCAGCAAGTGCTAGCAGCTATCAAAAAATTCGTTCCACCGGCAATGCTGCTGACATGGTTGGCGCCATGCGTGGGGCAAACCCCGCCCCCTTGGAGCCTGCGGAACACGGCCCTGCTGGCCGCCAACTGCGTCACCTGCCACGGCCCGGGCGGCCAGCCGCCGGCCGGCAGCACGGGCAGCATCCCGGCCCTGCGCGGCCTGAGCAGCGACGCGCTTCTGGAGCGCATGCAGGCCTTCAAGGCCGGACGGGTGGCCAATGCCACCGTCATGCCACTCTTGATGCAAGGCTATGACGCGGCGCAGATGCAGGCGCTGGCCGAATGGTTCGCCAGCCCGGCGGCGGACAAGCCATGAGCGCCACTGTGCCCCGCCGCCGCCTCCTGCTCGGCGCCGCCGGCCTGGCCGCGCCGGCACTCACCCCCGCCTTGGTGCGCGCCAAGGGCGCCAGCGCGCGCGTGGTGGTCGTGGGTGGCGGCTTTGGCGGCGCCACCGTGGCGCGCTATCTGCGCCACTGGGCGCCACAGGTGCAGGTCACGCTGGTCGAGCCGGCCGGGCGCTTCGTCACCTGCCCGTTTTCCAACCACTACCTCGCGGGCCTGCGCAGCTGGGACAGCATCGGCCACGGCTACGATGGCCTGCGCGCCGCCGGCGTGCAGGTCGTGCATGCACGCGCCGAGGATGTGGATGGCGAGCGGCGCCGGCTGCGGCTGGACACCGGCCAGGTCCTGCCGTGGGACCGGCTCGTGCTCTCGCCCGGCGTGGACATGCGCTGGGGCGCGCTCGAAGGCTACGACCGGGCGGCGGCCGAACTCGCGCCCCACGCCTGGAAGGCCGGCACGCAGACGCAGTTGCTGCGCCGCCAGCTCGAGGCCATGCCCGACGGCGGGCGCTTCGTGATGGTCATCCCCGACAACCCCTTCCGCTGCCCGCCCGGACCCTACGAGCGCGCCAGCCTGGTCGCGCATTACCTGAAGACACACAAACCGCGCAGCAAGGTGGTGCTGCTGGATGCGAAGAACAACTTTTCGAAGAAGGAGCTGTTCCTGCAGGGCTGGAAGGCCTTGTACGGCGACATGGTCGAATGGGTGAGCCTGGCGCAGGACGGCCAGGTGGTGCGCGTGGACGCCCAGGCCCTGGAGGTGGAGACCGCCTTTGGCGCGCGCCACCGGGCCGATGTGCTCAACGTCATCCCGCCGCAAAAGGCCGGGCTGATTGCCGAGCGCGCGGGCGTGGTGGACGCCAGCGGCTGGGCACCCGTGCGCGGCGAGAACATGGCGTCGCAGCGCGTGCCCGGCATCCATGTGCTGGGCGACGCGGCCCTGGCCGGGCCGATTCCGAAGTCGGGCTTTGCCGCCAACAACCAGGGCAAGGTGGTGGCCGCGGCGCTGGCGGCCGAACTGAGCGGCCACAGCGCCCCCACGGCCTGGTTTGCCAACACCTGCTACAGCCTGCTGGCGCCGGGCTACGGCATCTCGGTCGTGGGCGTGTACCGTGCGCAGGAGGGGCGCATCGTCGATCTGCCGCACAGCGTGGGCGTGAGCCCGCTGGACGCCCCGCCCGCGCACCGCGCCGCCGAGGCGCACCAGGGCGCGGACTGGTATGCGGCCATCAGCGCGGACATCTGGGGACGCTGATTCCTATTCGCCCCGCCGCGCCAGCAGAACCAGCTGCTCCAGGGCCTCGCCATCGCCGTCCTGCGCCAGCGACTCCCACAGCCGGCGCGCGCGCTGGTAGTCTCCCAGGAGGCAGGCGGCATGGGCCTGCAGGTGCTGGCTCTGGACGTCGACCGCCGGCTGCAGCATGGCCCAGGCGGCGCCGAGCAACGTGCGCGGATGGGCGGCGGCCATGGCTGCGCGACTCATGGCTTGGTGCTGAGCACCCAGCCGGCCAGCAGCTTCAGGTCCTGCGCGCTGAGACTGGAATGCGCGGGCATGGCGGCACGGCCCCACTTGCCCTTGGAGCCCATTTGTATGGACTGCGCCAGCGTGGCGGCGGCATCGCCATCGCCGGCGTATTTCTCGGCCACGGAGCTGAACGCCGGGCCGACGATTTTCTCGGCGGCGGCGTGGCAGCTATAGCAGCCATTGCTCTTGGCGATCTCGGCCGCGGCCGCCAGATCGGTGGAGGCCTGGGCCGCGGCGGCAGCCCAGAGCGAGGCGAAGATGAAGACGTTGCGCATGGCGGGGGGCCCTTCCGTTGGGTTCAAAGACTCGTCCCCTGCGTTGGCAATATCCATGCCAGCCCTGCCGACCCGCTGGACCGCCCTGTTGTGTGCCCATACATGCCAGCAGGCCCGAACAAAGTGTTCAGGAATGAAGCAAGGCCTGCCACAGGCCACCGTGCCTGCACTCCGGACGGGCCTGGGAGCGTGGGCGGCAGTTGACCGCCTGTGATCTTCGATAGGGTTTTATGGCGATTGGCCATTTTTGTTTCAATGGCGCCCACCTGTTGCGTGAAAGCGCCATGCACCCGCCAGCACCATGCTGGCCGTGTCATGCCACATTGCTCGCGCCCATCACGGCACTGACGAGGGCATCCAACGGCCGGTAGCGTGCTCACCCATCAGGTGGCGGCGCTAACGGCGCGGTCAAACTCGGTACCCATGCGGCGCACCGGAAGATGGCAAGTGGTCAACTGCCGTTTTTAGGGTCAAAGCAGTGCCGGCAGTTCCGCCATATCCACCATGACGCGCCAGGCCCCGGCCGCTCGCAGCGCCTCGGGCGAGCCATGGCCCACGGACGAGGGACTGTAGCCCACCACGGTGGCGCCCGCCGCCACGCCGGCCTGGACGCCGGTGACCGTGTCCTCCACCACCAGACAGCGCGCGGGCGGCACGCCAACGGCGGCGGCAGCGGCCAGGTAGACGTCGGGAGCGGGTTTGGTGGCCGGCATCTCGTGGCCGCTGAAGATGCGCCCTGCGAACAGTGACGCCAGGCCCACCTGGGCCAGTTGCATCTCCACCTTCTGACGGTCGGCCCCGGACGCGCAGGCGATGCGCCCACCGAGCCTGGCATGCACGGCGCGCACGGCCTCGGGCGCGTTCGGTATCGCCACCAGCTCGGCCTGCAGACGCGCGTTGCGGCGCGCGTAGAACTCGGCCATCCAGGCGTCGGTGAGCGGGCGGCCGGTGTGGGCTTCTATGCGCGCGGCCTCGCTGCGCACGGTCTTGCCGATGAACAGGCGCATGCATTCCTCGGGCGCGAGCGGCCAGCCAGCCTCGTTCAGCATGCGGCACAGCACGCCGTTGGTGATGGGCTCGCTGTCCACCAGCACACCGTCGCAGTCGAACAGAATGGCTTCAAATGTCATGGGATCGAGCAGGAGTGAGCGGCGCCCATTGCGACGGGTGCAGCGCCGCCATGCAGTCCGCACCATACAGCACCACGCGGTTGCGCCCGGTGTGCTTGGCTGTGTAGAGCGCGGCGTCGGCTTGCTGGAACAGAACCTGGGCGGCATCCACGCCGACGCGCGCCTGTCCTTCGTCGTCGGTGCATTGCGCGGGCAGCAGGCTGGTCACGCCCATGCTGACCGTGACCATGCGGCTGCTGGGGTTGGACTGATGCTCCAGCGCCAGGCTGCGCACCGCATCCTCCAGCCGCAAGGCCACGGCCATGGCCGCGGGCGCATCGGCGCCGGGCAGCAGCACGGCGAATTCCTCGCCGCCATAGCGCGCCAGCAGGTCGCCCGCACGCCCCAGCAGGGATGACAGCGCCACGGTGACGCGCTGCAGGCACTGGTCGCCGGCAACATGGCCATAGTGGTCGTTGTAGGACTTGAAATGATCCACGTCGATCATCAACAGCGCCAGCGCCGTACCCTCGCGCTGCGCGCGGCTCCACTCCTGCGCCACGGCCTCGTTCAGCGCCAGGCGGTTGGCCACCTGGGTCAGCGGGTCCAGCCGCACCTGGGCCTCTAGCGCACTGCGGTAGCGGGCAAGCTGCTCCTCGGTGCGCCTGCGCTCTGTGATGTCCTGCACGGTGCCCGTCATGAGCAGCGGCTCGGCGTCCGACGCCTGGCTGTACTCCCCCCAGACGTCGATCCAGCGCTCCTGCATGTCAGACTGGCGGCGGATGCGGTACTGGTCGCGCAGCAGCATGCGCTGGGCCATTGCCCGACCATGGATCTTCAGGGTCTGCTCGCGCTCCTCGGGGTGCAGCATGGCGACCCACTGGCGCAGCGTCATGCCTCCGTCGGACGGCAGGCCGAAGATCACGCTGGCCATGCGTGACATGACAAAGGTCTCGCGGCCCGCGTCGTAGGTGAAGTAGCCAACCGCGGCCGCCTTCTGCGCGTTTTCCAGCCAGCGCAGGTTGCGCTCCAGTTCCCCCTTGAGCGCGCGCTCGAGCCGCCAGGCACGCCATTGCCAGGCGACGACGATGCAGCCCAGCGACAACAGCCCCAGGCTGACGAACAGGCTGAGCATCAGCCATTCGCGGCGTTGGGCGTCGGTGAAGGCCTCGGCCACATCGACCTTGGAGACCAGCAGCCATGGCGCGTCGGGTGCTGCGCTGGCCACGGCCAGAACTTCCTTCCCCCGGTAGTCGCTGGCATAGAACGCGCCGCGCACGCCTTCGGCGGCCAGCACCATTGGGTCGTGCTCGTGCTGCGCCAATTGCAGGCGCAGCGGCTGGGACTCTTCGCCGCGCAGGCGCAGGGGGCTCAGGGCCACGACGGCATCACCCTCGCGCTGCACCAGCACCGACTCGGTGGTGCTGCTGTGGTCCGGCCAGGTCTCCAGCAGCGGGAACAGCGCCGTGCGCGCGTCGATCACCAGCCACACGGCGCCCAGGGGCGTGCTGCCATCGAACAGCGGCGCCAGCAGGCCAAGTATCGGGAAGGCAAAGGCCGGATCGCGGCGCAGCTCCACGACCTGCGGCTGCGCCTGTGCCAGAGCCAGCTGCAGCATCTGGAGTTCGGGCGCCGGCAGCATCCCCGTGGCCGCCCCTGCGGGATCGAGCAGCAGCCGCCCCTGCGCATCCACCAAATAGGCCGACATATAGCGCTGCTGCTCGACGAGGATGCGCAGGCGCTCGCGCAGCAGCGCCTCGCCGCCCGGCGTGGTCGCGGCGCGCCAGCGTGCCACGGCCTGCGCAAAGAGCCCGTCCTGCGACAGGGCGGCCGCCTCGGACTGGCGCCGTGCGCGCCAGTCCGAGGCGGCCCGCAGCTGCAACTGGTTGACCGCCTGCAGGCTGCCCTCGATCTGATGGCGATAGCGCTGCTCGCGCTCCTGGTAGATGGCGTAGATACCCCAGCCCATGCCCCCCAGCAGCAGCGCCACGGCCAGCAGCAGCCACCATGCGCGTGGGCGCATGTGCTGGCGAAGCAGGGCAGTGAGCATCTTCATGACGGAAAAACAGACGGGCGCATGGCGTGAGATAGCCAAATTTTGCAGACTATGTCACAGTTTGTAGCGATCCTGCGCCCTACGCAAGCCCTTCCATGCCCTCATCCACCCTGACCCGCCGTGCCTGCCTGACCCGTTCGCTGGCGCTCTGCGCCGCCTCCAGCATTGCCGATCCTGCGCCGGCACGGGAACGCGCGGCGGCGCGGGCCGTGGTGATCAACCTGTCGCTGGAGCCCAACAGCCTGGACCCCACGATGGCGCCCGCCGCCGCCGTTGGCGAGGTCGTGCACTACAACGTTCTGGAGGGGCTGACCCGCATCAATGAGGACGGCACGGTGGCGCCGCTGCTGGCCGAGTCCTGGAGCGTGGATGCCGCGGCACTGAACTACCGCTTCCGCCTGCACCGGGGTGTGCGCTTTCACGACGGCAGCCCGCTGGACGCGGCGGCCGTGCGTTTCAGCTTCGAGCGCGCCGTGGCGCCCGGCGCGACCAACAAGGCACGCAAGGCGCTGTTCGACAACATAGCGTCCATTACCACGCCGGACACATACACCGTGGTGCTCACGCTGCACCACCCGGACCCGCAACTGCCGTTCCGCCTGGGCGAGGGCACGGCCGTGATCCTGCACCCGGCCACGGCAGCCCGTGCCGCCAGCGAACCCGTGGGCACGGGCCCATATCGCGTGGCGCAATGGGAACGCGGCCGCCGGATCACCCTGGCCAGGGCCGACGGCTACCGCCATGCCGCACGGGTGCGCATCGAGCAGGCGACCTATCGCTTCATACATGAGCCCGCGCAGCAGGATGCGGCCATACAGGCCGGCGAGATCGATCTGCAGTTCAACTTTGTCACTCAGGTGGTGCAGCGCTTTCAGGACCACAACCACTATCAGCTGTTGACGGGCTCATCGAGCGGCAAGGGCATGTTGGCGCTGAACCAGCGCCGCGCCCCCTTGAACGATGTGCGCGTGCGCCGTGCCATCACGCACGCGATTGACCGCGAGGCCTTCATACGCAACGTACTTGGCGGCCGCGGCGTGGTCATAGGCAGCCACTTCAGCCCGGCGGACGCGGGCTACGTGCACCTGGCCAGCATGTACCCCTACGACCCCGAGCGCGCCCGCGCCCTGCTGTCCTCCGCCGGTGTGCGCACGCCGTTACATCTGGCCCTGGCCTTGCCGCCCGCGCCCTACGCCCATGAGGGCGGCCCGGTGATCGCCCGGGACCTGGCGCGGGTCGGCATCGTGGCCGACATACAACGCCTGAGCTGGCAGCAGTGGCTGGACGGTCCGTTCAAAGGGCAGTTCGACATGACCCTGATCAACCATGTCGAACCGCTGGATTACCCGATCTACACAGATCCCGGCTACTACTTCGGCTATGACAGCTCCGCGTACCGTGCGCTGGTGCAGCGCCACGCCAACGCCAGCCATGCGCACGAGCGCCAGCAGCTATTTGCCCAGCTACAGCGCCAGTTGGCGCAGGATGCCGTCAACGCCTGGATTTTTGCCCCCCAGATCGGCAACGTGGTACGCAAGGGCCTGCGCGGCGTGTGGATGAACTACCCCATCTTTGCGCACGACATCGCCGCCATGTGGTGGGAGTGAGGCGATTATTCAAATTTAGTAGCATCAAGCGCTTTATGACAAAGCACTTCAGGCAGTTTTCCCCATCTATTCAGGACACAGGGGATGGCGTGCCCCGTCCCATGGCGCTGAAGTAGTACTGCGCCAGGCCTCGGCCATTCGGCGGAAATGGCGGCGAAATTCCGCGTTTATCGGGCAATGGCGCAGCGCGGCCATGCCCATAGTGATGGCATGGTCCGCATGTCCGTCGGGCCGGAGAGTCGCCCATGAACCCCCAAGCCTTGATAGCCGAGTTGCCCACCGTGCCCCTGTCGCCAGGCGTGGCGCGCGAGATCGACCCGTCCCCCATCGCCATCGCCGGCATGTCCGCAGGCAGGGACAGGATCGAGGAGCGCCTGCCTTTCTCGGTGCGCGTCGTCAGCGATGCCGAGACGCTGGCGAAGGCCGTGCATGTCCGTCACGCCGCCTATGCCCGCCATGTTCCCGACCTGGCCCGCACGCTGCAGCAGCCCGAACACGCCGACTTCGCCGACGGCTCCCTGGTGCTGCTGGCCGAATCCCACCTTGACGGCTCGCCCCTGGGCACCATGCGCATCCAGACCAACCGCTACGCCCCGCTGGCGCTGGAGCAGTCGCTGACCTTGCCGCCATCGCTGAACAACTGCCTGCTGGCCGAGGCCACACGGCTTGGCGTGGCCGACGGCCGAGTGGGCACGCTGGTCAAGACGGTGCTGTTCAAGGCCTTTTACCTGTACTGCCTGCACAGTGGCGTGGACTGGATGGTGGTCACGGGACGCGCCCCTGTTGACCGCCAGTATCTGCGCATGCTGTTCGAGGATGTTTACCCGGACCAGGGCTACCTACCGATGCGCCATGTTGGCAACCTGCCGCACCGCGTGATGAAGTTCGAGGTGGCTACGGCCGAACGCCGCTGGGCCCAGGTGCGCCACCCACTGTTCAATTTCATGGTTCTCACGCACCACCCGGACATTCGGCTGGATGCACCCGAGGCAGCTGTCCCAACCGGGTGGCACGACGCTGCGCTGCAGGTCCCCGCCCCCACATCGGCGATGTAACCCTGCGCCGGCCGGCCGCGGCCTCAATGGGTCGCCTGGCCCGGCTTGGAATCCCCTGACAGCGGGGACGTCGGCCAGGCCTGAAGCAAAAGGGCGTGCAGCAAGCCCGCATCGGCCACGAGATCGGCCGATGAGCGCATGGTCAACATGCGCTCCGGCGGCTGCGGACGGGCAATTGCGAAGCCCTGCACATAGTCCACCCCAATCTCAGCCAGCGCCTGCACCGTGGCGCTGTCCTCGGCCCATTCGGCAATGGTCTTCATGCCCAGGTTGCGCGCCAGGCCCACGATGGCCTCAACGATGGCCAGGTTGGCCGGATGCTCGTTCATGTTGACAATGAAGCTGCCATCGATCTTGAGCAGGTCGCCCCTGAGCTCCTTCAGATAGGAAAACGAGGTATAGCCGGCTCCAAAGTCGTCGAGCGCCACCTTGGCCCCGAAACCATGCACCTGGGCGATGAAACGCCGGGTGTTCTCCAGGTCGTGCAGGGCCACGCTCTCCGTGATTTCAAGGCACAGGCGCGGCGCGACGTCGGCGTACTGCGACAGCAGGCGCACGACATCCTGCACGAAACGCTCGTCGTTGAGCGAGGCACCACTCAGGTTCATGCAGATGAAGCGGGTATGTTTCAGGCGTCCGTTGTGCTCGCGCATCCAGGCGAGGGTCTGGCGCAGCACCCAGCGGTCGATCACGCCCATGCGGCCACTGTTCTCGGCCGCCGTGATGAGGCGCGGCGTGGGCACGATCTGCCCTTCAGGGTCGCGCATGCGCAGCAGCACCTCGAAGTCGAGCGCGCGGTGAGGGTCCCTCAGAGACATGATGGGCTGCATCTCCAAATACAGGCCCTCCAGTTCGTCCGAGCCCGAGAGCTGGCCGGCGAGGCGGATCTCGGCCTCATGTTCGTGGAACACGCAGGAGTCGCGCTCGAACACCACGAGGTGGCTGCCGCGCCGCTTCTTGGCCTCGCGGCAGGCGCGGTCGGCCGTGGATATGGCATCCTTGGCCGAGCCGCCCCTGGCAACCTCGATCAGCCCCACCGAACCGTACACCTGGAAGGACAGCTCGCCGACGCGGAATGTACGGTTGCCTATGCTGTCAACGATGTCCTGGCAAAGCAGGCTGGCACAGTCCAGGCGGGTGCTGGGCATGAGGATGACGAATTCATCGCCCCCTACCCGGCCCAGGTACATGCCAGCGTGCAGTACCTCCGTGACGCGCGCACAGACCTGGCGCAGCACCTCGTCGCCAGTGTTGTGGCCAAACATGTCGTTGATCAGCTTGAAGCGATCCAGATCCAGGTAGGCCAGTGCCAGATCCTGCCCGGCTCCCGCGGGTTGCAACGCTCGCTCCAGCTCGGCTTGGACGCCGTTGCGGTTGAGCACCCCGGTCAGCGGGTCGTGGCTGGCCAGGAACTGCAGGCGCTCGGTGGCCATGGCACGCTCCGTCACATCCTGCAGGGAGCCCTCGACTCGATCGCCTGCGCGCGAAGCCCGCACCAGGTAGCGCCGCACTTGCGACAGCTGCGGGTCCGGCCTGCCCTGAACCTCGAACTCGGCCACCGGCTGGGCATTGAGGCAGTGCAACAAAGGCTGCCAGCCGGTTCCGTGGATATGGTCGTTCCAATGGTTGTTGCCCACGGCCAGTACGGCCGGGCCCAGCGCGGCCTGCAGCGCAGGGTTGGCCGCTATGAACTGGCCCTGCAGGTTCAGCGTGAACAGGCCCAGCGGAATCGCCTTGTACGTGTGCTCCAGTTCGGCCTGGGCCTGCAGGCGCTCCTGGTGCTCCTGGCGCATCTGGGCCGCAATGGCCATGGTGGCCAGCAGACTCGACGAGAGCGCGGCCGTCACGCTGTTGACCGAGCCGATCCAGCTCTGTAGGCCGAAGGCCGCAGCCACCACCTCATAGGAGCTGGACAGCAAGGTCACGCCGATCGAGGCACCATACCAGGCCGCCACGGACGAGCGCGTGATGACGACAATGCGCACCAGGAAGAACACCAGCAGCAAGCTGCCAAGCCCCGTGCATACCCAGACAACAGGCAGAAACCGGGCGTAGGGCAGCGTCACGGCAAGGACCAGTAGCAACGGACAACTCCATTGCGCCAGCAGCAGCAACTGGCTAAAGCCCACCTTCGGTAGTTCCTCCTCGAACAGGTAGCGAAACAACACGAAGGTCACTACATACAGCAGTGCCACGGTGATGGCTCGCCCCTGGATGAGCCAGTCTATGGGTAGGTCGCGCCCCAGCCATTGCACATCCCAGCCGGCCGACAAGGCCCCCATGCGCAGGTTGACGAGCAGCCACACGGCAAACAGAACATAGGTTGGGTTGCGATTGATAAGCGCGGTGATGAAGACGAATATCGCCAGCAGCAGGATGCCGCCGTCGAGCAGGCCTGCGTTGCGCTCGAACGCCTGGGTGGCGGTCTGCAGCGCAGCTTCATCCCACTGCTCCACCGTCAGGCGGCCCGGGCCGATGAGCCGTGCCCGGCACAGTACCGGCGTGCCCGGTGTCAAATCCTGAAGGCGCAGGCCAAAGCCGGCCTGCGAGTCGAAGAGGCGCCCTTGGTGGTGGGCGCGATCCGCTTCGCCGAGCGGCTCGAGCCTGCCACCATCCCAGCAGGCAAGCCGAACCAGGTGGCGCGAGGGGAACTCGACCACGACGGCACCATCGGGCCCGGGCGACGGCACGGGGAAGCTGAGCCAGAATGGCGCTTCCGATAAATGGGTGTCGCGCAGCCGCACCTGCGGTTGGTGTTCAAGCGCCTGCCTGGCGGCGGCAACGGTCAGTTCCGCACCTGGATCCTCGAGCACACGCATGTGAAGGCGCTGCGGCGCCTCGTGCGCGTATCGGGGGACCCAGGTCTGCAATGCCAGCACCGACACCACCAGCATGGCGCAGGGCAGCACGTAGACCATCAGCCCCGATAGGGCGTGCTCCAACGCGCCATTCCAACGGCTCCAGTGGTGCTGCATGACCGAGATTGCGGATGGCTTCACTAGGCGAGTTTCAAGAACGGGGCAACACGGGCGATCCCCGGGAACGACCCGACGAATCGAAGCAAACACTAACTAATCTTTGTAATGATATGCGAATTTCATATCAAAACAAGTCGCCATTTACATAGTACCAACACCCCTGCTCACGCACGAAGCGGCTGCGCTCATGCAGGCGGTGGGCGCGTCCCGCACCATCACGCTGGCGGGCGACAAACTCGACCATGGCATGCGTTTCGTCCAGCGGCAGGTGAGCGCGCACCTGAAGCCCCAGCCAGCGCACGCCCGCCTCGAAGTCGAGCCGCGCTGGGCGATGGTCGGCCTGCCAGGTGGCCAGCAGATAGACGGCGTCCTCACGTACAAAGGCGGTATAGCGCGAGCGCATGAGGCTCTCGGCATCGGGCGCCGGGCACTGCGCGTAGTGCTCGATATAGCGGCCGCAGCATTGCCCATAAGGCAAGGGGCGGTGGCGGGCATCGGTGCGTCCGCAGGGGCAGGCAGGCGTTGGTACGGGGTTCATCTGCCAGGCATTGTCGCCTCGGCGGCGCGGCGGGCCCGAGCGGCAAGGGTCTTTTGCCCATGGCGCCTTGCAAACCAAAACGCCGCCGCACATTGTTGCAGATGCGCCTCACAACCCGAGCCACGGCTGCGGGGCTAGCGTTGCACTGTTCTGACGTGCCTTTGGGTCACGGGCCCAAAAACCCCCAGACTCTGAGGCAGGCCCGGTGCTGCCACCCCGGGCTCAGCGTGACCGGCGCGGACCCATGCCCAGCGCATCCTTTTGCCTGCTGATGCGATCCTTCTTGCGCTGGTCCATCTTTTCCATGGCCTTGCGCTTGGTGTAGCCCGTGGCATCGGCCCAGGCCCACCATGCGGCGGCAAGGGCAAAGGGCGACAACACCCACCACCATGACCAGTTCGCCACCGGACCTATCTCCAGGTATTTGAGCAACATCAACAAAACACCCAAAAGCAAGGCATACATGGTCACATCCTCCGCAGGTGTGCGAGCTTTCGTTTGGAGCCCGTCAACCTTGAACACTACAATCGCATTGAAGGCCAAATGTACCCCAACCCCAAGAGGAACCTTGCGATGAAACGTACCCTGATCACCCTTGCCATGGCACTGTCGGTCGCCGCTCCCGCCATGGCGGACGAGGCCATGGCGAAAGCCAAGAATTGCATGGCCTGCCACGCCATCGATAAGAAGCTGGTTGGTCCGGCCTACAAGGACGTGGCCAAGAAGTACGCTGGCAACAAGGCCGCCGAAGCCACACTGGTGCAGCATGTGCTCAAGGGCAGCTCGGGCGTGTGGGGTCCCGTGCCCATGCCCGCGAACGCGCAGGTCAACGAGGCCGAAGCCAAGCAGTTGGTGAGCTGGATCCTGTCGCTCAAGTAATTCCGCCAGCAACGGCCCCCCGTTGCAGATCATCGCAAGCCGCAGCGCCATCAACGCTGCGGCTTTTGTTTGTTGGCAGCTCGCAAGTCCGTCGGCCCCCCCCCCGAGCACTTGACCTCTAGCCCCATCGCCCCCACTCTCGGGCGGTAATGCATGGAGGACGCATGGAGTTCAAGGACTACTACAACATCCTCGGCGTGGCGCGCGACGCCAGCGCCGCAGACATCAAGCGCGCCTACCGCAGGCTCGCGCGCAAATACCACCCCGACGTGAGCAAGGAGGCCGACGCCGCCGCGCGCATGGCGGAGGTGAACGAGGCCAACACCGTGCTCTCGGACCCCGAGAAGCGCGCCGCGTACGACGCCCTGGGCCGCGAGGCGCCACACCGCGCCGGCCAGGATTTCCGCCCACCGCCCAACTGGGACGCGGGCTTCGAGTTCACCGGCGGCCCCGGCGGCGAAGGCATGGACGGCGCCGAGTTCAGCGACTTCTTCGAACAGCTCTTCGGCCGCGGCGCCCGGGCGCAGCGCGCCGAGCGCGGCGGGGCCCAGGCCCATGGCGCAGGCCCAACCCAACAGCGTGGCCGCGACCACCACGCCGGCATAGAGCTGGATCTGCGCGACGCCTACCATGGCGCCGAGCGTCTGCTGACCCTGCACGGCGCGCGGCTGGACGATGGCGGCCACCTCGTGAGCCAGGAACGACAGCTTCAGGTCACCATCCCCAAGGGCGTGCGTGCCGGCCAGCTGATACGCCTCTCGGGCCAGGGCGGCCCGGGCGTGGGTGGCGCACCGGCGGGCGACCTGTTCCTGGAGGTGCAGTTCAAGCCCGACGCGCGCTGGCGCGCCGAGGACCGCGACGTCTACCAGTCCGTCACCCTGGCCCCCTGGGAGGCCGAGCTGGGCGGCGCCATTGAAGTGCAGACGCCCGGCGGCAGCACCGTGGAGGTGACCGTGCCGCCGCGCTGGAAAAGCGGCCGCAAGCTGCGCCTGAAGGGGCGCGGCATACCCGCCGCCACGCCCGGCGACCTGTACCTGGAGCTGCACGTGGCCCTGCCCGCCGCCACCACCCCGGCGCAGCAGCAGGCCTACCGCGCGCTGTCCCAGGCCTTCCCGCAGTTCAACCCGCGCAATACGTCCGCATCCGGCGCATAAGGAGCCTGAAATGGTCACGCACAACTTCGTGGACAACGCCCTGGCCGAACTTCTGGACGAGCACACCCAGTTCACGCTGGACGACCTGGCCCGCACCTGCTGCATGGCGCCCGACTGGGTGATCGCGCGGCTGGAGGCCGGCCTGCTTGCCGGCGAGCAAGCCGGCGGCCGCTGGTTGTTCACCAGCACCACCGTGCTGCGTGCGCGGCGCCTGGCGCGACTCGAATCCACCTTCGACGCCGACCCCGAGCTCGCCGCGCTTACCACCGACCTGATCGAGGAAGTGGCGGCCCTGCGCCAGCGCCTGCAACAGCTCGAAAGCCGGCTGGGCTAGACGCCCTGACGGGCCAAGAGCTACGCGGCCGCCGGCCAGTCGAGCTCTATGCTGCAACCCGCTGCTGGCGCTGCCGTCGCGCTGATCGTGGCGCCGTGGCGCCGCGCTATGGCCTGGCACAGGGCCAGGCCGGCGCCCACGCCCTCGAAGTCCGACTCGCGGTGCAGGCGCTGGAACACCCCGAACAACTGACTTGCGCGTGTGCCGTCAAAGCCTGCGCCGTTGTCCTGCACGCTGACGTGCACCCGGCCCTGGCCGCCTGCCTGGGCGTGGATGGTGATGCAAGGCTTGGGCATATCGCGCGTGAATTTGAGCGCATTTGCCAGCAGTTGATGCAACAACTGGGCGAATAGTGCGCTATCGGCCGATACGGCCGGCATGGCGGGAGTGATATGCCAGTGCGCGGCTTCGGCAGCCGCGCCCAGCGCGGCTCGGGCCTGCTGCACGGCAGCGCCCAGGTCCAGCGTCTGCAGCCGCAGCGGCGCACGGCCGGCGCGGGAGATGGCCTGCAGGCCGTCGATCATCAGCGCCATGCGCCGGGCGGACTGCTCCATCGTGGCCAGGAAACCCAGTGCCTCGTCCACCTGGGGCGGCTGCTCCTGCAGCACCTCACGCACCAGCGCACCGTAGGAGGTGACATGGCGCAGCGGCGCACGCAGATCATGCGACACGCCGCGCAAAAAATCCTCCTGCGCAGCGGTCATCTCGGCAATCTGCTGCCGGGCCGCCGCCAGCTCGGCCTGCAGTCGCGCCGCCTCATCGCTCGCGGACATGTCGCCGTGAATGGGTGGCACTCGTGTCACCGGTCTCACTTGGCCTGCTTGGCCGGGCGCTTCCAGTTGGCAATGCTGACCTGCTTGCCGCGCGCCACACTCAGGGCGCCCGGCGGCGTGCTCTTGGTGATGGTGGAGCCGCCACCCACGGTGCCGCCCGCACCAATCGTAACGGGCGCCACCAGCACGCAGTTGCTGCCCACGTGTACGTCGGCCTCCAACACGGTTCGGTGCTTGTTGGCGCCGTCGTAGTTGGCGGTGATGCTGCCGGCGCCGTAGTTGACGCGCTCGCCCACCGTGGCGTCGCCCAGGTAGGCCAGGTGGTTGGCCTTGGCGCCTGCGGCCAGGGTGGAGTTCTTGACCTCGACGAAGTTGCCGATATGCACCTCGCGCCCCAGCTCTGCGCCCGGCCTCAGGCGCGCAAACGGCCCGACCAGCGCGCCCTCGCCTACCTGGGCGCCGGCCTTTTCGCCGTCGATATGGGTGTAGGGGTGGATGACGGCGCCCGCGGCGATGCGGGCGTTGCTGATGTGGCAGTGCGCGCCGATCTGCACGCCCTCGCCCAGCTCCACGCGGCCGGTGAAGATGCAGCCCACGTCGATCTCCACGTCCTGCGCGCAGACGAGCTCGGCCCGGCGGCCACGCGCGTCGTCGCGCACATCAAACCGCGCCGGGTCCGTCAGGCGCACGCCCTGCTCCATCAGGGCCGTGGCCTGGCGCATCTGGTGCGCGCGTTCGAGCTCGGCCAGCTGCACGGGGCTGTTCACGCCGGCGACCTGCAGCGCGTCCGTGATGCGGTGCGCCACCACGGGCACGCCGTCGGCCACGGCCATGGCGACGATGTCGGTCAGGTAGTACTCGCCCTGGGCGTTGTCGTTGGTGAGAAGCGCGAGCCAGCCGGCCAGCAGGCGCGCGGGCACGGCCATGATGCCGCTGTAGATCTCGTCGATGGCGCGCTGCGCGTCGCTCGCGTCCTTGTGCTCCACGATGCGCTGCACGGTGCCGCCGGGCGCGCGCACGATGCGTCCGTAGCCCGTGGGATCGGGCAGGGTGACGGTGAGCAGCGCCAGCCGTTCGCCGCCCGCGGCATCGACCAGGGCGGCGAGCGTGGCGGCCTGGGTCAGCGGCACGTCGCCCGAGAGCACGACGACCATGCCGTCACCGGCCAGCTGGGGCACGGCCTGCTGCACGGCGTGGCCCGTGCCCAGCTGCGGCTCCTGGCGCACAAATTTCAGGTCAAATTGGCCTCCAGCGCCCGCACCACCTACGCAGGCAGCTTCCACTTCCGTAGCGCCATGACCTGTGACCACCACCACGCGCCGCGCCTGCAGGCTGGCCGCCTGGTCCAGCACATGGTGCAGCAGCGGCCGGCCGGCCAGGCGCTGCAATACCTTGGGGGTGCGGCTTTTCATGCGCGTGCCCTTGCCCGCGGCCATGATGATGATGTCCAGTGCTGTCATGAGGTGTGGTGGAAATGGCGAATCAAAGTCCAGCGGGCGCTGCACCCACCGGCAAACACGCCATTATCCGGCGCCACGCGGCACCCACTGCGTCAACAAGGGTCAGGCGTGGCAGGCGTCACACGCGATGACTGCCACCGGCCGGCCCGCAGTCCTGGCTGCGTCCTGCCTGCACCACTGATAGTCCAGCGCCTCGTGCCCCAGCGGCTCGATCACGGCATGCTGGCCCGGGGCCACGTTGAGGCTTTGGCCGGCCAGCAGCAGCAGGTCGCCCGACTCCTCGCGCCAGCCGTGCGGCCCGTCGTTCAGCGTCACCCAGGCCCGGCCGCTGAGCACGCGCAGCTGCATGGCGGTCTTAGGCATCAGGCTGCGCGCCACGCCGGCGCCAAGCTGGC
>JAFECU010000284.1 GCA_018242005.1 Pseudomonadota bacterium | reverse complement strand
TCGCCGCCCATGCCCTGGGCCAGCGCATCGCGCCCGGCCAGCAGGGCGACGGCGACGGCCGACAGCGTTCCGGTCGTGCCCAGAAAACCGCGGCGCGATGCCGCCAGCGGGGTGCCATGTGGGTTCAGATTCATGGTCATGGTGTGCTCCTGTCAACGTGGATGGATAGTCGGTGCGCATGGGCACCCGACACACCTCCATACGGCGCCTGACGGCCGCTGGATTCGGTGCACAGCAAAAATTGATGAGTGGCAGCCCACGCATCCATCGCCTGCCGGCGTGCGTAGGGGGCCCGGCCCGCACCCGGCACCACCCCGTCGCGCACAGGGCGCGCATTGGTGTGCAGCATCAGGGCAGCGGACGCATGGGCCTGCTGCAGTGCATTGCCTGGCGCCGTGACGATTGCCGAAAAACTATTGTTTTGATAGCTGACAGCGCTTTGCAGCAGGGCGCCGAGGCCGGGTTGAATGATGGACGCGGCCCGGCTTCGCGGCTGGCGCGGGCCCTCCCCGCCATCGGCGCGGGCGCGGTGCGCCGAGGCGCCGCTATGCTGGCGGCGCGCCGTGTGGCGCGGGTCTTGCAAAGCGGATGGATTGATGCAGTCGTCGCAGTGGATGGTGTATGCGTGGGTGCCGGTGGTGCTGTTCGCCACCCTGGCCCAAACCGCGCGCAACACCGCCCAGCGCACGCTGACCCAGGAGCTGGGCACGCTGCCCGCCACGCTGGTGCGCTTTCTCTACGGCCTGCCGTTTGCGGCGCTGTGGCTGGCGCTGCTGTACTGCTGGCCCGATCGCACGCCGGCGCTGCCGCAGTTCAGCGCGGCCTACCTGGGCTGGATTGCGCTCGGGGCGTTCTTCCAGATCGGCGGCACGGCGTTTCTGCTGCTGGCCATGAGCGAGCGCAACTTCGCCGTGGCCGTGACCCTGTCCAAGACCGAGGTACTGCAGGTGGCGCTGTTCGCCACGCTGCTGTTGCACGAACTGCCCACGCCCCTGGCGCTTGTGGCCATGGTGGTGGCCACGCTGGGCGTGTTGCTGCTGTCGCTGCCGCCGCGCGGGCAACTGCTGTCACTGTCGGCCTGGGCCAGCCGGCCCGCGCTCTATGGCCTGGCCTGTGGCGCGAGCTTTGCGATCGCCTCGGTGGGCTTTCGCGGCGGTGCGCTGGCCCTCGCGGCCGAGACGCCCTGGCTGTCGGGCGCCTGGGGCGTGCTCATCGCCCAGGCGCTGCAGACCCTGGGCCTGGGCGCCTGGGTGGCGTTCACGTCCGAGAAGGGCCTGGCGCCGCTGTGGCCGGCCTGGCGCCTGTCGCTCGTGGCCGGCAGCATGGGCGCGGCCGCATCGCTGGCCTGGTTCACGGCCTATGCCATGCAGGGCGCGGCGGCGGTGCGCACGCTGGGCATGGTGGAGGTGGTGTTCAGCTACCTGGTGTCGCGCCGGCTGCTCAGCGAATCCTTCACGCGGCCCGAGAAGATCGGCATGGCGCTGATGCTCGTGGGGCTGGTGCTGATCACGCTGCAGGGGCTGTGAGCCTGGCGCCACAATGGCGGCCGTGACCGCCGCCGAACCTGTTGCCCCTTGCGCCCCCGAACTGCCGCGCCGCATCGCCCATCTGGACATGGATGCGTTCTACGCCTCCGTGGAACTGCTGCGCTACCCGCAGCTCAAGGGCCTGCCCGTGGTCATAGGCGGCGGGCGCAGGCGCGAGGACGATGCGCTGCTCACCGCATACGCCGGGCGGCTGCAGGACATTCCCGTGGCGCAGTTTGCGCGCTTGTCGGGCTATGTGGGCCGCGGCGTGATCACCACGGCCACCTATGCCGCGCGCGCCTTCGGCGTGGGCTCGGCCATGGGGCTCATGAAGGCCGCACGGCTGTGCCCCGACGCCATCTTGCTGCCCGTGGACTTTGCCGAGTACCGGCGCTACTCGCAGCGCTTCAAGGCCGTGATCACCGACATCGCCCCGGTCATGGAGGACCGCGGCGTGGACGAGGTCTACATCGACTTCACGCCCGTGCCCGGGGGCCAGCGGGAGGGCGGGCGCGTGCTGGCGCGGCTGATCCAGAAGAGCATCTTCGACGCCACGGGCCTGACCTGCTCGATCGGCGTGGCGCCCAATAAGCTCATTGCCAAGATGGCGAGCGAGTTCGAGAAACCCAACGGCATCGCCATCGTCCATGCCGATGACCTGCAGCACAGGATCTGGCCGCTGGCCTGCCGCAAGATCAACGGCATAGGCCCCAAGACCAACGAACGGCTGGCGCGGCACGGCATCACCACGATAGGCGAGCTCGCGGCGCGCCCGCGCGACTGGCTCATGGCGCAGTTTGGACGGGCGAGCGGCGCCTGGCTGCACGACGCCGCCTGGGGCCGCGACGATCGCCCCGTGGTGACCGAGAGCGAGCCCGTCTCCATGAGCCGCGAGACCACCTTCGAGCGCGACCTGCACGCCGTGCGCGACCGTGCGCTGCTGGGGCAGATCTTCACCGAGCTGTGCCAGCAGGTGGCGGCCGACCTGCAGCGCAAGGGCTATGTGGGCAAGACCATCGGCATCAAGCTGCGCTATGACGACTTCCGCATCGCCACGCGCGACCAGACCGTGGCCGAGTTCACGCAGGACGCGGCCGCCATACGCCGCGTGGCCGGGCAATGCCTCAAGCGCGTGCCCCTGGCCCGGCCCCTGCGCCTGTTGGGTGTGCGCGTGGGCCAGCTGGCGCGTGCGGACGACGCGGCGGCGCGCGACGCGCATGCCGACCCGTTCACGGCGCCGCTGTTCTGATGCGGGCTATTGCCGCGCCGTGCGCCGGTTGTCCGGCAGCGGCATGGGGTGGCTGGTGCGCAGCGGGTTGATGTCCAGCCCGCCGCGGCGCGTGTAGCGCGCGTACACGGCCAGCTTGATGGGGCGGCAGCGCTGCCAGATGTCCATGAAGATGCGCTCCACGCATTGCTCGTGGAATTCGTTGTGGCCGCGAAAGCTCACGATGTACTGCAGCAGGGCCTCCTGGTCGATCTGCGCGCCGCTGTAGTCGATCTGCACGCTGCCCCAGTCGGGCTGGCCCGTGACCAGGCAGTTGCTCTTGAGCAGGTGGCTCACCAGCGTCTCGCTCACCGGTGCCTCGTCGTGGTGGGCCCAGAGCAGTTCGGGCGCGGGCTGGTACTGGCTGCACTCGATGTCCAGGCGGTCGAGCAGCAGGCCGTCCTGCTCGTGCACGCGCTCCTGCTCGAACAGATCCGGCGTGACCAGGCGCACGCCCACGGTGCCTGACGTGGAGGCGCCGCGCCAGACGGCCTCGCTCACGTCCTGGCGGATGCGCGCGCGCACCTCATCCAGGCTCGCGAAGCGCGTGCCGTTGAAGCTGTTGAGGTAGAGCTTGAAGGACTTGCTCTCGACGATGTTGGGCGTCTCGCAGGGCACGGTGATGTGGGCGATGGCCACCTGGGGCTTGCCGCGCGGGTTGAGCCAGGACAGCTCGTAGGCCGTCCACAGGTCGGCGCCGAAGAAGGGGATGCTGCCCGTGATGCCGATCTCGGCGCGCTTGGGCGCGCGCGGCAGGGGAAACAGCAGCGAGGCGTCGTACTGGTCGGCGTAGGCGGATGCGCGGCCGAGCTGGGATTGTTCGGGCGTGGTCATGATTCGCTAACTATTTGATAGCTGCCGGCACTTGTCGATAAAGCGCTGGGGGCCAATTTCATCTGAATTCACGTTCGCGCAGCCACTTGGTGGCGATCCATTTCTCGCCCTCGGTCACGGGCGCGCCGCCGTGCAGCGTGCGCGTGCTGGGGTGGGGGCGGTCATAACTGAAGAACACGGCATTGCCCTGGCGCGGGCCGACCTCGAGCGGCACGTCGGGAAACGTGGTGCCGCCGCCCCTGGCGGGGTTGTTCAGGTAGATCACCAGCGTGGCCACGCGCTGGCCGCCGCGCCTGAGGATGCTGGGCGTGCCGGGCTGGTCGGGGTCGAAGTAATCGTAATGCGGCTTGTACTCGGCGCCGGGGCGGTAGTGCAGCACCTGCAGGCCCTCGCCGTTCTCGATGGGCCAGTGGACCAGGCGCGCGATGCGCCGCTCCAGCCGGGCCACGACCTCGTTCTCGCCGCGCTCAAAAAACATGCCGTCGCTGGTGCGGTCCTGGTTGACCTCCTCGCCGCCGGTGCTGGTCTGCACGGTGAGCGAGCGCGCCATGCGCGAGCCTGCGGCGTCGATGATGGCCTGGCATTCGTCGGGCGAAAGCAGGTTGCCGAAAAGCACCACGCGCGGACTCGCCATGGCCATCAGCACCTCGACGCGGCGGTCGCCCACGTCGATGAACAGCGGAGAGTCGGCAATGGCCGGCTCGGGCACGGGCACGCCGGGCGGCCGGCCCTTCTCAAGCGCCACCTGATCCAGATGGGCGCGCAGCACTTCTTCGACGGCCTGGACGGCGACATCCTCGGCCCAGCCCGAGGCCTGCATGGCCGTGATCAGCGCCGGCGCCGTAATGCCTGAACTGGCCTGGTCGATGATCCATTGGCGCAGCTCGGGCGTGATGGATGGGGATGCGGTCATGGCAGTCGTCCTCATTCAGTCGGTCTTGCGGCGGAATACCAGACGTTCGGGCGTGCTGCCGGCGGGGTGCAAAGCATAGCCCTCCAGGTCAAAACCTTCGAGCTGGTGCGGTGTGGTCACGCGCCGCTCGATGGCGTAGCGCGCCATGAGGCCGCGCGCGCGCTTGGCGTAGAAGCTGATGATCTTGTACTGCCCGCCACGCCAGTCTTCGAACACGCATTCGATCACGCGCGCCTTGAGCACCTTGCGGTCCACGGACTTGAAGTACTCCTGCGAGGCCAGGTTGACCACCACCGGCGTGATGTCCTGCGCCAGGCGCTGGTTCAGGTGCTCGGCAATGGTCTTGCCCCAGAACTGGTAGAGATTGGCGCCCGCCGGGGTCGCCAGGCGCGTACCCATCTCCAGGCGGTAGGGCTGCAGCAGGTCCAGCGGGCGCAGCACGCCGTACAGGCCCGAGAGTATGGCCAGGTGCTGTTGCGCCCAGTCCAGGTCGTCGCGCGACAGGGTCTGTGCCTGCAGCCCCTCATACACATCGCCATTGAAGGCCATGACGGCCTGGCGTGCGTTGGCGGCTGTGAACTTCGGCCGCCAGGCCGCATAGCGCGCCACGTTGAGCGCAGCCAGCGGGTCGCTGATGGACATGAGCGCCGCGATCTGCTGCGGGGACTTCTCGCGCAGCACCTCGATCAGCTGCCGGGCCTCGGGCACGAAGGCCGGCAGCGTGTGCGGCAGGCCTTCGGGCAGGGGGCTGTCGTAGTCCAGCGACTTGGCGGGGGAGAGCAGGAACAGCATGACGTTGAGGTGTGCTGCCACGGTTCAAGTCAAATTGGCCTGTAGCCCTTATGTATCAAACGTTGGCAGCTATTTTGTTGATAGTAAAAGCAGTGATTTCCGTTGACGAGTCCGTGCTTCGTCATCCCCGCCTTCGCGGGGATGACGGTGACGCTCAGGCGCGGCCTTCCTGCTCGAACGGCAGTTGCAGCTCGCGCAGATCGCGGCGCGTTTCCACCAGCACCAGCGGGCCTTCGTCCAGCACCACAGCCGGCGCGCGTTCGCGCGGCACATGGATGGGCCTGGGCTCGGCGGCGATGGCGGCCTGGACGGCGGCGACCTTGTCAGCGTCGGAGTTGATCCACTGCAGGCCCGAGGCCTGGGCGATCTGATGCAGCGACGCGATGGGCAGCGTGAAGGCCTGCACGCGCGGCAGGGCGCCGGCCGGTGCGGGTTCTGCGGTTGAGGGCTCGACCGGGGCGGGGGCCGCCGCGGCTTCGGGCGCAGCGCTGGCGGGCGCTGCCTCGGCCACGGCCGGCACGGGTGCAGCGGGCTCTACCGTGGCCGGTGTGGCGGCGGCGGAGTCGCTGGCCGGCGCGGCGGCGGAGTCGGCGGCCGGCGCGGCGGCGGTTGCCGCCACCGTCGGCGCCGCAAAGTAGCTGCGGCGTGCCGGCTCGGGCGCGGCTTGCTCGGCCGGGGCCTCGGCGGCCGTTGTCGGCAGGTCGAGGTCCATCAGCGGCTCGGCGGGTACGGCCTCGCGGTTGCGGGGCCCGCGTTCGGCGCGCTCGCGCCGGTCACGGCCATAGCGGTCACGCGAGCGGCGCTCGCGGCGCTCCTCGCCGCCGTTGGCGCCTTCGGGTGCGGCCGCGGGCATCTCGTTGGCCGTCAGGTCCAGGTCGGGTAGTGCGCTCAGCGGAGCGGTGTCGGCAAAGTCGGCGACCGGGCCCGCGGCTTCGCTGGCGCGCGGGCCACGCTCACGGCGCTCGCCGCGTTCGCCGCGTTCCCGGCGCTCGCCGCGCTCGCCCCGCTCGGAGCTGCGCGGGGGGCGTTCACCGCGCTCCGGCGTGACCTCGGCAGCACCGGCCATGGCCTGGTTCACAGGTGCCTGGTCTGCGGCCGCCTGCGCCGGTTGCTGTGCGCTGCGCTCGGCGCGCTCGCGGCTGCCGCGGCTCTCGCGCGGTTCGTTCCTTGCTTCTCCCTCGGCGCGTTCGTTGCGGCGTTCGCCATCGCGGCTGCTGTCACGGCTGCCATCGCGGCCGTTGCGTGGCTCGCGGTTGTCGCGGCCTTCGGACGCGCGCTCGCCGCGGCGGCCGCGGCCTTCGGTGCCGCCACCTTCGCGGGCGCCGTCACGTGGGGCGCCGCGCTCACCACCGCGCTCGCCGCCACGGCGGCTGCCGCGCTCGCCGCCACGGCCGTCGCGGCGTGCCTCGCCACGCGGCGCCGGTTCGGCCGGCTGCGGCGCCGGCGTCACCACGGGGGCGGGTGTGGGTGCGGGTGCCGGTCCGAAGCCGAACAGGCTCTTGAGCCAGGCGAAGAAGCCTTGCTCCGGTGCGGGCATGGGGGCCGGGCGCGGCTGTGCCGGGGCGGGTGCAGCCGCGGAATGTTGCTGGCTCTGGCCGCGCGCACCGGCGCGCTGCGTGCCTTCGGGGCGCGGCTCGGCCACCGGCGCCGGGGCATCGGGCAGCACGCCCTTGATGACCGGGGTCTGCTTGTTGGTCGGTTCCTGCGAGCGGCGCGTGACGCGGGTCTGCTCCTCGACCACGTCGGCGAGCTTGTAGCTGGCGTCCAGGTTTTCCAGGCGCGGGTCGTCATGCTTCAGGCGTTCGAGCTTGTAGTGCGGCGTCTCCAGCGACTTGCTGGGAATCAGCACCACGGAAACGCGCTGCTTGAGCTCGATCTTGGCGATCTCGGTGCGCTTTTCGTTCAGCAGGAAGCTGGCCACTTCCACCGGCACCTGGCAGTGCACGGCGGCGGTGTTGTCCTTCATGGACTCCTCCTGGATCATGCGCAGCATCTGCAGCGAGAAGCCCTCGGTGTCGCGCACATGGCCCGTGCCGTCGCACAGCGGACAGCGGATGTGGGCGCCCTCGGACAGCGAGGGCTTGAGGCGCTGGCGGCTCATCTCCATGAGGCCGAACTTGGAAATCGTGCCGAACTGCACGCGCGCGCGGTCCTGGCGCAGCGCGTCGCGCAGGCGGTTCTCGACCTCGCGGCGGTTCTTCGACTCTTCCATGTCGATGAAGTCGATGACGATCAGGCCACCCAGGTCGCGCAGGCGCATCTGGCGCGCTACCTCGTCGGCGGCCTCCAGGTTGGTGCGCGTGGCGGTCTCCTCGATGTCGCCGCCCTTGATGGCGCGCGCCGAGTTCACGTCCACGCTGACCAGCGCCTCGGTGTGGTCGATGACGATGGCGCCGCCCGAGGGCAGCTGCACCGTGCGCGCGTAGGCCGACTCGATCTGGTGCTCGATCTGAAAGCGCGAGAACAGCGGCGCGTCATCGCGGTAGCGCTTGACGCGGGCGGCATGCTCGGGCATCACATGCGCCATGAACTGCTGCGCCTGCTCGTAGATGTCGTCGGTGTCGATCAGGATGTCGCCGATGTCGGCGTTGAAGTAGTCGCGGATCGCGCGGATCACCAGGCTCGACTCCTGGTAGATCAGGAAGGCGCCCTTGCCGGCCTTGGCCGCGCCGTCGATGGCGCTCCACAGTTTCAGCAGGTAGTTCAGGTCCCACTGCAGCTCGGGGGCGGAGCGGCCGATGCCGGCCGTGCGCGCGATGATGCTCATGCCCTTGGGGTATTCGAGCTGGTCCATCGCCTCCTTGAGCTCGGCGCGGTCCTCGCCCTCGATGCGGCGCGAGACGCCGCCGCCACGCGGGTTGTTGGGCATCAGCACCACGTAGCGGCCGGCCAGGCTGATGAAGGTGGTCAGCGCCGCGCCCTTGTTGCCGCGCTCTTCCTTCTCGACCTGGACGATGAGCTCCTGGCCTTCCTTGATCACCTCCTGGATGCGCGCCTGGCTGGGCGAGACGCCCTCGGCGAAGTATTGCTTGGAGATTTCCTTGAACGGCAGAAAGCCGTGGCGGTCCTCGCCGTAGTCCACGAAGCAGGCTTCCAGCGAAGGCTCGACGCGCGTGACGACGGCCTTGTAGATATTGCCCTTGCGCTGTTCGCGTCCCTCCACCTCGATTTCGTAGTCCAGCAGTTTCTGGCCGTCCACGATGGCCAGGCGGCGCTCTTCGGGCTGCGTGGCGTTGATGAGCATCCGTTTCATGATGCGTGTCCTTTTCGTTATGTTGTCTGGCGGGATTGCGCGCAGCGCTCCATCTGGGCTGCCATGGCGCGTCCCGCCGGTGCCAAACCAATACCTACAGGCTCACAATGAGCCGGGAATGCCTGGACTGACGCGTTGAAACGAAAGGAATGGCCGGTGCGCCCGCAGCCGCGCAGTTGTCTAACTGCGCGGGCAGGGTGGGGGCGCGTGGATGGGAGCGAGCCGCAGCGGGCGCAGGTGCACTACTGAAACAGTAGCCGTTAGCGTCCGCTGGACGGGCGCTGCAGGCGATTCTTGTGCCCATGGCAAAGGCTGACGCCCGCGCCACAGTGACACCATCCATGCCATCAGTACCCACATGTTTTCGCTTTTGATCCGCCAGACGCCGCGCCCTGATGGGGCGGGCGGCCGGCCTGGAATTTCCGTATTCAGTGTTTCAAAGTGTCAGCTTGACGTGTGGCGTGCAGACCATCGCAGGCATCCGGCCTGCAATCGGTGCGCACGACGCACGTTGGCATCGACCATACTGCGCGCCGAGTTGGGTCTTGTCCTTTAAACTCCAGACAAATCAACCGCTTACACATTCGTCGCGCAGGTGAAACACATTATAGGGGGCAAACCTGCCCAGGTTCGGGCACCAATCCAAGCCCCTGCGGCCGCCATCCTCGAGGTCGATGCCGAGTCCGCGGGCCAGCGGCTCGACAATTTCCTTATGCGCCACCTGAAGGGCGTGCCCAAGACCCATGTTTACCGCATCATCCGAAGCGGCGAGGTGCGCCTGAACAAGGGCCGCACCAGCGCCGACGCGCGCGTGGCCGCGGGCGACCAGGTGCGCCTGCCGCCCGTGCGCGTGTCCGACCGGGTGGCGGAGAAGGCCGAGCGCCCCGCGCCCGCGCGCGAATTCCCCATCCTGCTCGAGGACGAGCAGCTCATCGCCCTGGACAAGCCCGCCGGCGTGGCCGTGCATGGCGGCAGCGGCGTGAGTTTTGGCGTCATCGAGCAACTGCGCCAGGCGAGGCCCGAGGCGCGTTTTCTGGAGCTGGTGCACCGGCTGGACCGCGAAACCTCGGGCATTTTGCTCGTGGCCAAGCGCCGCTCGGCGCTGAAAAACCTGCAGGACCAGTTCCGCGAGCGCGAGACCGGCAAGACCTATCTGGCCCTGGTGCAGGGTGCCTGGCCGGCCAACAACAAGGTGATCGACCTGCCGCTGCGCAAATACCTGCAGGAGGACGGCGAGCGCCGCGTGCGCGTGACCACGCCCCAGGATCCCGACGGCATGCGCTCCATCACCCTGGTGCGCGTGCGCGAGCAGATACCGGCCCGCCCGCTCAAGGGGCTGCCCGCCATGAGCCTCCTGGAGGTGACCATCAAGACCGGGCGCACGCACCAGATCCGCGTGCACCTGGCAAGCCAGGGCCACCCCATCGCGGGTGACGACAAGTACGGCGACTTCGACCTCAACAGGCGGCTGCAGAAGCAGGGCCTCAAGCGCATGTTTCTGCACGCCTGGCGCCTGCAGTTCGACCATCCCGCCAGCGCCGAGCGCCTTACGCTGCTCGCCGAACTGCCGCCCGAGCTCGCGGCCTTTCTTTATTCCGAACCCACCCATGCCTGACATCCGCCCGCGCCGCTTCGACCTGATCGCCTTCGATTGGGACGGCACGCTGTTCGACTCCACCGCCATCATCGTGCGCAGCATCCAGGATGCGGTGCGTGACCTGGGCTACGCCACACCCAGCGACGAGGCCGCCGCCTGGGTCATAGGCATGGCGCTGCCCCAGGCCCTGGCGCACGCCGCGCCCGACGTGCCGCGCGAGAAATACGGCGAGCTTGCCAACCGCTACCGCTACCACTATTTCAAGCGCCAGGAGGACGTGACCCTGTTTCCCGGCGTGCTTCCGATGCTGGAAGCCCTGCGCGCGCGCGGCCACCTGCTGGCCGTGGCCACGGGCAAGAGCCGGCGCGGCCTCGATCAGGTGCTGCAGATGGTGCAGCTGCGCGGCATGTTCGACGGCTCGCGCACGGCCGACGAGACGGCCGGCAAGCCGCACCCGCTGATGCTGCAGGAGCTGATGGCCGAGTTCGACGTGGAGCCCGGGCGCCTCCTGATGATCGGCGACACCACGCATGACCTGGAGATGGCGCGTGCCGCCGGCTGCGCCAGCGTCGGCGTGGGCTATGGCGCGCACGACCAGGCGGACTTTGCGGTGCTCGGGCCGCTTTGCGTGGTGCCGTCGGTGGCAGAACTGCAGCGCTGGCTGCTGGAGCACGCCTGATGACGGCCGAGCAGGGGCAACGCATTGCGCTGTGTGCCAGTGACGCGCTGGCCGACGGCGGCCTGGCCGTGGCCTTCGACGTCTGCCACCGCGGCCAGAACCTGCGCGCCTTCGCCATCCGCTACCAGGGCCGGGTCCATGCCTACCTGAACCGCTGCAGCCATGTGGCCATGGAGCTGGACTACCAGGAGGGCCGCTTTTTCGACGACAGCGGCTGCCTGCTCATCTGCGCCAGCCATGGCGCGGTGTTTGCGCCGGACAGCGGCGCCTGCGTCGGCGGTCCGGGTCGCGGACCGTTGGTCAAAGTGGTCTTGAGCGAAGAAGCTGGCATGGTGTACTGGCATACTGCCCCAGACCTGCACCCCGTAGCATTTTGAAAATATGACCGAGCCGACCCGCACCGAACCCACAGGTTTCGAGGGAGAACACCCGCAACCCCCCGATTTGTGGGCGCGGACAGCTACTGAAACTGAAGCAAAAAAAGCGGTCGCAGCGGCGCCCGGCTGGGAGCGCGAGGTGCTTGAGAAACTCGTTCTCGGCACCCTGGCCGAGCAGCGCGCGACGCGGCGCTGGCGCAACTTCTGGCGCTTTGGCTGGCTGGTGCTGATCGCCCTGGTGGTCTGGGCCGTGGTGTCGCGCGACCTTACCAGCGCCAGCAAGAGCGCGCCGCACACGGCCGTGGTGGACATCAAGGGCGAGATTGCCGCCGGCGCCGAGGCCAGTGCCGAGTTCGTCGTGGCGGCCATGAAAAGCGCGTTTGAGGACTCGGGCTCGCAGGCCGTCGTGCTGCTCATCAATTCTCCGGGCGGCAGTCCGGTGCAGGCGGGCATGATCAACGACGAGATCGTGCGCCTGAAGACCAAGTACAACAAGCCGCTGTACGTGGTGGTCGAAGAAACCTGCGCCTCGGCCGCCTACTACATTGCCGCGGCGGCCGATGAAATCTTCGTGGACAAGGCCAGCATCGTCGGCAGCATAGGTGTGCTCATGGACGGCTTTGGCTTTACCGGCACCATGGAAAAGCTGGGCGTGGAGCGGCGCCTGCTCACCGCCGGCGAAAACAAGGGTTTTCTTGACCCGTTCAGCCCGCAGTCGGCCACGCAGCGAGGCTATGCGCAGGTGATGCTGGACCAGATTCACCAGCAATTCATTGCCGCCGTCAAGAAGGGACGCGGCGAGCGCCTCAAGGCCACGCCCGAGACCTTCAGCGGCCTGTTCTGGACCGGCCAGCAGGCCGTGGAGATGGGCCTGGCCGACCAGTACGGCAGCCTGGACTATGTGGCGCGCGAAATCGTCAAGGCCGAGGAGGTGATCGACTACACCCGCCGCGACAACGTGGCCGAGCGCCTGGCTCGCAAGTTCGGCGCCACCTTTGGCGAGGTCGTGTTGCGCGGCATGCGCGCGGCGCCGGTGCTGCGCTGACGGCCCGGCCAAGGGGCTCAAGCATCCGCGCATCATCCTCAACCGCTTCATCAGTGCCCAGCACCACGCCCTGGCACGCGCGGTCGCGCCCTTTGTGGCTGTGCGGGGCGACGACCGCCTGGTGCGTGTGCATCGGCACTGGGGAAATACCTGCCGTTGCGGCTCATGCCGACCGGGCTGCAGGCGCAGCCCGAGCCACCGAAGGCGGTGCGCTGGACCTGCTAAAACAATAGCTGTCCGCACTGGTTGGTATTGGGCTGAAGGTGATTCAGTTCAAAATTTTCTACCGGCATCACACCCTGTTGCATGAAACCCATGGCCGCCGCGCTGACCCTTGCTCTCTCTCCTGCCGGCCACCTGTCATGCAGGCCCGAGCACGAGGCCGCGCCCCTGCCTGCAGAGCTGCACGAAGCCATTGCCGCCGCCTTTGACCAAGGCGCGGGGCAGGGCCTGTTGCACCTGGGCGGGGCGTGCGCGACCAGCGCCCTGCCGCCGGTCTGGGCCTGGTGGCGTGAGCTGGCCGCGCGCTACTTCGGCGCCCTGTGCACCACGCAGGCGGGCGAGGAGGCGGTGGCAGCAGCCGTGCCCGCGCCCGACGCCGCGGCGCTGCAGGCCCTGCTGCTCAATGCGCCGCCCATGGCCGGGGCCGAGTACCTGAGCGCCGAGACCTTGCTGGCGCTGTGGCAGGGCATGGACGCCGCGCTGCACGCGGCCTGCGCGGCCGCCGGGCAGCCCCTGCCCGAATTCCTCAAGACCCATTACCCCGCCTGGAACCTGGTGGGCCGCGTGCACTTCAACCTGGCGGAAAACCGCAAGGACCCGGACACGCCCTTTGCCTTTCTGGCCACCTACACCACGCGGCTGTCGGCCCATGGCAAGGCCCAGCATGTGCCGCTGTCGCAGGCGCTCAAGGAGTTTTCGGGCCAGCGCAGGAAGGCGCAGCTCCTGTCGCTGCTGATGCCCGTGCAGCGCGCCGCGGCCGACTGCGCCTGGATTGCCGAGATGGTCGAGTCCGGCGAGATCTACCACCCGCTGCGCTGGGAGGTGGCCGACGCCCTGCGCTTTCTGGCCGATGCGCCGCGCCTGGAGGCCGCGGGCATCGTCGTGCGCATGCCCGCGCAGTGGCGCGGCGGCCGCCCGGCGCGGCCCCAGGTGCGCGTCGCTTTGGGCAGCCAGCTCGCCGGCGGCGTGGGGCTTGCCGCCATGCTGGACTTCCAGATGGACGTGAGCCTGGACGGCGAGCCGCTCGGCCCCGACGAGATCCGCCAGTTGCTGGATCAGGCGGGCGGCCTGCAGTGGATACGCGGGCAATGGGTGCAGGTCGATGCGCAGCGCCTGTCGGGCCTGCTTGCGCGCTTTCGCCAGATGCAGCAGGACGCCGAGGGCGGCGTGCCGCTGGCGCAGGCCATGCGCCTGCTCTCGGGCGCCACCCTCGCCGAGGACGCGCCCGACCCCGACTGGAGCAGCATCAGCGCCGGCCCCTGGCTGGCCGAGGCGCTGCGCGGCCTGCGCACGCCCGCGGCGCTGGCCGCCGTCGATCCGGGCCGGCTGCTCAAGGCCAGTCTGCGCCCCTACCAGCAGGAGGGCCTGCGCTGGCTGCACTTTCTCACGCGCCTGGGGCTGGGCGCCTGCCTGGCCGACGACATGGGCCTGGGCAAGACCATCCAGGTGCTGGCCCTGCTGCTCGTTCTGAAGAAGGCCGCGCCCGGCGCCGGCCCCAGCCTGCTGGTGGCGCCGGCCTCGCTTCTGGCCAACTGGGCGCAGGAGGCCGAGCGCTTCGCCCCCAGCCTGCGCTGCCTGCTGGCCCACCCCTCGGCGCTGGCGCGCGCCGAGCTGCAGGCGCTCGATGCCGATGCGCTGGCCGGGTACGACCTGGTCATCACCAGCTACGGGCAGCTCGCACGCACGCCGGCCCTGGGCGCGCAGCGCTGGCGCCTGGCCGTGCTGGACGAGGCCCAGGCCATCAAGAACCCCGCGGCCCAGCAGACTCGCGCGGCCAAGAAGCTGCAGGCGGGCACGCGCATCGCGCTCACGGGCACGCCGGTGGAAAACCGCCTGTCCGACCTGTGGTCGATCTTCGACTTCACCCATCCCGGCCTGCTGGGCAGCGAGCGCGTGTTTGCCAGCTTTGCCAGGCGGCTCGCGGAAAGTGGTCAATACGCGCCGCTGCGCCAGCTTGTCGCGCCCTACATCCTGCGGCGCCTCAAGAGCGACAAGCGCGTGATTGCCGACCTGCCCGACAAGACCGAGGTCGCCGCCTGGTGCGGCCTGAGCGCCGTGCAGGCGACGCACTACCAGCAGGCGGTCAAGGCGCTGGAGCAGGCGCTGGAACGCTCCGAAGGCATGGAACGCAAGGGCCTGGTGCTCTCGTTCTTGATGCGCCTGAAGCAAATCTGCAACCACCCCTCGCAATGGCTGGGCGACGGCGCCTGGCAGCCCGAGGCCAGCGGCAAGTTTGCGCGCCTGCGCGAGATCGCCGAGACCGTGGCCGCGCGGCAGGAAAAGATGCTGGTCTTCACCCAGTTCCAGGAAACCACGGCGCCGCTGGCCGCGTTTCTGGGCGGTGTCTTCGGGCGCGAAGGCCTGGTGCTGCACGGCGGCACGCCCGTGGCGCGGCGGCGCGAACTCGTCAAGCGCTTTCAGGAGGACGATCAGGTGCCGTTCTTCGTGCTCTCGATCAAGGCCGGCGGCTCGGGCCTGAATCTGACCGCCGCCTCGCATGTGGTGCACTTCGACCGCTGGTGGAACCCGGCGGTGGAAAACCAGGCCACCGACCGCGCCTACCGTATCGGCCAGCACCGCAACGTGCTGGTGCACAAGTTCATCGTCCGCGGCACCATCGAGGAGCGCATCGACGCCCTGATTCAGGCCAAGCAGCAACTGGTGCAGGACGTGGTGGAGGGCGGCGGTGAAATCAATCTGACGGAGATGAGCGACGCGGCGCTGCTCGATCTGGTCAGGCTCGACATCCACGCAACAGGGAGTGAGGCATGAGTTGGGGCTTCAAACCGTATGTGCCCGTGGCCAAGCGGCGCGCGCAGGCCGAGCGCGCCGTGCAAAAGGCCGCCAAGACGGGCCAGGGCCTGTCGCCCGTGTCGGTGCAGGGGCGCAGCATCGCCAGGACCTTCTGGGGCAAGGCCTGGTGCGAGAACCTGGAGGCCTACAGCGATTTCGAAAACCGCCTGCCGCGCGGCCGAACCTATGTGCGCAACGGCTCGGTCATCGACCTGCAGATCGCGCCGGGCAAGGTCATCGCCAAGGTCATGGGCTCGAGCCTCTACCAGATCGAGATCGCCATCGCGCCCCTGCCGGCCGCGCGCTGGCAGGCGCTGGTGGCGCACTGCACGGGCTCCATCGCCACGCTGGTCGAACTGTTGCAGGGCAGGCTGTCGCAGGCGGTGATGGCCCGGCTGTGCGACCGCAAGCAGGGCATGTTCCCCGCGCCCAGCGAGATCGACCTGGGCTGCTCCTGCCCCGACTGGGCGCAGATGTGCAAGCATGTCGCCGCCGTGCTCTACGGCGTGGGCGCGCGTCTGGATGAAAAGCCCGAACTGCTGTTCGTGCTGCGCCAGGTCGATGCGAGCGAGCTGCTGACGGCCCAGGCGGCCGTGCTCGCCACGCCGAAGAAGAAACCGGCCAAGGGCCGCGTGCTCGACGATGCCGCGCTGGCGGATGTGTTTGGCATCGACCTGGCGCTGGCCGATGCGCCTGCCGCGCCGGTCCCACCGGATAAAAAGGCGGCGGCGAAGAAGGCCGCGACGCTCGCCGTGAAGAAGACGGCCGCGAAAAAGGCGCCCGCGAAGAAGGCCGCGACGCTCGCCGTGAAGAAGACGCCCGCGAAAAAGGCGCCCGCGAAGAAGGCCGCGGCGAAGAAAACCACGGCGGAAAAGGCTCCGGCCAGGAAGGCCGCCGAAAAAAGGACGGCCGCCAGCAAGACGGCGGCCTGAAGCGCTATGCCCCGATGGCAAACACCACGGGCGTGTGCTTGTCGGCGGGTAGTTGCAGTTGCTGCCAGGCGCGCACGCTGTGGCTCTGTACCTGGCCCTGGGCCAGTGTGAGGCCGGCGGCCACGGCCAGGCGCGTGCCGGGCTGCAGGGTGTGCAGCAGGGCCTGCCAGAGCGCGGCATTGCGGTAGGGGGTTTCGATGAAGAGCTGCGTCTGGCCCGTCTTGTGCGCCAGCGCCTCCAGGGCGCGGATGCGCTGGCTGCGTTCGCCGGCGTCCTGCGGCAGGTAGCCGACAAAGGCAAAGTTCTGGCCATTGAGGCCGCTGGCCGCGAGCGCCAGCAGCAGCGACACCGGGCCCACGAGCGGCACCACGTGTGCGCCCAGGTCGTGCGC
>JAFECU010000283.1 GCA_018242005.1 Pseudomonadota bacterium | reverse complement strand
TTGCGGCCGTGCAGGGCCGGGTGCCGGCCGTTGCCTGGGTGCTGTGGCTGGCCAACATGTTCCTGGTGCTGGCCTATGACACCGAGTACGCCATGGTGGACCGTGACGACGACCTCAGGATCGGCATGAAGACCTCGGCCATCACGCTCGGGCGACTCGACGTGGTGGCCATCATGCTGTTCTTTGTGCTCTGCCTGGGTCTCACGGCGTGGGTGCTTGCGCCCTGCGGTCTGGGCTGGCCGTTTTGGCTGGGCCTGGCCACGGCAGCGGCGCAGGTGGCGTGGCATTTCACGCTGATCCGCGGCCGCACGCGCGAGGGCTGTTTTGTCGCCTTCAGCAAGAGCCACTGGATTGGCGCGGCCATCTTTGCCGGCGTGGCGCTGGGGTTTGCGCTGCGCTGATTCAGTGCGGGCCCGGCGCCAAGGTGCCGGTTCACGGGTTGCAGGGCTTGGCACCCGGCATCTGCAGGCAGATGGCGCCGTCGATTTTCTGGCCCTCGAAATAGGCGGTGTCAAAACCCCAGGTGCTATGGCCATCGGCATCGCTGGCCGTGACGCGCAGCAGGTATTGGCCGGCAGGCAGGGCGCCCAGGCTTAGCGTGGTGCGGCCGGGGGCGGGGGACGCGGTCTGGACCATGGTGTCGGCGGCGAACGCCGGCCGGCCCGGCTGCGCGTGCGCCAGATCGACCCGGTAGCTGATGGCCTTGCCCTGCGGGTGGAAGGGCGCGGGCCAGCTCCAATCGAGCTCCAGGCCGCCTGTCTTGTCGTTGCCCGTCAGCCAGAACGGCATGGGGCGCTGCAGGCTAGCCAGGAACAGGTTGCGGTTGCCGGCGATGACGTTCTGCAGGCGCTGGTATTCCGCGGCCCATTGCTCCATGGGGGTCCCCTGGCCCTTGGCGTCGAGGTTATCGACGTCAGGGGCGCGTGCCAGCACCGGTTCGACGATGGGGCGATAGCTGTCGAGCAGCTGCTTGACGGCCGCGTCGGTCAGGTACTTGTCGCGGATTTCCTCCACCGCCGCCTGCAGCAGTGCGAGGTTGCCGGGCGTCGTGAGAAAGCGCCGGTGCAGGGCGCTGTCCCACCAGGTGCTGATGCCCTGGTCCCAGGGCGCGGTTGCCGAGGCGCCGGGCTGCTCGTGGTAGCCGAGCGCGCCATCGTAGTCCCAGGGCAGGAAGTAGAACTTGTCGCTTCCCAGCGGCTGGTACAGGCCGAAGTTCTGGTTGGTCGTATCCCAGTTGCCCAGCAGGATGGTGGTGGCCAGCCAGGCCAGATAGTTGTTGCGGTCGAAGTAGCGCCCGAAGGTGCTTGCAAACGGCGTGTCATCGTTGGCGAGGGCCTGCACGGCATTGACGATGGCGCGGTGGTCGCCGGAGTCGGACTCGATCTCCAGCAGCTCGGTAAACGCCGGACCGGCCTTGCCGTCGGCCAGGGTCTGAAGCCGGGCGTCGGCGTTGAAATTGAATTCGGCAACCTTGTACACGTTGGAGCCGGCGATCCAGCCGCGCCGATTCAGGTAGCCCGCACCGCCCAGCTTTTCGACATGGGTGAACAGGCCCATGGCCTGCGGCCACTTACCGTCGCCGGCGTCGTAGCGGATTTCGACGAACTGCGTGCGCAGGCTCTCGTGATAGGGCACGGTGCGCATCAGGTCGAAGGCCAGCTTGTTGCGCACGTGCGTCAGGTCATAGGGGTGCTTGTTGAGGTTCAGTGTGTCTTCGCCCCACCAGGTGGTGCCGTTGCCCAGCTTGACGCGGTAGGACTTGAGCGTGGCCTCGCGCGTGCTGCTGCCACGCATGCGCATCTTGGCCGCGGCATTCTTGAGCAGCCCGTCGCCGCTGCTGGCCAGCACCTTGATCTCGGGCTCGCAGTTGTCGTTCTTGTCCACGTCCAGGTTCACGGTGTCCAGCGTGACCATGCCGCCCGGGTAGCTCGGCGGCGGGCTTGGCAGCTGTCGGCAGTTGGCCGCGTCCGCCAGATACCAGCCGGGGCCGGACACCGGTGTGGGTTGGTATTGCAGGCCCAGCGCGAGCAGCGCCGGCGCCGCATACGGGTAGAGGCCCGCGGCGTGCGCCAGATCACCCGCGCCTGGCGTGAACGGTGCCTGGCTTTGTGGCGGCGTGGGCGGCGTGGGCACCGGTGCCGGGCCGGGCGCGGGTGACGCGGGCAGACTTTCATAGTCCCCGCCACCGCAGGATGCCAGCGCCAGACAGATGCCAAGCAGGGCCGGTTGAAGGCGGCGGAGGGAGGGATTGCAATTCACGGATGGCGCCTGGTGTGCATTGGAGGAGTGGGCGCATTTATAAAAGATTTCACCGCCCCTGCCGGCGGCCAGGCGCAGCGCTGCCGTGGCAGCGCTGGCCGGGGTGACAAATGTTTGCCTTGAGGCGAAGGTGCCGTCAGGCGGCGCCGCCAAATTCGTCGCCGAGTTCACGCGCGCGGTTTTCGGCGGCGTCGAGGGCGCGCATGAAGCGCTGGGCCAGTTCGTCGGCCTTCATGGACTCGATGGCCGCATGTGTGGTGCCGCCCTTGGAGGTGACGCGCTGGCGCAGCACCTTCAGGGGCTCGTCGGAGCGGCGCGCCAGCTCGGCCGCACCGGCAAAGGTGCCCACGGCCAGCTGGCGTGCCTGGGCCTGCGTCAGGCCCATGTCCACGCCCGCGGTGGTCATGGCCTCCAGGAAATAAAACACATAGGCCGGACCCGAGCCCGACAGGGCGGTTACGGCGTCAAGCAGCGACTCTGCCTCCACCCACAGGTAGGCGCCCGTGGTGGCCACGACCTGCTCCACCAGCGCGCGCTCCTGCGCGCTGACGCCGCCGGCGTGGGCGTACAGGCCCGTCATGCCCTGGCCAATCAGCGCCGGCGTGTTCGGCATGGCGCGCACGATGCGCTCGCTGGAAAGCCACTGGGCAATGCTGGACGTGCGTATGCCGGCCGCCACGCTCAGGTGCAACGCGCCCGCGGTGTGCGGCGCCACCGGCAGCGCCGCGTCCTTGAAGGTCTGTGGCTTGACGGCCCAGACCACCAGGCCGGCGCGCGTCAGGGCCGCCGTGGGCGCAGGCTGAGCCGTGATGCCGAACTGCTGCTGCAGTGCCTCGCGCGCGGGCTCGAAGGGTTCGACGACCTCGAACTGGCCGGCTGGCAGACCGCGCCGGATCAGGCCGCCGATGACGGCGCTGGCCATGTTGCCGCCGCCTATGAAGGCGATGGGGGGAAAGTGGGAGGCGCTGGTGGTCATGGCTGGACGATGGTTTGATTTGCGTCAGACCGGATTGTGCGCCCGTGAGGGCCTTAAAAGCGGCTCAGGTAGTGATATCTACAAGTGCTGGCCAGGCCGTTGATTCATCGCCGCTGTGTATCCCACACGATCGCGGGCTGCCGAAGCAAAGGCCCGTCAACGGCAAATGCTGAATGTGCTCACAAAAATATAGCTGTTGACGCTTTCTGGCAGGCCCTTGCGATACGCCTTTTGCAAAAGCCCATAGGCATGGGCGCGAGCAGCTATCTCTTTTATGGCGCTGGCAGCACCGCCTGCGCCACCGCATGCTCCCAGCGTGCCATGAGGGCCATGGCCTGCTCTCTGGGCAGCGTGGGCACGAAGCGGCGCTCGGCGCGCCAGAGTTGGGCCAGCTCGTCCTGGCTGGCGTAGACGCCGCTGGCCAGGCCCGCGAGGTAGGCAGCGCCCAGGGCCGTCGTCTCCACGCAGGCGGGGCGCACCACGGGGATGCCCAGCAGGTCGGCCTGGAACTGCATCAACAGGTCGTTCACGCAGGCGCCGCCGTCCACGCGCAGCTCAGACACCGGCGTGCCGCCCGCGGCCACCGCGTCGCGGCCCATGGCGGTGAGTAGGGCGGCGCTCTGGTAGGCGATGGATTCGAGCGCCGCGCGCGCGATGTGCGCCAGCGTGGTGCCGCGCGTGAGGCCCGTGATGGTGCCGCGCGCGTCGGGCTTCCAGTAGGGCGCGCCCAGGCCGGTGAAGGCCGGCACCAGCATCACGCCGCCCGAGTCGGGCACGCTTTGCGCGAGCTGCTGCACCTCGCTGCTGGCGCGTATGGCGTGCAGGCCGTCGCGCAGCCACTGCACCACGGCGCCGCCGACGAAGACGCTGCCCTCCAGCGCGTATGCAGGCGTGGCATCGGGCTGCGCCGCGCTGGTGGTGATGAGGCCGTTGTGGCTGCTCTGGAAAACGCTGCCCGTGTGCATGAGCATGAAACAGCCCGTGCCATAGGTGTTCTTGGCCATGCCGGCGGAAAAGCAGGCCTGGCCGAACAGGGCTGCCTGCTGATCACCCGCCACGCCGCCTATTGCCACGCTGCTGCCCAACAGATCGGACTGCGTGTGACCAAAGTCGCTGGCCGACGGCAGCACCTGGGGCAGCAGGCTGCGCGGAATGTTCAGCAGCTGCAGCAGTTCATCGTCCCACTGGTTTTGGTGCACGTTGAAGAGCATGGTGCGGCTGGCGTTGCTCACATCCGTGACATGGCGCTGGCCGCCCGTGAGCTGCCAGATGAGCCAGCTATCGACCGTGCCAAACGCCAGCTCTCCGCGTTCGGCCTGCGCCCGCGCGCCGGGCACGTTGTCGAGCAACCATTGCAGCTTGGTGCCGGAAAAATACGCATCGACCAGCAGTCCGGTCTTGGCCTGGATGGTGCCGCCGTGGCCCTGCGCGCGCAGCTGGGCGCAGGCGGGCTCGGCGCGCCGGTCCTGCCAGACGATGGCGTGGTGCAGCGGCTGGCCCGTCTTGCGGTGCCACAGCACCGTGGTCTCGCGCTGATTGGTGATGCCCAGCGCGCGCACCTGCGCGGCGCTGATGCCGGCCTGCGCCAGCGCTCGCCGCGCGGTGGCCAGCTGCGTGCGCCAGATCTCCATGGGGTCATGTTCCACCCAGCCGGGTTGGGGGTAGATCTGCGGCAGCTCCTGCTGCGCCAGCGCCACGATGTGGCCCTGAGTGTCGAAGACGATGCTGCGCGAGCTGGAGGTGCCTTGGTCGAGTGCGAGCAGGTAGGGCATGGTGTGCGTTGAACGTTGACGTTGAGCGTTTTGAGTTGAGCGATGGGTGATGGGCGCGGCGTCGCAGAACGCTTGACGCGACTCGCTCAACCTTCCGCAATGGTGCACTGCACCTGCGCCTCCTGCAGCAGGGCGGGGAAGGGCTCGGGCGGCGGGGCATCGGTGAACAGGCGGTTGATCTGCGAGAGCTGGGCCAGTTGCACCATGGCCGGGCGGTTGAATTTGCTGTGATCGGCCGCCAGCCAGACCTCGCGCGACTGGGCGATGATGGTCTGCGCCACCTTCACCTCCCGCAGGTCGTAGTCGCGCAGCGTGCCGTCGCCCTCGATGCCGGAGATGCCGATCACGGCGATGTCCACGCGGAACTGGCGCATGAAGTCCACCGCCGCCTCGCCCACGATGGCGCGGTCGCGCGCGCGCACCACGCCGCCGGCGACGATGACCTCGCAGTCCGGGTTGCCGCAGAGGATGGCGGCCACGTTGAGGTTGTTGGTGATGACGCGCAGCCCACGGTGCTGCAGGAGCGCGCGTGCAATGGCCTCGGTGGTGGTGCCGATGTTCAGGATCAACGAGCAGCCCTGCGGAACCTGGGCCGCAACTGCCCGGGCGATGCGCGCCTTGCCCTCGGCATGGAGGCTCTCGCGCTGGGTATGGGCCAGGTTCTCCACCGTGGAGCCGGGCATGCGCACGCCCCCGTGAAAGCGCGTCACCAGGCCCTGCTCGGCCAGGCGCTGCACATCGCGGCGCACGGTTTGCAGCGTCACGCCCAGCTGTTCGGCCAGATCCTCAACGCTGGCGCTGTGGCGCTGGCGCAGCTCCTGGAGCAGCCGCAGTTGGCGCGGGTTGTTGGTGAACATGGGCGGTGAAGGAGCGGGACTGTGGATGCTGGATTGTCGTCGCCAGGCTGCGAACGATCAGGTTTTGCAGTGATAACTGTAAAAGCGAACCAAAACGAAGCAGTTAAGGGTAATCCCGCAGTGATTTCGATCAAAACCGAACAAAAATGAACACATGCGCGCGGACATCGTGATTCGTGAATGCACAGCACGAGGGGCCCGCACGGGGCATGAGGAAGACGAAGATGCAACTGGCTTTGGATGGCGTAGTCAAACGGGTGGGGCCGCAGACCTGGCTCCACCCCATTGACATGGCCTTGCACAGCGGCGCCGTGACGGTTCTGCTGGGCGCGACACAGGCGGGCAAGACCAGCCTGATGCGCATCATGGCGGGGCTCGATGCCCCGACGCAGGGGCGCGTGCTGGTCGATGGCCGCGACGTGACCGGCATGCCCGTGCGAGAACGCAATGTGGCCATGGTCTACCAGCAGTTCATCAACTATCCGTCCATGACGGTGGCGGACAACATCGCCTCGCCGCTCAAGCTGCGCGGCGAGAAAAATGTGGCCGCGCGCGTGGGCCAGATCGCCGAGCGCCTGCACATCGAGATGTTTTTGCAGCGCTATCCGGCGGAACTGTCGGGCGGCCAGCAGCAGCGCGTGGCGCTGGCGCGCGCGCTGGCCAAGGGCGCGCCGCTGATGCTGCTCGACGAACCCCTGGTGAACCTGGACTACAAGCTGCGCGAGGAGCTGCGCGATGAGCTCACCCAGCTGTTCGCCAGCGGTGACGCCACCGTGGTCTATGCCACCACCGAGCCGGGTGAGGCCCTGCTGTTGGGTGGCTACACCGCCGTGCTCGACGAGGGCCGGCTGCTGCAGTACGGCCCCACGGCCGAGGTCTTTCATGCGCCCAACTCCCTGCGCGTGGCACGCGCCTTCAGCGACCCGCCGATGAACCTGGTGCCCGCGCAGGTGGCGGCCGGCGGCCTGCGCCTGCCAGGCGGCACAGAGCTTGCCCTGGCACCGTCTCCGGGTCTGGCCGGTGATGTCACCCTGGGACTGCGCGCGAGCGCCCTGCGCCTGCAAGCGCGCCCCGGTGATTTGGCCGTGGCCGGCGTGGTGGAGCTGTCGGAGATGTCGGGCTCGGACACTTTCGTGCACGCGGCGACGCCCTGGGGCGAGCTGGTGGCGCAGATCACGGGCGTGAACTACCTTGCGCTGGGCAGTCGGGTGACGCTGCATGTCGATCCGGCCCAGGCCTATGTCTTCGGCGCCGACGGCGCCTTGTTGCGTGCCCCGGCACACGCCGGCGTTGCGGGAGGGCATTGAACCATGGCACGCATCGAACTCAAGCTGGCCCATTCCTACAAGCCCAAGCCACAGCAGGACAGCGACTACGCCCTGCTGCCGCTGGACATGGTGTTCGACGATGGTGGCGCCTACGCGCTCCTGGGGCCGTCGGGTTGTGGCAAGACGACCATGCTGAACATCATGTCGGGCCTGCTCGTGCCGTCGCAGGGGCAGGTGCTGTTTGACGGGCGCGACGTCACGCGCGCCAGCCCGCAGGAACGCAACATCGCCCAGGTGTTCCAGTTCCCGGTCATCTACGACACCATGACCGTGGCCGAGAACCTGGCCTTTCCACTCAAGAACCGCAGGCTGCCCGCCGAGCGCATACGCGAGCGGGTGGGCGTCATTGCCGAGATGCTGGAGATGAGCGGCCAGCTCGACCAGCGCGCCGCCAACCTGTCGGCCGACGCCAAGCAAAAGATTTCGCTGGGCCGCGGCCTGGTGCGCGAGGACGTGGCGGCGGTGCTGTTCGATGAGCCGCTCACCGTCATCGACCCGCACCTCAAGTGGCAGCTGCGGCGCAAGCTCAAGCAGATCCACCACGAGCTCAAGCTGACGCTCATCTATGTCACGCACGACCAGGTCGAGGCGCTGACCTTCGCCGAGCAGGTGGTGGTGATGACGCGTGGGCGCGCCGTGCAGGTGGGCTCGCCCGACGCGCTGTTTGAGCGTCCCAGCCACGCCTTCGTGGGCCACTTCATTGGCTCGCCGGGCATGAACTTCCTGTCCGCCGAGCTGCAGGGCGATGGCCTGCGTGTCGCCGGTATGAAACTGGCCGCGCCGCGCCCCCTGCCCAGCGGCGCACTGCGCCTGGGCGTGCGCCCCGAATATCTGGCCCTGGCCGATGCCGGCGCGCCCGGAGCCTTGCCCTGCACCGTGCTGCGCGTGCAGGACCTGGGCACGCACCAGATGCTGACGGCGCAGATCGACGGCCAGCTGCTCAAGGCGCGCTGCGCCAGCGGTGCATCGCTGCCGGCGGTGGGCGAGACGGTTTGGCTGCAGGTGCTGGGCACGCATACCTGCTTTTATCAGAACGAGGAACTGCTCCCATGAGCGCCACCACCAAGCCCGTGAACCAGAAGGCCTGGTTCCTCATCCTGCCCGTGCTGCTGTGCGTGGCGTTTTCGGCCATCCTGCCGTTGATGACGGTGGTCAATTACTCCGTGCAGGACATCATCAGCCCCGAGCGGCGCGTGTTCGTGGGCACGGAATGGTTTGCCGCCGTGATGCGTGACGAGGAGCTGCACGGCGCGCTCCTGCGCCAGATCACGTTCTCGCTCGCTGTGCTGCTGGTGGAGATTCCGCTGGGCATTCTGCTGGCCCTGGCCATGCCGGCGCAGGGCTGGAAGTCGTCTGCCGTGCTGGTGCTGGTGGCGCTGTCGCTGCTCATTCCGTGGAACGTGGTGGGCACCATCTGGCAGATCTATGGCCGTGCCGACATCGGCCTCCTGGGCGCGACGCTCAACGCCCTGGGCGTTGACTACAGCTACACCGGCAACGCCACGCAGGCCTGGCTCACCGTGCTGGCCATGGACGTGTGGCACTGGACGCCGCTCGTGGCCCTGCTGTGCTTTGCCGGGCTGCGCAGCATTCCCGACGCCTACTACCAGGCCGCGCGCATCGACGGTGCGAGCAAGCTGGCCGTGTTCCGCTACATCCAGCTGCCCAAGATGCGTGGCGTGCTCATGATCGCCGTGCTGCTGCGCTTCATGGACAGCTTCATGATCTACACCGAGCCCTTCGTGCTCACGGGCGGCGGGCCCGGCAACGCCACCACCTTCCTGTCGCAGTACCTCACGCAAAAGGCCGTGGGCCAGTTCGACCTGGGGCCGGCGGCGGCGTTCTCGCTGATTTATTTCTTCATCATCCTGCTGCTGTGCTTCATCCTCTACAACTGGATGCAGCGCGTGGGCACCGCGGACAAGGAGGGAGCTGGCCATGAATGAGTCGCGCTTCCAGAAACGCACGCTGTTTCTTATCGCCTACCTGGTGTTCGCCATCCTTCCGATCTACTGGATGGTGAACATGAGCTTCAAGACCAACGAGGAGATTCTGTCGAGCTTCTCGCTCTGGCCCCAGCACTTCACCTGGGACAACTACAAGACCATCTTCACCGATGAAAGCTGGTACTCGGGCTACATCAACAGCCTGATCTACGTGGGCATCAACACGGTGATTTCGCTGACCGTGGCGCTGCCCGCGGCCTACGCCTTCAGCCGCTACCAGTTTCTGGGCGACAAGCATGTTTTCTTCTGGCTGCTCACCAACCGCATGACGCCGCCGGCCGTGTTCCTGCTGCCGTTCTTCCAGCTCTACACCACCGTGGGGCTGATGGACACGCACATCGCCGTGGCGCTGGCGCACCTCTTGTTCAACGTGCCGCTGGCGGTGTGGATCCTGGAGGGCTTCATGAGCGGCATCCCACGCGAGATCGACGAGACGGCCTATATCGACGGCTATGGCTTCCCGCGCTTCTTCCTCACCATCTTCCTGCCGCTCATCAAGGCCGGCGTGGGCGTGGCGGCGTTCTTCTGCTTCATGTTCTCGTGGGTGGAGCTGCTTTTGGCGCGCACGCTCACCAGCGTCAACGCCAAGCCCATCGTCGCCACCATGACGCGCACCGTGAGCGCCTCGGGCATGGACTGGGCGACGCTGGCCGCCGCCGGGGTGCTGACCATCGTGCCCGGCGCCATCGTCATCTGGTTCGTGCGCCACTACATCGCCAAGGGCTTTGCCATGGGGAGGGTTTGACATGTTCGACTGGATGGCCTGGACCACGCCGGTGGCCGTGTTCTTCAGCTGCGTCGCGCTCATGCTCGTCGGCATGACGGTGTGGGAGATCAAGTCGCCCACGGTGGAGCGCAAGGGCTTTCTGCCCATTGCCACCACGCGCGGCGACCGGCTTTTCATCGGCCTGCTCACTGCCGCCTACATCAACCTGGCCTGGGTCGGCTTGGGCGAGAAGATGGCGCAGTGGCTATCGCTGGAGGCCGAGCCCTCGGTGTGGATCAGCTTCGTGCTGTCCATGGCGGTGCTTGCGCTCGTGATGCGCAAGGGTTGAAGCCCGCAAACAAAGCATTTTCTAGCAAGGGGCCGGCCCGATCCTCCCCCGAGGCCGGCACCCATCCACAACCGGGGAGTCTCATGTGAGGAGACAGCGATGAAGTTGCAGTTCAGGCAGATAGCGTTTGCCGCCGCGGCCCTGGCCTTGGGGCAGGCGACCTGGGCCGGCGAGGCCGAGGCCAAGAAGTGGATCGACAGCGAGTTCCAGCCTTCCACGCTGAACAAGGATCAGCAGATGGCCGAGATGAAATGGTTCATCGAGGCGGCCAAGCAGTTGCAGGCCAAGGGCGTGAAGGAGATTTCGGTGGTCTCCGAGACCATCACCACGCACGAGTATGAGAGCAAGGTGCTGGCCAAGGCGTTTTCCGAGATCACGGGCATCCAGGTCAAGCACGACATCATCCAGGAAGGTGACGTGGTGGAGAAGCTGCAGACCTCGATGCAGTCGGGCAAGTCCATCTACGACGGCTGGATCAGCGACTCCGACCTGATCGGCACGCATTACCGCTACGGCAAGATCATGAGCCTGACCGACTACATGGCGGGAAATGGCAAGGCCTACACCAATCCGGGGCTGGACCTCAAGGACTTCATAGGCACCAGCTTCACCACGGCGCCCGACGGCAAGCTCTACCAGCTGCCCGACCAGCAGTTCGCCAACCTGTACTGGTTCCGCGCCGACCTGTTTGCGCGCCAGGACCTCAAGGACAAGTTCAAGGCCAAATACGGCTATGACCTGGGCGTGCCGCTCAACTGGAGCGCCTACGAAGACATCGCCGAGTTCTTCACAAACGATGTCAAGCAAATCGACGGCAAACCCATCTACGGCCACATGGACTACGGCAAGAAGGATCCGTCGCTGGGCTGGCGCTTCACCGATGCCTGGCTGTCCATGGCCGGCACCGCCGACAAGGGCATCCCCAACGGCATGCCTGTGGACGAATGGGGCATACGCGTGGCCGACGACAAGTGCACGCCCGTGGGTGCCTCGGTCTCACGCGGCGGCGCCACCAACTCGCCGGCCGCCGTCTACGCGCTGACCAAGTATGTGGACTGGATGAAGAAATACGCGCCCAAGGAGGCCACGGGCATGACCTTCGGCGAGGCCGGCCCCGTGCCCGCTCAGGGCCAGATCGCGCAGCAGATATTCTGGTACACCGCGTTCACGGCCGACATGACCAAGCCCGGCCTGCCCGTGGTCAACGCCGACGGCACTCCCAAGTGGCGCATGGCGCCCGGCCCCAACGGCCCGTACTGGAAGCAGGGGATGCAAAACGGCTACCAGGACGTGGGCAGCTGGACCTTCTTCAAGGACCATGACCCGAACAAGACCGCGGCCGCCTGGCTCTACGCACAGTTCGTGACGGCCAAGACCCTGTCGCTGAAGAAGTCCATCCACGGCCTGACCTTCATCCGCGACTCCGACATCCGCAGCGACTACTTCACCCAGAACGCCAACAAGTACGGTGGCCTGATCGAGTTCTACCGCAGCCCCGCGCGCGTGGCCTGGACGCCCACGGGAACCAACGTGCCCGACTATCCCAAGCTGGCTCAGCTGTGGTGGAAGAACGTGGCCCAGGCCGTGACCGGCGAGAAGTCGCCGCAGCAGGCCATGGACAATCTGGCCGACGAGATGGATCAGGTGATGGGCCGCCTGGAGCGCGCCGGCATGACGCATTGCGCGCCCAAGCTCAACAAGAAGCAGGATCCCTCGAAATGGCTGTCCGACAAGGGCGCGCCCTGGGCCAAGCTGGCCAATGAAAAGCCCAAGGGCGAAACCATCGCCTACGACACCCTGCTGCAGGCCTGGAAGAACGGCAAGGTGCGTTGACGCAATCCAGGACTGCAAAACCGCCTTGCAGTCCTGGTGACACCGCGTGAAGTCCTGCGGAAATTTCAGGAAACCAAGGGTTAACCCTTGGTTTGTCTGCGGAGCAGAGGACAATTACACCCCATGACCACCGAATCCCAAGCTCCCCTGGCCACCCACCGCGCGCAACTGCTGCAGCGCCTGGCAGAGCCCCGTACCTATGACCTGGCCGTCGTCGGCGGCGGCGCCACCGGCCTGGGCGTGGCGCTGGACGCCGCGGCGCGCGGCTTTTCCGTGGTGCTGGTGGAGTCGCACGACTTCGCCAAGGGCACCTCTTCGCGCGCGACCAAGCTGGTGCACGGTGGCGTGCGCTACCTGGCGCAGGGCAATATCGCCCTGGTGCGTGAAGCCCTGCACGAGCGCACCACGCTGCTGCACAACGCGCCGCATCTGGCCCAGCCGCTGGCCTTCGTCATGCCCTCGTACAAGCTGTGGGAAACGCCGTTCTACGGCCTGGGCCTGAAGATGTACGACGCGCTGGCAGGCCAGGCGGGCCTGGGTTCGACCGAGTTCCTGGGGCGCATGGAAACCCTGCGCTGCCTGCCCACGGCGCGCGCCGAGGGGCTCAAGGGCGGCGTCAAGTACTGGGACGGCCAGTTTGATGACGCGCGCCTGGCCCTGGCCCTGGCGCGAACGGCCGCGCAGCACGGCGCGCTGCTCGTCAACTACTGTCCCGCTCGCGGCCTGTTGCACGAGGCGGGCAAGCTGGTCGGCCTGGTCTGCGAGGACGCAGAGTCCGGCCGGCGCTTTGAGCTGCGCGCGCGCGCCGTGGTCAACGCCACGGGCGTCTGGGTGGACGAGCTGCGCCAGCAGGACGGCCAGGCCATGGGCAAAAGCGTGCGCCCCATGGTCGCACCCAGCCAGGGCGTGCACATCGTCGTGGACCGCGAATTCCTGCCCTCTGACCACGCTCTGCTCGTGCCCAAGACGGCCGACGGGCGCGTGCTGTTTGCCGTGCCCTGGCTGGGCAAGCTCATCCTGGGTACGACCGACAGCCCGCGCCAGGATTTGGCGCGCGAACCGCTGGCGTTTAAGGAGGAGGTGGACTTCATCCTCGGTGAATCGGCCAAGTACCTGCGCCGGGCGCCCCGCCCTGAGGATGTGCGCAGCATCTGGGTGGGCCTGCGTCCGCTGGTCAAACCGCAGGATGACGAGGGAGGCAACACCAAGGCCATCAGCCGCGAGCACACGGTGCTGGCCAGCGCGAGCGGCCTGGTCACCGTCACCGGCGGCAAATGGACCACCTACCGCGCCATGGCCGAGGACGTGCTGCAAAAATGTTTCGACGCGGGGCTGCTGCCGGCGCGCCCGGCCGGTGCCACGGAGCGGCTGCACCTGGCGGGAACGCCGTCCCAGCCGTCGCGCCAGCGCATCTGCGACGCGCAGGGGCTGCATTCCTATGGCGCCGACGCCCCTGCCGTCCAGCAGCTGCCGGGCGCCGGTCAGTGGTTGACCGAGGACTTGAGCGAAGCCATGGTGCGTTTTGCTGCCCGCTTTGAATATGCGCGCACCGTGGAGGACATGCTGGCGCGCCGCAGCCGACTGCTGTTCCTCGATGCGCGCCTGGCGGCCAGCCTGGCACCGCGCGTGGCAGACATCCTGCAAGAGGAGTTGGGGCAGGATCCGCAGCTCGCCGCCTTTGTCGCATTGGCGAAGCAGTATCAGCAGTTGCCCGCCTGAAATCCTGTAACAGGTAATCGACAGTCGATACACCATCTGCTACGGATTATGAGGAAATCCCGCAAAACCTCCGCGTCTGTTTGAAAAGTGGCGGCAAACTCGGGCAGCCTCGCACTCCTGAAACAAAGCAGCATTGACCTGAGCCTGAGCACCCGCAAGAATCGCACGCAGGATCAGTGCAGGGACCTGTTTTCCGGACCGCAGGCGAGCGCCTGGCCCAGATAAAAAGTATGCGCGCCCGCAGTGGTAAGGAGTGCCGCCAGACCGGCATAGATGCGCCAGTCGCCCGACCCGTTGGCATCGGCCAGCGTGGAGCGATTGGCGGGGGAATGAAAACCTGTCTTTTCCAGTTCGGTGGCGTTGGCCGGGAAGCTCGCCTCGAAGCCGGGCAGGACTTCGTGCCAGGTCGGCTGCGCAAATGCCATGGCACGGCACTGCTCGGTGCAGGACATCGTGCCGCCCCCGACATTGTTTGGCAGCGATGCACAATGCGGGAAAAACTCGCCCGAGGAAGAACCCCATGATCTGAGCGAAAACACCTGCCTGCGTTCATCTGTGCTCCCGAGGGGTGTGAATCCTCGAAAGTACGTCTTTATGGGCAGACAAAATTCAAATCGACACCAAACAAAATCTTCTGCAAAGCCGCAACAGCATGACAATTTGCTATATCACAATTGATGTTGAATATGATTTTGGCTTTGCTCGCCGTACTGGTGCGGCCACGCATGAAATAGATTTCGTTCGATCTATTAATTGCGTAACCCCCCATGGGGCGGCTGGAGTTGAATATCAGATGAATGTGCTGGACCGCTATGGACTAAAGGCAGTGTTCTTTGTTGATCCGATGCCCGCGCTCATCTGGGGAGTCGCTGCCATAGAAGATATCGTTCGTCCCATTGTGGCACGAGGTCATGATGTGCAATTGCACATCCATACTGAATGGTTAAATCTGGCCGGTTCCAAAAATCCGCTGGGTGAGCGCGTTGGTAACAATATCAAGGACTTCACCGTTGATGAGCAGCGTATATTGCTCCAGTATGCCAAAAATGTCTTGGTTGCCGCAGGCGCGCCGGTGCCTGTTGCGTTCCGCGCGGGGAGTTATGGGGCGAACGACGACACCTTGCGATCACTCGCAGCACTTGGCTTGCGCTATGACTCGAGTTATTGCCCTGGTATTGCCTCATCCCTGTGTGAAATCAATCTGCCGCCGGGCGTTCGAACGCCCATTGAACATTGCGGCGTGATAGAGGTGCCAATCGGGTGCATTTCCAATGGAGGCGATCGCTTGCGGCATGCTCAAATAACTGCGCTATCGTCTTCAGAAATGATTTCTGCGTTGTATTACGCGAGAAACAATGGTGCGAGCTGTTTTACCATGGTTTCGCACAGCTTTGAGTTGATGAGCAGGGATAGATTGCGGATGAATAAAATAGTACGGCGCCGTTTTGAAAAAATATGCTCTAGCCTGGCGCAGATGAGTGGTGTGACAACTGGAACCTATACCTCGCACCTGCCATGCGCCGCGCCGCATCGGGAACATGCTGCGGTCCTACCGTTCAGCCCGCTCCGCAAGGGTTTGCGTATTGTTGAGCAAGGGTTTTCGAACTTGCTTTACGGATCGCGGTAAATATCCGTCTCGGCAATTCAATATTGCGCCGTCTGTGGCTGGAAAACTCGACAGCGCGGCTGATCTCAACAACGGGATCAACGCCCGCCCTGGCGCGTCGGCAAAGCCTGCAGGCCCAGGTGCCGCATGCCCAGCGCGCCCAGCAACCTGCCCGAGGTCTTGCTGAACACCAGGGCGTTGAAGCGGTAATTCAGTTTCTTGAATGCGGCGATGGAGGGCACATTGGTGGCGCGTACGTGGGTCACCAGGCGCTTGAACCCCCGCTCGTGCAGGCTTTGCTCGGTGACCGCAATCAGCAGCTGAGCGGCGCCGCGGCGGCGAAACTCCGGCCAGGTGTGGAGATAGCCGAGAAAGCCATCGCCCTCGGCCAGATGCAAGGCCAGTTTGGGGTCATCCACTTCGCAAGCCGGGCCGCTCTCGATATTGAGCTGGGCCACCACGAGTTCCCCGCACAGCAGGGCATGCAAGCTCGCTCCGCGCTGCAACAGCCGCTCCGGTCCGGCCCCCGACTGCGCCGCCAACTGCGCCCGCATACCGGGACCGAGTGCGGCCAGTTCGGCCGGCGTCCTTAGTTGCACATAGCGCCAGTCGGACGGCAGGGCGGGCGGGACGCCCGGCCGAAGGGTCTTGGCGGCGAAGCGGAAGACCTCGGCCCCGGTCAAGGACTTGAAGCCGAAGTACAAGGCGGCCGTGCCCCCCCCCGGTCCGAAAAGGAATGACAGCTTCTGATTCACGCGAACAAGGTAGATCCAGGAAATCGTACAGGCACAAGCCGCTCAGCGCGGCGCGTCCAGGCGAGCGTCCCAGCCACGCAGGGCTTTGCCGGCAGCCCAGGCCAGCAGCCCGCCGAGCAGGCCGGGTCGGAACATCAGCACATCGTACAACAGTGATGCATCTTCTGCGCCCCAGCGTTGCTTGTAGCCGGAATCACCCTGCCCCCAGTCGAACAAGCGCTTGCCCCGGGCGATCGCATCGCGCAACACCTCATAGGTCAGGATGGAGCCGGGGCTGTGGCTCTTCCACTGTTCGTCATAGGAGTTGGCCAGGACGTACAGTGCCGTGTCGGTTTCCAGATGGGCCGAGAACGCTACCGGCTGGTCGCCGCAGAGCAGCAGCCAGCACACGGATCGGGCATGCGGGTCGGGTTCCCGGCCCATCTGGGTCCAGAAGCTTTGATTGGCCGGCCCCATGAACTTGACGTCGCCCCCTTTGCTGGCCAGCCAGGAACGCGACTCGATGCCCGCCAGCGTGTCGAGCAGCGGCTGATCGTCTCCGCTCAGCACGTGGCGCTCGCAGCGCACCTCGCCCTTCGTCTTGGCCAGGCGTCGGCGCGAGTATTCAATATGCTTGAGCAAGGAACTGCTGAACCTCTGCTTCAGCGTGTCCAGTCCCAAAGACAGATCGAGTTCGAACACCGCGCCCGTCGCCCTGGCCCGATGGCGCCAACCAGCGGCCATCAGCTGGCGCAACACGGCATGCATGGCGTCGTCGCGACTGGAGATGGGTCCGAAGCGCAGCACCGCCCCCGGCGGTGCGCTGGCCAGTGCCCGGCCCAGGGCGTCGGCCAAGTCCATGCCCGCCCCGAGTTGCGCCGCCAGGTGAAGGCTGCGAAAAGGCCAGTAATAGCCCGCCAGGGAGTTGATGCTGAAACGGGCGACCTGCTGCCGGGCGAAGGGGATCAGGGCCTGCAACTGGCCGTTCTGCCGGACGCATACATGGCGCAAGGGTCCGCTCCAGCCGCGTCCCGGCAGAAAGGCCTGTGCCCAGGCCCGCAGGGCATGGGGCGTGCAGAACGCCTCGTCGCTCCGCACGTGGCTGGGCAGGGGGGCGCCCATTTCCTGGGCCAGCGTCTCGTCAGTGACAATGTCGCAGACCCACGAGTTTTCCATCGACGGCTTCAATTCGGACATAGGCGCGCTCCCGGTCTTCAACGGCCCCAACGCGGCCATTGCCGGATGCGTGTCTGCAAACGGCGGTGTTTGAAAGGCGCGTGCGATTCCTTCACCGCGGCGCATTGCCGATGACCGATGGAAAACCGTTCCTGGTACTCGGATTCGCCTTCGGTGAAATCAAGGAAGTTGTGCTTGTTCTGGGTAAATAACATGAAAAGGCATCGTGCAGGATTACTCGGCCCGCAGCTTGTGCGCACGCTTTCGCATCCATTGGCGGATTTTTTTCTTCAACCCCACTCGATCCAGCAGGCTGCCCACTGCTGTCGAAAAACATTCAGTCTTCCAGAGTAGCCACAACTTACAGCGGTTTTCCATGGTGGGGCGTAGCAGGTAGCTGTCGGCGAATTCGAGTTTGTCAGTTGCAAAAGCTTCTTTATAGAAAGCACTGCCGGGGCCAAAATCCAACATGCAGTATTTTTCAAGGGAAAAAAGATCCTGAAGGATCAGATAAAGCAGAACGGTTCCTGGCGACAGGTCAGCGTACTCTGGTAAATAGCCTATGACCTGGTAGGTCATGGCATTGCCCCTGGCGGTGCACCAGGCAAAAGCAATAGGTTTTTCTTGCGCACGCAGCAAATAGCCCCTGGCCTCGCCCTGCAAGGCCTTTTCGCGCATGGTGCGCAAAAATTCCGGCGAATCGGGCAATCCGGATTTGAGCAGCAGTGTCTGGTAGGTCTGGCTGGAAATGGAAACCGCATCCCGGTGGAATTCTTCCATGGATCCGGGCTGAGTGTAGATTTTTAAGGCCTCTGGATTTTGGTCCAGAAATTTTTTTACGGAACGTTTGAGATTTTGCCGGCTCTTTGGTGATCTGAGTTTCAGATAGTTGTCGAAACTTCCCTGCAGGTTCACAAAGTAAAGGTACTCCTGGCGTGGGCTGTAGCATAGCCATGGCCCCTGGCGTGACACCCCTCGGGGAAAGCGGGTGACAAACGTGCGCCTGAGCTGGTAACCCGCCGCATCCAGAGGCACATGGGACTGAGGCAGTGTATCCAGGGCGGGCCACTCAGGTAATTTTTCGGAACCTTCCAGCACCACCGGAATGAATGCCGGGCGCCACTCGCCAAGCAACAACTCACCCAGCAGAAATTTGAAACGCACACGCAGCGGCGCCCCCTTTCCGGAATCGACTGCACCGCCTGAAATATCGCCTATCAAATCTGCCTCCTTTTGTAGGCCTGGGCAAATATCAAACTACCGCTCGGTGTCTATGGAAACCCTGTGAAGGCTGGCCGATCCATAAAGGAAATTTAACCCAATTCAGGGAATTCCAATTTAGTCAATAAGCGCAGGCAATACAAGCCATTTTTGCATTGACCCCGGCAGCCGCTGCCGGAAACGAGGAACGGACGGCACATTCACAGGCAGTATTATTGCACTGGCTCAGTGCTGCAAATCCAGATAAGAACCGCATGGTGCGGCCCCGATCCAATCCCATGGTATTCACCACCATCGGCATCGCAAACGGTTGGGTGCGCGGCATGATTGCACGGGAGCCCAGCACTGCTAAAGGGTGAAATCGTAATCGATCGTTATCGGCGCATGGTCGCTGAACTTCTCGCCCTTGTAGATGGCCTCGGCGCGCGCGAGCTGGGCAAGCTGCGGCGTGGCCAGGTGGTAGTCCAGCCGCCACCCCACGTTGTTCGCATAGGCCTGGCCGCGGTTGCTCCACCATGTGTAGCAGGTGTCGGTGGTGTCAGGCTGCAGCCGGCGGTACACGTCCACCAGGCCGCCGCCCGCGTCCGCGCCCAGCAGCCGCGTCATCCAGGCGCGTTCCTCGGGCAGGAAGCCGCTGTTCTTCTGGTTGCTGCGCCAGTTCTTCAGGTCGATCTGCTGGTGGGCGATGTTGATGTCGCCGCAGAGGATGAACTCGCGCTCGGCCTTGAGCCGCATGAGGTGGGGGTGAAACTCGTCGAGGAAGCGGTACTTGGCCTGCTGACGATCCTCGCCCGAGCTGCCGCTTGGGAAGTAGGCGCTGATGATGGACAGGCGGCGCCCGGGGCGATCAAAGCGCAGCTCCACGTATCGGCCCTCGGCGTCGAACTCGGCGGAGCCGTAGCCGACGATGACGTCGCTGGGTTCGTGGCGCGTGTAGATGCCCACGCCCGAGTAACCCTTCTTCTGGGCGAAGTGGAAATGGCCGTCGAGGCCGGCCAGCTCCTCAAAGCGTCCCTGCATGTCCGCGGACTGGGCCTTGATCTCCTGCACGCAAATACAATCCGGGCGGATCTGGTCTATCCATGCCGCCACGCCCTTGGATGTGGCCGAGCGGATGCCGTTGAGGTTGAGACTGGTTAATTTGAACAAGGATGCATCCATGGTGACAGACAGCGCGCAAGGCCCCGGGCGGGACGCTCTGGCGCAGGAATTCGTGCGGTTTGCGGTTGAATCCGGCGTGCTGCGCTTTGGCGAATTCAAGACCAAGGCGGGGCGCATGAGCCCGTATTTCTTCAACGCCGGATTGTTCGACGACGGCGCCAAGATGGGCCGGCTCGCACAATTCTATGCACAGGCGCTGGTGGCCAGCGGCATTGAGTTCGACATGCTCTTCGGCCCCGCCTACAAGGGCATTCCGCTGGGCGCCACCGTGGCCGTGGAGCTGGCGCGTCTGGGCAGGAACGTGCCCTTTGCCTACAACCGCAAGGAGGCCAAGGACCATGGCGAGGGCGGAACGCTGGTGGGCGCGCCCCTCAAGGGCCGCGTGCTCATCATCGACGACGTGATGAGCGCCGGCACGGCCGCGCGCGAGTCCATTGCGCTGATCCGCACCGCCGGCGCCACGCCGCATGCCATCGCCATTGCGCTCGACCGCCAGGAGAAGGCCACCGAGAATGGCCAGGACGTGGAGCACAGCGCCGTGCAATATGTGCAGCGTGCGCTGGGCATGCAGGTGTGCGCCATCGCCAAGCTGGCCGACTTGCTGCAATATCTGGCGGCTGCTGGGGGCGACGCGCAGATGCACGAGCACCACGAGCGCGTGCTGGCCTATCGCCAGCGCTATGGTGTGGACGATTGAGGCCAGGGGGGCATGGGCTTGAAAGCAAAGACAGTGTGGGGCAGTGTCATGGCGGGTGCCTTGCTGGCCGCTGCCTTGCCGGCCTGGGCCCAGCAGGGCAAGGCGCCACAGGAGGTCTACACCTGCACCGACAGGCAGGGTCGGCGCATCACGTCCGACAGGCCCATCGCCGATTGCGTGGACCGCGAGCAGCGCGTGCTGGACCACACGGGTACCGAGCGCCGCCGCATCGGCCCCACGCTGACCGAGCACGAACGCGCGGCGCAGGAGGTGCAGCGCCGCAAGGAGGCCGATGAGCGCGCACGCGTTGCCGAGGAGCGCCGGCGTGAGCGCGTGCTCATGGCGCGTTACCCCGACGAGGCCGCGCACCAGGCCGAGCGCGAGGCCGCCATCGACCAGGTGGAGGAGGTCATCGTCGTGGCCCACAAGCGCATTCAGGCGCTGAAGGCCGAGCGCAAGCGCCTGGATACCGAACTGGAGTTCTACCGCGGCGACCTGAAAAAAGCGCCCGTGAAGCTGCAGCGCCAGGTGGCCGAAAACGAGGCGGATCAGGCCGAGCAGCAGCGCTTTCTGGCCGCGCAGGATCTGGAGAAGCGCCGCATCCACCAGCGCTTCGATGCCGAGCTGGCCCAGCTGCGCCAGCTGTGGGCGGCGCAGCGCGCCTCGTCTTCGCAATGGGGAACAAGCCCGGCCGCGGCGCCGGCGCAAAAGTTAAGGCCCCGCGGGGCCTTTTCTTGATCTGACGGTGGTTGACGACGAGGGGCGCCTTCGTCACCTGCTTGCTTGGGGCGATCCCTCGCACTGAAGAACGCCCCATATGGGCGGAACCTGGATCCCTGATTTCGCAGGGATGGCGGTGAGGGGCAGGGCGGGACGAATATACCTGTTTTGATAGCTACCCGCGCATGAATGACGGATGTTCAGCCCAGTTTTTCCTTCAATAGCTCGTTGACCTGCTGGGGGTTGGCCTTGCCCTTGGACGCCTTCATGACCTGGCCGACCAGGGCGTTGAAGGCCTTGTCCTTGCCGGCCTTGTATTGCTCGACGTTGGCCGGGTTGGCGGCGATCACCTCGTCGATGATGGCCTCCAGCGCGCCCGTGTCGTTCATCTGCTTGAGGCCCTTGGCGGCGATGACGGCGTCCACATCCTGACCGTCGCCCGTCCACAGCGCCTCGAACACCTGCCGGGCGGCGTTGTTGGAGATGGTCCCGTCCTGGATGCGGGCGATGAGCTGCGCCAGCTGGCCGCTCGTGACCTTGACGGCCTCCATGCCGATTTCCTCGGCGTTCAGACGGCGCGAGATCTCGCCCATGACCCAGTTGCTGACGAGCTTGGGCTGAGCACAGGCCTTGGCCGCATCCTCGAAGTAGGCGGCCATGGCCTGGCTCTGGGTGAGCGTGGTGGCGTCGTACTCGGGCAGGCCGTATTGCGCGACGAAACGTGCCGCCATGGCGCGCGGCAACTCCGGCATCTCGGCCTTGATGCGCTCGACCCAGTCGGGCGCCACGACCAGTGGCGGCAGGTCGGGGTCGGGGAAGTAGCGGTAGTCGGCCGCATCTTCCTTGGTGCGCATGGCGCGCGTCTCGCCCGTGTCGGGGTTGAAGAGCACGGTGGCTTGGCTGATTGGCCGGCCGTCCTCGATTTCTTCGATCTGCCAGCGGATCTCGTAGTCGATCGCCTGCTGCATGTTCTTGAAGCTGTTGAGGTTCTTGATCTCGCGGCGCGTGCCCAGCGGCTGTCCGGGCTTCCTCACCGAGACGTTGGCGTCGCAGCGAAAACTGCCTTCCTGCATGTTGCCGTCGCAGATGCCGATCCAGGTGACGATCTGGTGCAGCGCCTTGGCGTAGGCCACGGCCTCGTCGGTCGAGCGCATGTCGGGCTCGGTCACGATCTCCAGCAGCGGCGTGCCGGCGCGGTTCAGGTCGATGCCGCTCATGCCGTGGAATTCCTCGTGCAGGCTCTTGCCGGCGTCTTCCTCGAGGTGGGCGCGCACCAGGCGCACGGTCTTTTTCTCCTCGCCGAGGTAGAACGACACCTCGCCGCCCTGCACCACGGGGATCTCGAACTGGCTGATCTGGTAGCCCTTGGGCAGGTCGGGGTAGAAGTAGTTTTTGCGCGCAAAAATGCTCTCTGGCGCAATGTGGGAGCCCAGGGCCAGTCCCAATTTGATAGCGCAGGCGACGGCCTCGCGGTTCATCACCGGCAGGGTGCCGGGCAGGGCCAGGTCCACGGCGCAGGCCTGGGTGTTGGGCTCGGCGCCGAAGGCGGTGCTGGCGCGGCTGAAGATCTTGGATTGGGTGGCCAGCTGGGCGTGGGTCTCGAAGCCGATGACGACCTCGTAGCCGTGGATGAGTTTCGCGGTCATGGTCAGATGCCCCTTGGCGCCTGGAGGTGGAAGTCGGTGGCCTGCTGCAGGCGGTGGGCGGCATTGAGCAGGCGCGCCTCATCGAAGTAGTTGCCAATGAGCTGCAGGCCCACGGGCATGCCGCCCGCGCCAAAGCCCGCGGGCACGCTCATGCCGGGCAGGCCGGCGAGCGAGGCGGGCAGGGTGTAGATGTCGGCGAGGTAGTTGGCGACCGGGTCGCTCTGGCTGCCCAGGCGCCAGGCGGTGGTGGGGGCCACGGGGCCGGCGATCAGGTCGCAGTCCTTGAAGGCGGCCTGGAAGTCGTCGGCAATCATGCGGCGGATCTTTTGCGCCTGCAGGTAGTAGGCGTCGTAATAGCCCTCGGACAGCACATAGGTGCCGATCATGATGCGGCGCTTGACTTCGTCGCCAAAGCCCTGGCTCCTAGTCTTCTTGTACATGTCGAGCAGATCGGTGTACTGCGCGGCGCGGTGGCCGTAGCGCACGCCGTCAAAGCGCGAGAGGTTGGAGCTGGCCTCGGCCGGCGCCAGGATGTAGTACACCGGCACCGACAGCTCGGTGCGCGGCAGCGCGATGGGCACCAGCTTGGCGCCGAGCCTTTCGTATTCCTTGAGCGTCGCTTCCACGGCGGCGCGCACGTCGCCCGCCAGGCCCTCGCCGAAGAACTCTGCCGGAATGCCGATGCGCAGGCCGTCCAGACTGTCGTTCAGGCGGGCCGTGAAGTCCTCGGCGGGCTGGTCCAGGCTGGTGGAGTCACGGTCCGGGTCGGGGCCGCACATGGCCGAGAGCAGCAGCGCGCAGTCCTCGGCGCTGCGCGCCATGGGGCCGGCCTGGTCCAGGCTGGAAGCGAAGGCGATCATGCCGTAGCGGCTGGCGCGCCCGTAGGTGGGCTTGATGCCGGTAATGCCACAGAACGAGGCCGGCTGGCGGATGGAGCCGCCCGTGTCCGTGCCCGTGGCGGCCGGCGCCAGGCGCGCCGCCACGGCCACAGCCGATCCGCCCGAGGAGCCTCCGGGCACGTGCGCGTCGTCCCAGGGGTTGCGCACGGGCTGGGGTGCGTCGAACCCCACGGGCGCGACGGCCGAGTTCTCGTTGGTGCCGCCCATGGCGAACTCGTCGCAGTTGAGCTTGCCCAGCGTCACGCAGCCGGCCTCGGCCAGTTTTGCGACCACGGTGGCGTCAAACGGCGAGCGATAGCCCGCAAGCATGCGGCTGGCGGCCGTGGTGGGGAAGTCGCGCGTGACGAAGATGTCCTTGTGCGCGATGGGCACGCCGGCCAGCGGGGCGGCCTTGCCGGCGCCAAGGGCTTCGTCCTGCGTGCGCGCCTGGGTCAGCGTCACGTCCTCATTGATGGCCACATAGGCGCCCAGGCCTTGGTGGCTCCTGGCGCGGGCCAGGAAATGCCGGGCGACCTCGACGGCCGACACCTGTTTGCCGCGCAGCAGAGCGGCCAGCTGGGCGACGCCCAGTTCGTGCAGATCGGTGTTGCTCATGGCCTGACCCCTATTCGATGACCCTGGGCACCAGGAACAGCCCGCGTTCCACGGCCGGGGCGCTCTGCTGGTTGGCCTCGCGCTGGTTTGGCTCGCTGGCCACGTCAGCGCGCAGGCGCAGCTGCACTTCCCGGATGGCGGCGACGGGGTGGGGCAGCGGGGCGATACCGCTGGTGTCCACGGCCTGCATCTTTTCGACGATGCCAAAAAAACCGTTGAGCTGCGTGAGCATGCGCCCGCTCTCGAGTGGGCTGAGTTCCAGCCGCGCCAGATGGGCGATGCGCCCGATGTCCTGGGGTGTTAGTGCCATAAGGGGGTACGGGCATGGGCAACCGGATGTTAAAAGCTGTCATCGGCGCCGCGCCCGGGGAGTTATTCACAGGGGATGCGGTATTATCCCGGCTTTGCCGCAAGACCTCCACATTGCCGGTCATTGTGTGAAAAATGCCAGCAAACACCCTGTAAATACCCGGCGATGGCAGGCCGAAGTGCATGCCGTGCCTGAGAGGATCCCTGAATGTTCGGAGCTTTCCGTCGGTACTTCTCCACCGACCTGGCCATTGACCTTGGTACAGCAAACACCCTGATTTTCGCCCGCGACAAGGGCATCGTTCTCGACGAGCCTTCTGTCGTCGCCATCCGCCACGAGGGCGGCCCGCATGGCAAGAAGGTCATCCAGGCCGTGGGCAGCGAGGCCAAGGCCATGCTGGGCAAGGTGCCCGGCAACATCGAGGCCATACGCCCCATGAAGGACGGTGTGATCGCCGACTTCGTGATCACCGAGCAGATGATCAAGCAGTTCATCAAGATGGTGCATCCGCGCAGCGTGCTCACGCCCAGCCCGCGCATCATCATCTGCGTGCCCTGCGGCTCCACCCAGGTCGAGCGCCGCGCCATCAAGGACGCGGCCGAGGCCGCAGGCGCGACCGCCGTCTACCTGATCGAGGAGCCCATGGCCGCCGGCATCGGCGCGGGCCTGCCGGTGAGCGAGGCTTCGGGCTCGATGGTCGTGGACATCGGCGGCGGCACCACCGAAGTGGGCGTCATCAGCCTGGGCGGCATGGTCTACAAGGGCAGCGTGCGCGTGGGCGGCGACAAGTTCGACGAGTCCATCATCAACTACATCCGCCGCAACTACGGCATGCTGATCGGCGAGCCCACGGCCGAGGCCATCAAGAAGAGCATAGGCTCGGCCTTCCCCGGCAGCGAGGTCAAGGAGATGGAGGTCAAGGGCCGCAACCTCTCCGAGGGCGTGCCGCGCAGCTTCACCATCAGCTCCAACGAGGTGCTCGAAGCCCTGACCGAGCCGCTCAACCAGATCGTCTCAGCCGTGAAGACGGCGCTGGAGCAGACACCCCCCGAGCTGGGCGCCGACATTGCCGAGCGCGGCATG
>JAFECU010000282.1 GCA_018242005.1 Pseudomonadota bacterium | reverse complement strand
CCCGCGCAGAGTCGTCCTCGACACCTGCCACCGTCATCCCCGCGAAAGCGGGGATCCACAGGTGCGCCGCATGGCCGTAGTGACAAAACCTGGATTCCCGCCTGCGCGGGAATGACAGTGGATGTGTGGCGAACGCCCCAAAAGGCACCGTCATCCCCGCGCAGAGTCGTCCTCGACACCTGCCACCGTCATCCCCGCGAAAGCGGGGATCCACAGGTGCGTCACATGAGCATGGTGGTGGAACCTGGATCCCCGCCTTCGCGGGGATGACGGGCTTCGCGCAGGTCGCGGGCGCTGGAGGGATGAATCGATGGAGATCGTCACTGGTTCCATATTTTTATAGCTGACTGCGCTTGCCTGGCGCAGGCTGCCAGCGATTTTCATCTCACCCCACGGTGACAACCGCCCCACCCGCTACCTGCTCACCACCCCCGACAGCAGCGTGCCAATGCACTGCTCGGCCAGTTGCTCGGGCGTGTACGCGCCCCCCGGCTGGTACCAGCGCCCTATCCAGCTTAAAGCGCCGGCGATCACAAAGGCCGTGATCTTGGGGTCGCAGGGCGCGAGAGAGCCCTCCTGCACGCCCTGCGCCACGAGGCGCCGGAAGGCCAGGTCGATCTCGCTCTTCATGCGCCGCAGCTCGGTGCGGCTGGGCTCGGGCACCTCCTCGTCGCCCACGCGGATCAGGCATGTGCCGAAGGGCTGCATCACGATGTCGGCATAGACCTGCATGCAGGCGCGCAGCTGGTCCACGGCGTTGCCGCCGGCCGCGCGCGAGGCCTCGATGCCGTCGAGCGTCATCCGCAGACCCTGGTTCACGCACTGCAGCAGGATGTCGTCCTTGTTCTTCACGTAGTAGTACAGCGTGGGCTTGCTGACATGCAGGCGCGCGGCGATGTCGTCGAGCGAGGTGGCGTGAAAGCCGCGCTCGTTGAACATCTGCGCCGCCGTGGACAGCACGGCGTTGCGCTTGGCCTCGCGCTGCTGCTCGCGCGCGGACGCGCTGGCCCAGGGCGATTCCTGCCGACCTGCGCGCGGGGCCTTTCTGGCGGCCGGCTTGGCCGCCTGTGCCTTGGAAGCTGTGGGTGATGTGCCCATTGCCGGTAACTCCTGCGTCTCCCGGGTTATTCCCGATGCCTGAACGGACGGCCTACCCAAGAATCTACTTTCAGGTAACCAGTCTACGTAAAAGTAGATCACCAGCGGTTCGCACAAACCCGTAGAGGATGCCCAGGATGCCGATGGAGACAGATCACGCAGCGCCCAGCGCCGCCCAGCCCCTGCTGCAGGTCGACGGGGTCACGCTGGCCTTTGGCGGCGTGCGCGCGCTCTCGGGCGTGAGCTTTGGCGTGCAGCCAGGCTCGATCACCGCCGTCATCGGCCCCAACGGCGCGGGCAAGACCTCGCTGTTCAACACCATCTCAGGCTTTTACCGTCCGACCGAGGGCCGCATCCGCTTCCGTGGCCAGGACATCACGCGCCTGCACGCGCCGCAGCGCGCGCGCATGGGCCTGGGGCGCAGCTTCCAGAACATTGCGCTGTTTCGCGGCATGACGGTGCTCGACAACATCAAGCTCGGCCGCCACGCCCACCTCAAGACGAATGTGTTCGACGCGCTGCTCTACCTGGGCCGCGCGCGCCGCGAAGAGGCCGAGCTGCGCCGCGACATCGAGGAGCGCATCATCGACTTCCTCGAGATCGACCACATCCGCCACGCCAGCGTCGCCGCCCTGCCCTACGGCCTGCAAAAGCGCGTGGAGATGGCGCGGGCGCTGGCCATGCAGCCCGAGGTGCTGATGCTCGACGAGCCCGTGGCCGGCATGAACCGCGAGGAGACCGAGGACATGGCGCGCTTCATCCTGGACGTGCGCGCCGAATGGGGCGTGACGGTGCTCATGGTGGAGCACGACATGGGCATGGTGATGGACCTGTCCGACCACGTGGTGGTGCTCAACTTCGGCCAGGTCATCGCCCAGGGCGTGCCGGCCGTGGTCCAGGCCGACCCCGAGGTGAACCGCGCCTACCTGGGCTCGGGCAATGTCGATGAGCTGCGCGCCAAACTGCAGGCCGCCGCCCGGCCCCGGCCCGGCGCATCCGCCGCCGCGCCCCGCCAGGGCACCACCGCCACCGCGGGAGCCGCATGATGGATTGGGCCTATCTGTTCGAGATCAGCCTGACCGGCATTGCCAGCGGCGGCCTGTACGCGCTGGCCGCACTGGCCTTCGTCATGGTCTACAAGGCCACGCGCGTGGTCAACATCGCCATTGGCGAGATGCTCATGGCCGGCGGCTACCTGTTCTTCACCTTTGCCGCCATGTGGGCGCTGCCGCTGTGGCTGGCCATCCCCGCGGCGGTGCTGGCCTGCGGCCTGCTGGGCGCGGTGATCGAGCGCACCATGATCCGCCCGCTACTGGGCGAGCCGGAGATCTCCGTCTTCATGGTCACCGTGGGCCTGTCCTCGGTGCTCATCGGCCTCGTGGAGATGATCTGGAGCGCCGACCAGCGCCGCCTGACGGACTTCATGCCCAGCGACCCCATCATGGTGGGCGATGCCTTCCTCGCGCCCAAGGTGTTCTGGGGCGCGGTGGTGGCGGCCGTGTTCATTGCCGCGGTGCTGCTGGTGTTTCGCTACTGGCGCGGCGGCGTGGCGCTGCGCGCCACCGCCAGCGACCAGGGCGCCGCGTACTCGGTGGGCATCAACGTGCCGCGCGTGTTCTCGCTGGCCTGGGTGGCATCCGCCATGCTCGCGGCCATCTCGGGGATCATCGTCGGCTCGATCGGCGGCATCTCCAGCAGCATGGGCGTGTTCGGCCTGTCGGTGCTGGTCGTCGTCATCGTCGGCGGCCTGGACAGCGTGCTGGGCGCGCTCGTGGGCGGCGTGCTCATCGGCCTGGTCGAGGCCCTGGCCGGGGCGTATCTGGGTGGCGAATACAAGCTGCTGGCCACCTTTGTGGTGCTGGTGGCCATCCTCATGCTGCGCCCCTACGGCCTGTACGGCACGCGCGAAATCGAAAGGCTCTAGGCCATGCGCATCGGAACCCTCAAGCAAAGCTATGTCGCGGACGCCGCGCTGTTCGACTCGCGCACCCAGCATGTGTGGCTCGCGCTGGGCGCGGCGCTGCTGCTGCTGTTCCCCTTCGTTGCCAGCGACTACTGGCTCTACATGGCCTGCCTGGTGGCCATCAACGTGGCCAGCAGCACGGGGCTGAACATCCTCACGGGCTACACCGGCCTGGTGAGTCTGGGCCAGGCGGCCTTCATGGGCCTGGGCGCCTACACCGTGGCGATTCTGCAGACGCGCTGGGGCACGCCGTTTCTGCTCAACCTGCTGGCCGGCGGCGGGGTGGCCATGGTCGGCGGCATCGTGGTGGGCATTCCCTCGCTGCGCGTCAAGGGCCTGTACCTGGCGATCGCCACCATCGCGGCCTCGTTCATCGCGCATTTCCTGTTTGCCAACTTCGACTTCACGGGCGGCACGGCCGGGCTGTCGCTGCCGCCGGCGCGCCTGCTGGGCAGGGACCTGGACACCTCGTTTCGCCTCTACTGGCTCATCGTGCCGGTCACGCTGCTGATGCTCGTCGGCGCGGCCAACCTGTTTCGCACGCGCATAGGCCGGGCCTTCATCGCGATCCGCGACCGCGACATCTCGGCCGAGGTGCTGGGCATACCGCTGCTCCGCTACAAGCTGCTCTCGTTCGGCCTGTCCTCGTTCTACGCGGGCGTGGCCGGCGGGCTGTGGGCGTATTTCTTTCGCGTGGTCACGCCCGAGAGCTTTCCGCTGTCCATGTCGATCTTCTTCCTCGCGGCCATCATCGTCGGCGGCATGGGCTCCATCCTCGGCGGCATCCTGGGCGCGGTGTTCATGACCATGGTGCCCGAGCTGCTCAAGTTCGCCGTCGACCTGCTGCCCGGCGGAGCGGACCTCGCGGTATTCCTCTCGCCCGTGCGCCTGATCGTGTTCGGCGCACTCATCATCGGTTTTCTGGTGTTCGAGCCCCTGGGGCTCGCAGAAATGTGGCGCCGCACGCGCCGGTTCTTCCACCTGTGGCCCTTCCGCAACTAAACCCCTAGGAGACAAGACATGGCACAGCAACGCATTTCCCACAAGCGCCGCCAGCTCATGCTGGGCGCCGCCGCCGCCGGCGCCGCGGCCCTGACACAGCCGCTCACGGTGCTCGCCCAGGGGGCGGACGACATCGTCATCGGCGGCTCCATCCCCATGACCGGCGTGTTCGCCTTTGCGGGCGTGGGCATCAACGCCGGCATCCAGGACTACGTGAAGATCGTCAACGACGCCGGCGGCATCGCCGGGCGCAAGGTGCGCTACGTGCCCGAGGACACGGGCTACAAGGTCGATGTGTCGGTGGCCACCTTCAAGAAGATCACCAGCCAGAACAAGGTCAACCTGTACTACGGCGACTCCACCGGTTTTGCCAAGACCATCAACCCCGAGCTGGAGAGGAACGGCAACATCCTCATGGCCGGCGCCTCGTTCGCGAGCGAGCTGAACGACCCCAAGAAGTACCCGCACCAGTTCCTCGTCGGCCCCGACTACACCGAGATGTTCGGCATATTGCTCCGCCACATCGCCAAGGAGAAGCCCGGCGCCAAGGTGGCCTTCGTGTATTCCGACTCCGAATTCGGCCGCGACCCGATCGAGAAAAGCGAGGCCGAGGCGAAGAAGCTCGGCCTGTCGGTGCCCATCAAGATCATGACGCCCGCGGGCAGCGTGGACGTGTCCACCGAGGTCATCAAGCTGCGCCGCGCCGCGCCCGACTACACCATCTTCCACGGCTACATCCTCGCGCCCATCCCCGAGTTCATCACCCAGGGCAAGCAGCAGGGCATGAAGAGCAAGTGGATGGGCACCTTCTGGACCATGGACAGCTCCACCGTCATGAAGATGGGCGAGGCCGGTGACGGCTTCATGGGCGTGATGCCCTACCGCTACTACTACGACACCGAGAAGGCCCCCATGCTCGACAGGATCCGCGCCATGCGCCCGGAATACCAGAGCACGGCCTACATGCAGGGCTTTCTGGCCGCCATGCTGTTCCTCGAATCGGCCAAGCGCTGCCTGGACGCCAAGAAGCCGCTGTCGGGCGCCAACCTCAAGGCCGCGCTCAATACGATCAAGGACTTCGACACCGGCGGGCTGATCGGCATGCCCATCACCATTGCCGGCAATTCGATTCCCGTGGGCCGCGTCTACAAGGCCGACATGAAGGCGCAGAAGATGGTGGCGGCGTCCGATTGGATCAAGCTGTGATGTATTCCTCCCTCTCCCTCTGGGAGAGGGCAGGGGTGAGGGCTGGCCTGTCATCGGACACCATGCCCGAACACCCCCTCACCCCACCCCTCTCCCCCATGGGGGAGAGGGAGTAATAGCAGCAACGGCCAATGTCCACCCCTCCCTCTCCCAACGTCCTCGAGGTCAACAACATCGAGGTCATCTACAACAAGGCCGTGCAGGCCCTGCGCGGGCTGTCGCTGGCCGTGCCGCGCGGGCAGATCGTGGCGCTGCTGGGCAGCAACGGCGCGGGCAAGAGCACCACACTCAAGGCCATATCGAACCTGCTGCCGCTGGAGAACGGCCTGCTCGCCTCTGGCAGCATCCGCTTTGCGGGGCAGGACATCGCGGCCGTGGCGCCGCAGCAGCTCGTGCGCCGCGGCCTGTCGCATGTGATGGAGGGGCGGCGCATCTTCGAGGACCTGACGATCGAGGAAAACCTCGTCGCCTCCACCTACGCGCTCACCGGGCGCAGCAACGCGGACAAGCCCGACTTCGACCTGGTCTACGAATACTTTCCGCGCCTGCACGAGCGCCGCAAGGGCCTGGCCGGCTACCTCTCGGGCGGCGAGCAGCAGATGCTCGCGATTGGCCGCGCGCTCATGGCCCAGCCTGAGCTGATGCTGCTCGACGAGCCCTCGCTGGGCCTTTCGCCCAAACTCACCGAGGACATCTTCGCCATCATCGCGCGCATCAATGCCGAACGAGCTACCAGCATGCTGCTCGTGGAGCAGAACGCCACCGTGGCCCTGGCCGTGGCGCACAGCGGCTACATCATGGAAAGCGGCAAGATCGTCATCGACGGCACGGCAGAGCGCCTGGCCAGCGACCCCGACGTGCGCGAGTTCTACCTGGGTATGGGCAGCAGCGGCGAGGCCAAGAGCTTCAAAGAGATCAAGCATTACAAGCGGCGCAAGAGATGGCTGTCATGAGCTACATCCCCCTGAGGCGCTGCGCGCCTTCCCCCTTCTCTCGCGCTGGCGCGCGGGAAGGGGGACGCCACCAGCGCGGCGGGGCGGCCCTTGCGCGGTGGCCGCTGGCGTCGGCCGCGCCAGTTTTCAAGGCCGCGCCCCATACGACGCGCAATGGATGACCGACATGAACCTTCCCGAACTCACCCTGCCCCAGATGTTGCGCCGGCGCGCGCTGCAGGACGGCCAGCGCGTCGCCATCCGGCAAAAGGACTTCGGCATCTGGAAGCCCTTCACCTGGGCCCGGTACTACGAGCGCGCCGCGCATTTCGGTCAGGGCCTGCTGCAGCTGGGCCTTGAGCCCGGCGGCCATGTGGGCGTGATTGCCGAAAACCGCATCGAATGGGTGCTCGCGCAGATGGGCACGGGCCTGGTGGGCGGCATCACCGTGGGCGTCTACCCCACCAGCCCCAGCCCCGAGGTGGCCTATGTCGTGGGCCATGCCGACATCTCCATCATGGTCTGTGAGGATCAGGAGCAGACCGACAAGGTGCTGGACGCGCTCGACCAGTTGCCGCTGCTCAGGAAGATCATCGTCATGGAGACCAAGGGCCTGCGCAGCTTCACGCCCGCGCAGCGCGCCCTGATCGCCACGTTCGACGAGGTCGAGCACATGGGCCGCAAGGCGCACAGCCAGGCGCGCATCGACGCGCTGCTGGCGCAGCAAACGCTGGACGACATCGGTCTCATGATCTACACCTCGGGCTCCACGGGCAAGCCCAAGGGCGCGATGATCTCCTGGCGCAACATGCGCGGCGTCACGCCCGGCATCATTGAACGCCTGCGGCTCGCGGCCGACACCTCGCACCTGTCCTACCTGCCGCTGTGCCATGTGGCCGAGCAGATGCTGACCACCTTCGTGCCGCTGTACCTGGGCTCCACGGTCAACTTCGGCGAATCGATTCGCACCGTGCAGGAGGACCTGCGCGAGGTCGCGCCCAGCATGTTCCTGGGCGTGCCGCGCATCTGGGAAAAGCTGCACTCGTCCATCAGCATCAAGATGCAGGAGACCGGCGCGCTGCGCCGCCGCCTGTACGAACGCGCCCTGGCCGCCTGCGCGCCGCTGGCGGAAAAGCCGCGCGGCCAATGGAGCCTGGCCGAGCGCCTGCGCTACGGCGCGTACTACTGGCTGGTGCTGCGCGCGCTGCAGAACTTCATAGGCCTGCGCGAGGCCCAGGTGGCGCTGACGGGCGCCGCGCCCATTGCACCCGACGTGGTGCGCTTTTTCCGCACCATCGGCGTGCCGCTCATCGAGGTCTATGGGCTGACCGAATCCACCGGCATGGTCACGGGCCACGACCTCGACCGCGTCACCGTGGGCACCGTGGGCCCGGTCACCCAGGGCGTGCAGCACCGCATTGCCGACACGGGCGAGCTGCAGTTGCGCGGCGACATGGTGTTCGCGGGCTACTACAAGAACCCCGAGGCCACGGCGCAAAGCATTGTTGACGGCTGGCTGCACACGGGCGACGTGGTGCGCGAGGAAGGCGGGCAGATCCGAATCGTCGACCGCTTGAAGGACATCATGATCACCGCCGGCGGCAAGAACCTCACGCCCTCGGAGATAGAAAACACCATGAAGGCCAGCCCCTTCATCAAGGAATGCGTGATCGTGGCCGACGCGCGCAAGTTCGTCGGCGCCCTGGTCATGATCGACTTCGAAACCGTGGGCAAATGGGCCGAGGCGCGGCGCATCGCCTTCACGCATTTCCGCTCGCTGGTCGAGACGCCCGAGGTGCGCCAGCTCATCAGCGACGAGATCGCCGCGGGCAACGCCAGGCTCGCGCAGGTGGCACAGATCCGCAAGTTCCACCTGCTCACCAAGGAGCTGGACCACGACGACGGCGAGGTCACCGCCACCATGAAGGTGCGCCGTGCCAGCATCTACAAGACCTATGCACAGGAGATCGAGGCCTTGTATGCATGATCGGTCGCGCCGGTATTTGCTCCCTCTCCCTCTGGGAGAGGGCGGGGGTGAGGGCTGGCAACACAACTTAAGAAAATACGACTCTAGCGCCTATCCACAAAGCGTCAAAAGCTATCAAATAAAGAGTAACACATGTCCACCACACCCCTTCTCACCACCCGCCAGGGCGCCATCGTCACCCTGCAATTCAACCGCCCCGAGGCCATGAACGCCCTGGACGTGGCCACCGCCCGGGCGCTGCTCGCGGCAGTGCAGGGCATTGCCCAGGACGCCAGCGTGCGCGCCGTGCTGCTCCAGGGCGCGGGCCGCGCCTTCGTCGCAGGTGGCGACCTCGCGCTGCTCGCCGCCGACCCGGTGCAGGGCGCGCGTGACCTGCTCGGCCCTTTGAACGAGGCCCTGCTGCTGCTGCAGGCCCTCGACGCCCCGGTCATCGCCCAGGTGCACGGCGCGGCCGCGGGCGCAGGCCTGTCGCTGATGCTGATGTGCGACTTCGTGCTCGCGGCCGAGGGCAGCAAATTCAACCTCGCCTACATCAACCTGGGCACCAGCTGCGACGTGGGCGCGAGCTGGGCGCTGCCGCGCCTCGTGGGCCTGCGCCAGGCGCTTGAGATCGCCATGCTCGGCGAGACCTTCGGCGCCGACGAGGCCCTGCGCCTGGGCCTGGTCAACCGCGTGCTGCCCGCTACCGAACTCGAGGCCGCGGCCCAGGCCTTTGCCGAGCGGCTGGCCGCCGGCCCCACCCTCGCCTACGGCCACATGCGCCGCCTGCTGCGCGCGGGGCTGGACCACGACCTGGCCGCACAGCTGCAGGCCGAGGCCGCGGCCTTCGAGGCCTGCGCGCAGACGGCCGACATGCGCGGTGGCATAGACGCCTTCCTCGCCAAGCGCAAACCGCAATTCCATGGAAGGTAAAGGAAACACCCCCTTGCGCGGCTGCCCTCGCCTCGGACGCGCCCGCTCCACGCGCCATGGCCCGCGCACACCATCATGAAGCAGCCAAAGGTAACCCCATGACCACACGCGACATCTTCATCGTAGCCACCGCCCGCACGGCCATCGGCAGCTTTGGCGGCAGCCTCAGGGACGTGCCCAACAGCCAGCTGGCCACCACCGCCGTCAAGGCCGCCATCGCGCGCGCCGGCATCGCTCCCGACGCCGTGGGCCATGTGGTCATGGGCAACGTCATTCCCACCGACACCAAGGACGCCTACCTCGCGCGCGTCGCCGCCATCGACGCGGGCTGCGCCATCGACACGCCGGCCATGAACGTCAACCGCCTGTGCGGCTCGGGCCTGCAGGCCATCGTGTCCGCCGCCCAGGCCATTGGCTACGGCGACTGCGACGTGGCCGTGGCCGGCGGCAGCGAGAGCATGAGCCGCGGCCCCTACTTCGACCAGGGCGCGCGCTGGGGCCAGCGCATGGGCGACAGCAAGAGCATCGACTACATGCTCGGCATTCTTCACGACCCCTGGCAGAAGATGCACATGGGCATCACGGCCGAGAACGTGGCCGAGCGCTACGGCATCAGCCGCGAGATGCAGGACAGCCTGGCGCTGGAGAGCCAGCAGCGCGCCGCCGCCGCCATCGCTGCCGGGTACTTCAAGGAGCAGATCACCCCCGTGGAGATCGCCACGCGCAAGGGCACGGTGCTGTTCGACACCGACGAGCATGTGCGCGCGGGCACCACGCTCGAGCAGCTCGCGGGCATGAAGCCCGCGTTCAGAAAGGACGGCGGCACGGTCACCGCGGGCAACGCCTCGGGCATCAACGACGGCGCGGCCGCCGTGACCCTGGTGGCCGGCGACCGCCTGGCCGCGCTGGGCGCAATCCCTCTTGCGCGCCTCGTGGGCTACGCGCACGCGGGCGTGGAGCCGGCCTACATGGGCATGGGCCCCGTGCCCGCGACGCAAAAGGTGCTGGCGCGCACGGGCCTGAAGGCGCAGGACATGCATGTCATCGAGGCCAACGAGGCCTTTGCCGCCCAGGCCTGCGCCGTCATGCAGCAGCTCGACCTGGACCCGGCGCGCGTCAACCCCAACGGCTCGGGCATCTCGCTCGGCCACCCGGTGGGCGCCACGGGCGCCATCATCACCACCAAGGCGATTGCCGAGCTGCAGCGCACGGGCGGCCGCTATGCGCTGGTCACCATGTGCATCGGCGGCGGCCAGGGGATTGCGGCCATTTTCGAAAGGGTGTGAACACCATGCTGCCCAACACGTTTCTCAACGCCGACGAGCAGGCCGAGCTCGACCTGTTCACCGCATCCCTGGAGCGCTTTTGCGACGCCGAGATCGAGCCCCATTACCGCGACTGGGAAAAGGCCGGCATCGTCGAGCGCGAGCTGTTTCGCAGGATGGGCGAGAACGGCTACCTCTGCGCGGACGTGCCCGACGAATACGGCGGCCCGGGCGCCAGCGTGCATTTCTCGTTCGCCGTGGTGCAGGTGCTCTCGCGCCGGGGCTACGGCGGTTTCGTCGGCGGGCTGCAGGTGCACAACGACATCGTTCCGCCCTACCTGCTGCACTGCGGCACCGAGGCGCAGCGCCAGCACTGGCTGCCGCGCATGGCCAGTGGCGAGGCGGTGGCCGCCATCGGCATGACCGAACCCGGCGCGGGCAGCGACCTCAAGGCCCTGCGCACCACGGCCCGGCGCGAGGGTGATGGCTACGTCATCAACGGCAGCAAGATCTTCATCAGCAACGGCCAGCATTGCGACCTGCTTGTGCTCGCCGCCAAGACCGACCCGGCCGCGGGCGCCAAGGGCGTGAGCCTGTTCCTCGTCGACACGAACACGCCCGGGTTCTCGCGCGGGCAGAACCTCGAGAAGATCGGCCAGCACGCGGGCGACACCTCCGAGCTGTTCTTCGAGGACATGCGCGTGCCGCTCGATGCGCTGCTCGGCGGCGTGGAGGGCCAGGGCTTTGTGCAGATGATGCGCGAGCTGCCGCGCGAGCGCCTCATCATCGGCGTGCAGGCCGTCTACGGCGCGCGCGGCGCGCTCGACGCCACCGTGCGCTATGTGCAGGAGCGCCAGGCCTTCGGGCAGCCCATCGCCCGGTTCCAGAACACGCGCTTCACGCTGGCGCAGTGCGCGGCCGACATCGCCGCCGCCGAGGCCTTTCTGAACGCCAGCGTGGCCGCGTACGAGCGCGGCGAACTCACGCCCGAGGCCGTGAGCGCCCTGAAGCTGCACACCACCGAAATGTTCGGCCGCGTGGCCGACGCCTGCCTGCAACTCTTCGGCGGCTACGGCTACATGGCCGAATACCCGATCGCCCGCTTCTGGACCGACGCGCGCGTGCTGCGCATCTACGGCGGCACGTCCGAGATCATGAAGGAGCTGGTGGCGCGCTCCCTGCTGGGGCGCTGAGCGGGCGACAGGCGCGCTGCCACTTACTTGTAGAACACCTCCACGCTCCCCTTGAGCGTGATGAGCAGCGGCCGCCCCTTGCGGTCCACCGTCTTGCCGGCGGGCACCTTGATCCAGCCCTCGCTGATGCAGTACTCCTCGACGTCGAAGCGCTCGCGGCCGTTGAAGCGTATGCCGATGTCGCCCTCCTGTTGAAACACCGCCGCCACATGGTGCGGGCTGCGCGGGTCAACGGCGAGGCGGTCGGGCAGGGGGAGTTTGGCGGAATCGGTCACGGCAAGCAATCTCGCAAGAAAACGGGAGGGGCCGCATTGTCCCGCATCCGTGGCGGGGCGCCGCCCCGTTTCCGACTATCACTATTCAAACGATAGCTGCTTACGCTTTTCCACAAAGCGCTGGAGGCGCTTTTGACCTGAAATCTCTCCATGGCGGGCAGGCTGTGGACAAGTCTGCGGAGCATTCCGGCACAACCGGGCAGTTGTCCACAGACCGGCGCCCGCCGCCCCGCTTGTCCCCATTTCGGGTGCAGCGGGCGCAGCTTTCGCTCCCCATGCTTTGGCCGCACTCAACTGATTGATCTGCAAGCAAAAACAGAGGTTTTCCACAGCGAGGGGCGGCCTCTACTACTACGAC
>JAFECU010000281.1 GCA_018242005.1 Pseudomonadota bacterium | reverse complement strand
GCGCCCGCCTGCTCGAACAGGCGCGCGGCGGCCTCGATGGCGGCGCGCACCTCGGCATCGACGGGCAGGCCGCAGCCGGCGTCGAGCAGCAGGCCCAGGCGCAGGCCGCGGAGCTGCTCGGGTGGGGCCGCGCATTGCTCCCAGGCGATGTCCTGCGCCGGCAGGCTCATGCTGTCGCGCGCGTCGGGGCGGCTGAGCACCTGCATCATCAGCGCGGCGTCGTGCACCGTGCGCGTCATGGGGCCGGCGGCGCGGCCCGTGTAGGGCGGGTCTATGGGGATGCGTCCCAGGCTGGGCTTGAGGCCGAAGATGCCGCACCAGCTCGCGGGCAGGCGAATGGAGCCGCCTATGTCCGTGCCCACATGCAGCGGCGCATAGCCGGCCGCGGCGGCCGCGCCCGCGCCGGCGCTGGAGCCCCCCGGGCCCTTGGACAGGTCCCAGGGGTTGCGCGCCAGCGCGTGAAACGACGACAGGCCCGAGGACAGCATGCCGTAGTCCGGCATGGTGGTCTTGCTGATGAAGACCGCGCCGGCCTCGCGCAGGCGCGCCGCGGGCGGGGCGTCGGCCGCCGCGGGCACCAGGGGCAGGGCGGCCGTGCCCAGCGGCGTGGGGTCGCCGCGGGTGGCGATGTTGTCCTTGACCGTGACGGGCACGCCATCGAGCAGCCCGCAGGGCGCGCCGCGCAGCCAGCGTGCCTCGCTGGCGCGTGCCTGGGCCAGGGCCTCGTCGGGGCGCAGCAGGTATGTGGCGTGCAGATGCGGCTCCCAGCGCGCAATGTGCTCGAGCAGCGCACGCGTCACTTCGACGGGCGAGAGGCTGCGCGCACGGTAGGCGGCGAGCAGCTCGTGGGCGGACAGATCGTGCAGCGCGGTCATGACCAGGACAGGGCCGAGAGGTCGTTGACGAAGATCGGCATGTCCTTCCACAGCCCGCGCAGGTTTTTCCTGGCCACGGTCACCCATTGCGGCTGGTAGAGGAAGACATGCACCGCGTCCACGGCCAGCAGGCGCTGGGCCTCGCCGAGCAGGCGCGCGCGGTCGGCCGGGCGGGCGGCGTTCTTGATCTTGTCGTAGAGCTCGTTGAACTGCGGCGACCTGTAGCCCCAGTAGTAGTCGGGCTTGGCGAAATTGCCCAGGTCGAAGGGCTCCACATGCGAGATCAGCGTCAGGTCGTAGTTCTTGGCGCCGTAGGTGCCCGACAGCCATTGCGCCCATTCCACGTTCTGCAGCTTGAGCGTGATGCCCACCTTGGCCAGCTGCGCCGCGATGAGCTCGCCGCCCTGGCGCGCGTAGGGCGCGGGCGGCAGTGTCATGGTCAGCGTCAGAGGCAGCTTCACGCCGGCCTCGGCCAGCAGCTTTCTGGCCTTCTCGGGGTCGTAGGGGTTGATGCCCGTGGTGTCCACGAAACCATAGGCGCCGGGCACGTAGTGGCTGCCGATAGCCACGCCCAGGCCGTCGGCCGCGCCCTGGATGACGGCCTTGCGGTCTATGGCGGCGGCAATGGCGCGGCGCACGCGCACATCATCCAGCGGCTTTCGGGCGTTGTTGATGGCCAGGATGGTCTTGGCGCGCGAGCCGCTCACGATGACCTGAAAGCGCGGGTCGCTCTTGAACTGCGCCATGCTGCGCGGCGTGACGCGCGGGAATGCGTCCACGTCGCCCGCGAGCAGGGCGGCCACCTGCGCCGCAGGGTCGGGAATGAAGCGGAAGGTGGCGCGGCGCATCTTGATGGCCGCCGCCTGGCGCCACTGCGGCCAGGCCGCCAGCGTGAGCGACGCGCCGCGGCTCCAGGCCGCGAGCTGGTAGGGGCCGGTGCCCACGGGCCGGGTGGCGTTGGTGGCGGCGCTCTTGGGCTCGACGATGATGGCCGTGGCCTGGCCCAGCAGGAACAGCAGGTCGGGCTCGATGTCCTGGTTGATCAGCACCACGGTGTGTTCATCGACCACCTGGGTGGTCAGGCCAGCGAAGAGGCGCTTGTCCTTGTTGGTGCTCTTGTCGCCGCCCGCGCGGTCGAACGAGAACTTGACGGCCGTGGCGTTGCAGGGCTCGCCGTTCTGGAACTGCACGCCGCGGCGCAGCCGGAAGGTATAGGTCTTGAGGTCGGGCGAGACCTCCCAGCTCTCGGCCAGCAGCGGCGAGACGCTGCCGTCGGCGTTGATCTTGGTGAGTGTCTCGTAGATGTTGTAGAGCGTGACCTCGGCAATCGACGAGGCCGCGCCGGCCGTGGGATCCAGGCCCGGCGGCTCCAGCACCAGCGCCAGCGTGACGCTGTCCTTCCTGCCCTGGGCCAGCGCGTGCAGCGGCGTGGTCAGCGCGGCAGAGGCCAGGACTGCGGAGGCGAGGGCGGTGCGGCGGGTCGGCATGGGTGGGGACTCCTGGCGTGAATGAAACGCCTGCGGTTGTACTACAGCGGGTGCCGGCATGTGGCCATCAGGCCATGAAGTCGTCGATGCGCGGCACTGCCGCCACCAGCGCCCGGGTGTAGGGGTGCAGTGGACTGCTGAACAAGGTCTGCGGCGCGCCGCGCTCGACCACCTGCCCCTGGTACAGCACGAGCACCTCGTCGCACAGGTGCTGCACCACGGCCAGGTCGTGGCTGATGAGCAGGAAACTCAGGCCCAGGCGCTCCTGCAGCTCGGCCAGCAGGTTGAGCACCTGGGCCTGCACCGACACGTCGAGCGCGCTCACGGGCTCGTCGGCCACGATCAGGCGCGGGCGCGTGATGAGGGCCCGCGCGATGGCGATGCGCTGGCGCTGGCCACCCGAGAATTCATGCGGGTATTTGTGCGCGTCGCCCGGGCGCAGGCCCACCTGGGCCAGCACCTCGGCGGCGCGCTCGCGCAGCTCGGCACGCGTGGCGCCGGCCAGGGCCTGCAGCGGCTCGGTGACGATGGTCTCGACGCGCTGGCGCGGGTCCAGCGAGCCATAGGGGTCCTGGAACACCATCTGGAAGTCGCGCCGCGCCGCGCGCAGTTCGGCCGCGGGCAGGCGGTGCAGGTCGCGCCCGAGCAGCTGCACGCTGCCGCTGCTGGGCGCATCGAGCGCCATCACCAGCCGCGCCAGCGTGGACTTGCCCGAGCCCGATTCGCCCACCACGCCGAGGCTGCGGCCCGCGTGCAGGTCAAAGCTCACGCCGGCGAGTGCCGTCAGATGCGGGCGTGGCGCCAACAGGCGCGTGCGCGGCAGCGCGTAGTCGCGCCGCAGGTCACGCACGCGCAGCAGTGCGGGATTGGGGTCAAATTGGCCTGCAGCGCCCGCTGGTAAAGCGTCAGCAGCTACCGATTGCATAGTGATCAAGGCGCGTCCCCCAGGCGTATGCAGCGCGCCACATGGCCCCCGCCCAGGCCCGCGCCCAGGTCCACGGCGGGCGGCAGGGCGGCGTGGCAGGCGGCGATGGTGCGCGGGCAGCGCCCGGCAAACGGGCAGCCCACGGGCAGGTCGGCCAGCTCGGGCACGGTGCCGGCAATGGTGGGCAGGCGGCCGCCCGCCACGCGCGCCGCGCCCCATTGCGGACGGGCGGCGAACAGGCCCTGGGTGTAGGGGTGGGCGCGCCGGCCGAACACGGCGCGCGTGGGGCCGGCCTCGACGACGGTGCCGCCATACATCACCAGGGTGCGGCGCACGCTCCGCGCGATCACGCCCAGGTCGTGCGAGATGAGGACGAGCGCCATGCCGCGCTCGGCCACCAGGCCGTGGATCAGGTCCAGGATCTGGCGCTGCAGCGTCACGTCGAGCGCCGTGGTGGGCTCGTCGGCAATCAAGAGATCGGGCCCGCAGGCCAGCGCCATGGCAATCGTGATGCGCTGGCGCTGCCCGCCCGAGAACTGGTGCGGGTAGGCGTCCAAGCGCTGTGCCGCCTGGGTGATGCCCACGCGCTCGAGTAGGGCGATGGCCTCGGTGCGCGCCTGGGCCGCCGTCAGCCCCTGGTGCAGGCGCAGCGGCTCGGCCACCTGCCGGCCTATGCGATGCACGGGGTTGAGCGCCGTCATGGGCTCTTGGAACACCATGGCCATGCGGTTGCCGCGCAGGCGGCACAGCGCGAGCTCTTGAAGGCCCAGCAACTCCTGCCCCTCGAAGCGGATGCTGCCCTCGGCCCGCGCGCCCTCGGGCAGCAGGCCCATGAGCGCCAGCGCGGTGAGCGACTTGCCGCAGCCCGATTCGCCGATCAGGCCCAGGGTCTCGCCGCGCGCGAGTGTGAAGTTCAGGTCGTGCACGGCGCGCACCGGCCCGCGCTGCGTCTGCAGCGTGATGGCGAGCTCGCGTACCTCGAGCAGCGGGGCGGTGCGGCTCGTCATCTTTGGCGTGCAAGACGGGGGTCGAGCAGGTCGCGCAGCCCGTCGCCGAGAAGGTTGAGGCCCAGCACGGCCAGCGCGGTCGCCACGCCGGGCCAGACGGCGAGCAGCGGGGCCTGGAACATCAGCGTCTGCGCCTCGGCCAGCATGCGTCCCCAGGAGGGCTGGGGCGGCTGAGTGCCCAGGCCCAGGTAGGACAGGGCGGCCTCGGCCAGGATGGCGAGCGCAAACTGTATCGTGGCCTGAACGATGAGCACCGAGGCGATGTTGGGCAGCACATGCTCGATCGTGATGCGCCACGGCCCCTTGCCGCACGCGCGCGCGGCCAGGACATAGTCGCGCGCCCACTGCGCCTTGGCCGAGGCGCGCGTGACGCGCGCAAACGTCGGTATGTAGAAGATGCCGATGGCGATGATGGCGTTGACCATGCCCGGCCCGAACACGGCCGTGAGCATGATGGCCAGCAGCAGCGCCGGGAAGGCGAAGGTGAAGTCCGCCAGGCGCATCACGGCCTCCTCCACCCAGCCGCCGCGCGCCGCGGCCAGCAGGCCCAGGGCCGCGCCCAGCGCGAGACCAATGCCCACGGCGATCACGCCCACGGCAATCGACGCACGCGCGCCCACAAGCAGCAGCGAGGCCACGTCGCGCCCGTAGGCGTCGGTGCCCAGCCAATGTGCGGGGCCGGGCGGTTGCAGCGTGGCGTCCATGGCCATGTCGTAGGGCGGCCAGGGCGTCCAGACGAGGGAGAGCAGGGCCGCGGCGAGCAGCAGCGCCGTCAACAGCGCGCCCATGGCGAAGCTGCGGTGGCGCAGGGCGCGCCGCCAGAAGCCCGGCGCGGGCGGCAATGCCGTGGCGGGTGCAAGGCTCATGGTCCGCCCACCTTCACGCGCGGATCAATGGCCGCATACAGCAGATCGACCACGAAGTTCACCAGCACCACCATGGCCGCGAGCAGCATCACGCAGTTGCGCACCACGATCAGGTCGCGGTTGGCGATCGACTGGAAGATGAGCCGGCCCAGGCCGGGCAGGTTGAACACGTTCTCCACCACGATGGTGCCGGCCAGCAGGTTGGCGAACTGCAGGCCCATGACGGTGACGACGGGAATCATGGCGTTGCGCAGCACATGGCGCCAGAGCGCGGCGCGGCGCGTGAGGCCCTTGGCGCGCGCGGTGCGCACGAAGTCCTCGCGCAGCACGTCGAGCACGGCCGAGCGCGTGATGCGGGCCAGAATCGCCGCCTGCACCACGGCCAGCGCCACGGCCGGCAGCAGCAGCGCCTTGAGCGCGGGCAGCACGCCGCCGCCGGCCGCCTCGGTCCAGCCCGGAAAGCCCCCGGCCGAGAACCACTGCAGCTTTACCGAGAACAGCAGGATGAGCAGGATGGCGAACCAGAAGTTGGGAATCGCAATGCCCAGCTGCGCCAGCCCCATCACGCCCCAGTCGCCCAGGCGGTTGTGGCGCGCCGCGGCATACAGGCCCGCGGCCAGGGCCAGGGCGCAGGCCAGCAGCATGGCCAGCAGGGCGAGCGGCACGGTCAATGCCAGGCGTTCTGCGATCAATTCGATGACCGGCGCGCCATAGGCATGGCTGTCGCCCAGCCGGCCCGTGAGCAGCCCCAGAATCCACTGGCCGTAGCGCACCAGCGCGGGCTGGTCCAGGCCCAGTTGCGCGGCAAGGGCGGCCACGGCCTCGGGCGCGGCGTCGGGGCCGAGCAGCACCTCGGCGGCGTTGCCCGGCAACACCTCCAGCACCACGAACACCACGATCGAGGCGCCCAGCAGCGTGGCGATCAGTGCCGCAAGGCGTTGGAGGATGAACAATGCCATGGGCAAGTGAGGCGGCTGTAAGGGGCCCGAAAGCATAGCGGCAAAAACCGCGACCGCAGGCCGGCCATGGAGGCTTGCTCGCTTGTGAGGGCGGATAATCCGAGCATGCCCTTCACCATTCCTCCCGGGAAAGCCACGCCATGGCCCTGAAGATCACGGACGAGTGCATCAACTGCGATGTCTGCGAACCCGAATGCCCCAATCAGGCGATCTTTCTGGGTGCGGAGCATTACGAGATTGACCACTCCAAGTGCACCGAATGCGTGGGCCATTTCGACGAGCCCCAGTGCGTGGCCATCTGTCCCGTGGCCTGCATTCCGGTGGATCCGGCACACCAGGAAAGCCGCGAGACGCTGTGGCAGAAGTTCGAGCGCCTGCGCGCTGCACAATCGGCTTGATCTGGACGTTTTTAGGCTCTAAAGCTTGTCTATCAATCGCTTGCAGCTATCAATAATGTAGTCAAATCGCTCCACCCTGCGGCACGGCGGGCGCAGGGCGCGGTGGCTTGGGGCGTGGCGGCTTCGTCGTGTGCACGAGCAGCGTGGCCTTGTCCATGTCGCCGGCCAGCATGGCGGGGTAGGCCTTGAGCGAGTGGGCGATGCTGTCGTCGATCAGCTGGCGCTGGTCGGGCGCGGGTCTCTTCAGCACCCAGTGGATGACTTCGGACTTCACGCCGGGATGGCCTATGCCCAGGCGCAGACGCCAGTAGTCGCTGCTGCCCAGCTGGGCGTGGATGTCGCGCAGGCCATTGTGGCCCGCGTGGCTGCCCCCGCGCTTGAGCTTGGCCTGGCCCGGCGGCAGGTCGAGCTCGTCATGCACGACGAGGATTTCCTCGGGCGCGATCTTGAAGAAGCGCGCCAGGGCCGCCACGGACTTGCCCGAGAGGTTCATGAAGGTCTGCGGCTCGAGCAGCCAGACGCTGTGGCCGGCGATGCTGGTGCGCGCCATCAGGCCGTGGTAGGCGCGCTCGGGCACCAGTGTCACCTTCAGCTCGCGCGCCAGCGCGTCAATCCACCAGAAACCCGCGTTGTGGCGCGTGGCCTCGTATTCCGGGCCCGGGTTGCCCAGGCCGACAAAGAGTTTGATCATGGCGGCGATTATCCGTGGGGCTCAAATGACAACGGCCCACGCAGGGCGTGGGCCGTTGATCTTCAGGCCGCCCCATGTGGCGCGGCCAGGCAAGCAATGCTTACTTCTTGCCCTTCTTGGCGGGGGCGGCGGCGGGTGCCGGTGCGGCAGCGGCGTCGACCACCACTTCGGGCAGCTTGATGGACACCAGGGCGGGGTTCTTGTTCGAGCCGCGCACGATGACCTTCACGCCATGGGGCACCTTCAGCGACTGCACGCCCAGGGTGGACTTGGAGTTCAGGCCGCTCAGATCGACGGTGATGAACTCGGGCAGCTGCGAGGGCATGCACATCACGTCCACTTCGTGGATCAGGGGGGTGACGGTGCAGCCTTCGACCTTCACGGCCTGCGAGCCTTCCAGGCCTTCGAAGTGCAGCGGCACCTTCAGGTGCACGCGGGTCTTGTCGTCCACGCGCTGGAAGTCCACGTGCAGCACCTGCTGCTTGAAGGGGTGGTACTGCACGTCACGCAGCAGCACCTTGGTGACCTGGCCGCCCAGTTCCATGTCCAGGATGCTGGAGTGGAAGGCTTCCTTCTTGAGGGCATGCCACAGGGCGTTGTGATCGAGTTCGATCTGCTGGGGTTCGGCGGCGCCACCATAGACGATGCCGGGGGTCTTGCCCGAAATGCGCAGACGGCGGCTCGCACCCGTACCTTGCTTGGCGCGCTCAAAAGCGACGAATTGCATAGCTAACTCCTGATGGGGCCGGCCGCGACCAGCCTGGCCCACTGTTGAAAAAGACCCCATGCCCGGTGGGCATGAGGCCTGCGTGATGTTCGCCGACGCTCAGTCGGAGAACAGGCTCGATACCGACTCTCCCTTGGAGATGCGCTGGATCGTCTCGCCGATCAGCGGTGCCACGGAGAGCTGGCGAATCTTGGAGCATCCCTTGGCGGCATCGCTCAGGGGAATGGTGTTGGTCACCACCACCTCGTCGAGCGCCGTGCCCTTGGCAATGCGTTCGATGGCCGGACCCGAGAAGATGGGGTGCGTGCAGTAGGCGTAGACGTTCTTCGCGCCACGCTCCTTGAGCACCTCGGCGGCCTTCACCAGCGTGCCTGCGGTGTCGATCATGTCGTCCATGATCACGCAGTTGCGGCCGTCGATGTCGCCGATGACATGCATGACCTCGGACACGTTCGCCTTGGGGCGGCGCTTGTCGATGATGGCCAGATCCGTGCCCAGCTGCTTGGCCAGCGCACGGGCTCGCACCACGCCGCCCACGTCGGGGCTGACGACGATCAGGTTCTCGTACTTCTTCTGATTGAGGTCGCGCAGCAGCACCGGCGAGGCGTAGATGTTGTCCACCGGAATGTCGAAGAAGCCCTGGATCTGGTCGGCGTGCAGGTCCATGGTCAGCACGCGGGCCACGCCCACAGCCTGCAGCATGTTGGCCACAACCTTGGCCGAGATCGGCACGCGCGTGGAGCGCGGGCGGCGGTCCTGGCGGGCATAGCCGAAGTAGGGGATCACGGCGCTGATGCGCTCCGCCGACGCGCGCTTGAGCGCATCGACCATGATCAGCAGTTCCATGAGGTTTTCATTGGTCGGCGCGCAGGTGGACTGCACCACGAACACATCGCGGGCACGCACGTTCTGCTTGATCTCGACCGTGACCTCGCCGTCGGAGAAGCGCCCCACATCGACGGCGCCGAGCTTGCGGCCCAGGTGCTGGACGATCTCGGAAGCCAGGCCGGGGTTGGCATTGCCCGTGAAAACCAGGAAGTCAGGGGTGGCGGTTTGCATGAGCGACTCGGCAGTCTGAATTGATGTCCCGGACGGGCAATGGGTTTTGGCAGGGGAGGAAGGACTCGAACCCTCGCATGCCGGAATCAAAATCCGGTGCCTTTACCAACTTGGCGACTCCCCTACACAGGTCGGCTGCCATGCGGCAACCCACCTCAATCTACACATCCAAAGCCCAGTCCGACAGTGGATGAAGCTTTAAATTCTCACACATTTTGACTTGCCATGCAGCAGGTGCACCGTGCAGGTCAATGGCCTGTGTGGCTTGTGCAAACACCGCACTTCCAGAGCCCGTCATACGCCCTTGCAAGCCCTTCGATTCCAGCCAGGCAATGGCCTGGCCTATCTCGGGACACAGGGTTTGTGCAACCGGCTGCAGGTCGTTGCCACCAAACTGGTAGGGCGTTGCAGCAAAGCCTTGGATTGTAGCACAGCCAGAATTGCGTTTAAGCGCTGGGTGCGAAAAAATGCTCTTCGTATCCAGGCCCGCTTCGGGCTTGACCACCACAAAACTCGCGTCTGGCAGTTGGTGCTCAAAATCAAGAGGGCGAATTATGTCACCAATTCCCTCCACCCAGGAGTTTTTGCCACATAAAAAGAATGGCACGTCGGCGCCCAGGGTGAGGCCTATCTGATGCAGGCGCGCGCGCGGCAGCTTGAGTCGCCACAGCCGGTTGAGCGCCAGCAGCGTGCTGGCAGCATCCGATGAGCCGCCGCCCATGCCGGCCTGGGCGGGCACGCGCTTGTGCACGCCTATGTGCGCGCCTAGGTGACAACCGCTGGCGGCCCGCAGGGCACGCGCGGCGCGCAGCACGAGGTCGTCTTCGGGCAGGGGCTGCGTGAGGTCCTCGCGTGTGATGAGGCCGTCGCTGCGCAGCTCGAAGTGCAGCGTGTCGCACCAGTCGATCAGCATGAAGACCGACTGCAGCAGGTGAAAGCCGTCGGGGCGGCGCCCCGTGACGTGCAGGAACAGGTTCAGCTTGGCCGGCGCCGGTACGTCGTACAGGGCTTGCATGTTGTGCTCAAAGACTCAGCACCACGCGCAGCGTGGTCTGCGGCACGGGCGTGTGGCGTATGGCGGTCAGGCGGCCCTGGGCCAGCGCGCTCAGGTCCGCCTGCCAGCCTGCGGCTTGCACGGCCTCGCCCTTGAGCCAGCCGAACAGTGCGGCAATCGGTAGCTCGCTTCCCGTGAGTTCGCGCACCAGCGCCTCCAGCGACGTGGACCGGCGCTGTTCGCCGCCATTGCGCAGCAGCGCCTGGCCCGGCCACCATTGCAGTTGGGCCATGACGTTGCCCAGCGGATTGAACAGGGTCAGTTCACCGGCCTCGGCGCTGCCCTGCAGTTCAAAGCCCGCGCTGAACGACTGCGAGGCGGCATCCTCGACCTGCACGGCGAGGCGTCCGCTCCAGTGATCGGCGGCGCCGCTGGCCGGGCGTGGCGGCTGGGCGCAGCCGGCAATGAGCGAGAAACTCAGTGCACCCAGCAGCAAGCGCCTGCGCACGGGTGCGCTCAAGGCCTGGCTCCCAGGCGCTTGAGCGTTGACTTGAGGGTGTCGTTGTCCTTGTTTATGCGCAGGCCCTCGCGCCAGGTCGCCAGTGCGCGCTCGTGCTGACCCAGGCTCCATTGCACTTCGCCGAGGTGGGCGGCGATTTCCGCGTCGGGCCTGGCCTTGTAGGCGCGCTCCAGGATGTCCAGGGCCTGCTGGCGGTTGCCCATGCGGAATTCGACCCAGCCCAGGCTGTCGGTGATGAACGGGTCCTGGGGCGCGAATTCCAGGGCCTTGACGATGAGGGTCTTGGCCTCGTCGAGCTGCACGCCGCGGTCGGCCAGGGAAAAACCCAGGGCGTTGAGCGCATTGTGATAGTCGGGCTGGCGCGTGATGATGCTGCGCAGCAGGCGCTCCATGTCGGCAGTGCGTCCGGCCTTCTCGGCCAGCATGGCCTGGTCGTAGACCAGATCGTTGTCCTGCGGCGCCGTGGCCGCGACCTTGCCCGCAAGCTCATACGCCTGCTGGTACTTGCCGGCCTCGCGCAGCAACTGCACCTCGGCCTGGAGCTTCAGGCGCTCGTCGTCCGGACCCTTGGCGGGCAGGGCGTGGATCAGCGCGCGCGCTTCATCAAGCCGGCCCTGGCGCACCAGCAGAGAGGCACGTCGGCTTTGCACGGCCAGAACATCCTCGGCATCGTCGATGCGGTTCAGCCAGGCCTGGGCCTGGGCCAGCTCGCCGCGTTTTTCGGCAAGCTGCGACTGCATCAGGTAGACCTGGGTCTGGGCGCGCTGGCGTTGCTCGGTGGCAGGGGCCTGATCCAGCAGCCGCGTGCACTGCTGCAGGGCCTCCTCGGCCTGGTCCAGGTGGCCGCTCTGCAGTTGCAGCGCCGCCTGCAGCAGCCAGGCCTGGGCACTGTCGGGGTGTTCGTGCGTGACGGCCTCCAGCTGCGTCTGTGCGTCGCCCAGGCGCTGCGACTCCAGCAGCACGCGTGCATAGGCCATGCGCACCTCCGCGGCGGGCTTGTCCCTGAGGTAGCGGGGCAGCAGGCCTTCGGCCTCCGGTACACCACTTTCAAGCAACTGCAGTGCCAGCATTGCGGCGCCGTCGTCGCCAGGATCCTGTGCCAGGGCGTTGCCCGCGGCCTCGAGTGCGCGCGCCTTGTCGTTCGCGGCCAGGTCCATGCGACCCACGGTGGTCCATGCTGTGGGGCCGACGGCCGGGTTGTTGAAATCCTCTTTCAGTGCCTGCCTGACGACGCGTGCCGCCAGCGCCTTGTCGCTGGCACGCGCATAGAGTTGGGGCAGGATGCGGATGCTGGAAATCTTGTCGCGCGCGGGCGCGCGCGCCAGCTCCTGGCGCAACGGTTCGGCGCTTTCGTCGATTCGGTTGAGCGCCACGAGTATGCGTAGCAGATAGCGGTTGGCGTCACGCGACTGTGGCAGCGCCGCCTTCCAGGCGCGCGCGGCCGCCAGGGCGGACTCGCCGGAACGCGACTGCAGCGCGATTTCCGTGGCGCGGCGATACAGCTGCGGATCGCCGCTTCGGCGCGCCGCGTCCAGCATCAGGTTGTAGCCCGTTCCCGGGTCGCCCTCGCTGGTAGTGATTTCGCTGAGCAACAGTTCGTAGAACAGCTCGGCATTGAGTGCGGCACTGGCCTCTTCCTCCTCCTCCTGTGCAGCGAGTGCCGTGGCGGCTGCGCCGGTGCGCCCTTGGGTCTGCGCCAGGGCGGGAAAAACACAGGCTGCGGCCAGGCAGGCAAGGGCTGCTGGCCGGAAACAACGGAAGAATTGCACCATCGGCCCATAATAATCCATGCTTCGCAGACTTCTTGACGAGTGTTGTCATGCCTGAGCTGCCCGAGGTGGAGGTGACGCGGCGCAGCCTCGCCAATGCGATCTGCGGCGCAACAATACGTGCCGTGACCCTGGGCAAGCCCCTGCGCTGGCCGCTGGGCCTGGCACCCGAAGACCTGGTCGGCCAGCGAGTGCTGGGCGTGCGCCGGCGCGGTAAATACCTGCTGCTGGATTTGCAGTGCGGGCTGTTGCTGATCCACCTGGGCATGTCGGGCAGCCTGCGTTTTGCCAGCGACCTGCCCGGGCGCGGCGTGCACGATCACTTCGACATGGACACGGATCAGGGCCGGCTACGGCTGCACGACCCGCGCCGCTTTGGCGCCGTGGTCTGGGTGGCGGGCGAGGGCGATCCACAGGCGCGCAAGCTGCTCGGGGGGCTGGGGGCGGAGCCCCTGGCGGAGGATTTCGATTTCCAGGCCTTCTACGCGGGCCTGCGCGCCAGCCGCATGTCCATCAAACAGCTGCTGCTGGCGGGCCGGGTGGTCGTAGGCGTGGGCAATATCTACGCCAGCGAGGTGCTGTTCCTGGCCGGCATCAGGCCGACGGTACGCGCCAGCGCCATAGGGCCTCGGCGCGCACTGCGCCTGCATGGTGCGATCCGCGAGGTGCTGGCACGTGCCGTGGGACGCGGCGGCAGCACGCTGCGTGACTTCTCCAGCGCCGATGGCAGCGCCGGGCATTTCCAGCTTGAGGCCAATGTCTATGGGCGCGCAGGTCAGCCCTGCAGACAATGCGGCACGCCCGTGTGCGTGCTGCGCCAGGGGCAGCGCAGCAGCTTTTTCTGCCCGCAGTGCCAGCGCCGCTAGGGGCGGCCGACGAGGGCGGTGGGCACCTGCGGCGATGCTATATTGCGCCATCCCGCCCCGTGTGGGCGCATGCATCGACAGCCGGAAACACAGTGGGACCCTCATTCAACGAACGCTTTGACCAGCATGGTGCGTGGCGGCGTGCCTTTGCCCAGCAGCTCAGGCGGCTTGGCCAGTGGATGGGGGCGCATGACCTCATGGATTCGGCCGTCGAGGAGCGGCTGCAGCGCCTAGAGGAACAAGTCCGCAGTGACAAGGTAACGGTGGCCTTCGTGGCCGAGTTCTCGCGCGGCAAGTCCGAGCTCATCAACGCCATCTTCTTTGCCGGCTATGGGCGACGCATCATGCCCGCGAGCGCAGGGCGCACCACCATGTGTCCTACGGAACTGGGCTACGAGAGCGGCACGGCCCCCAGCCTGCGCCTGCTGCCCATAGAGACGCGCATGCAGCCGCAAGGGCTGGCCGAATGGCGGCTCAAGCCCGATCGCTGGGCCAAGCTGGCGCTGAACATGGACGACCCCGCCCAGATGGCCCAGGCCCTGCAAAAGGTGTCCGAGGTGCGGCGGGTGTCCGTGGATGAGGCGCGGGCCCTGGGTTTCTGGAGCGACGAGGCAGGCGCCGAGAACCCCATGCAGGATGCCGGTGGCATGGTACAGGTGCCTATGTGGCGGCACGCCATCATCAATATCCCGCATCCTCTGCTCAAGCAGGGGCTGGTGATCCTCGACACTCCTGGCCTCAACGCGGTGGGCGTGGAGCCCGAGCTCACCATCAACCTGATCGCACAGGCGCATGCCGTGGTGTTCATCCTGGGGGCGGACACCGGCGTCACACGCTCCGACCTCGCCATCTGGCGCGAGCACCTGGGGGCGGCCGACGACGCGCCCGAGGCGCGCCTGGTGGTTCTCAACAAGATCGATACCCTGTGGGACCCGCTGAACCCACCCGCCCAGGTTCAGGCAGAGCTCGAGCGCCAGCGCCACAGCGTCGCCGAGGTGCTGCGCATGCCGCTCGGCCAGGTGCTGGCCATCTCGGCACAAAAGGGCTTGGTGGCGAAGATCAACTGCGACGATGCGCTGCTGGAGGCCAGCCGCCTGCCGCAGCTGGAGGTGGCGCTGGGCGCGGGCATCATGGGGCGGCGTCAGGCCATTTTGCGTGCCACCGTGGCGAGCGGGGTGGCCGGACTGCACGCCCAGACCCGGCGCGTGCTCAACATCCGGCGCCGCGACCTTGACGAGCAGATGCTGGAGCTGCGCAGCCTGCGCGGCAAGAACGCCTCCGTGGTCGAGACCATGCGCGGGCGTATCGAGCAGGAGCAGCAGGAGTTCGAGGCCTGCTCGAATCGCATCCAGGCCGTGCGCGCCGTGCACCTGAAAATGCTGCGCGAGCTGTTCCACCGGCTCGGGCCGCGTTCGCTGAAGGCGCAGCTGGTGCCGCTGACCGAAGCGCTCGAGGCTGCGGGGCTCAAGCTGGGCGTGCGCAAGGCCTATGGCGAGAGCTTTGCCCGCGTGCGCGCGGCGATGGAGGCGGCCCAGGCCACAGCGGGCGAGATTCAGTCCATGCTGGCAGGCACTTTCCGCCAACTCAACACCGAGTTCGGGTTTTCGCTGCAGGTGCCGTCGCTGGCGGATCTTGGGCCCTATGTGCAGGAGATCACGGCCATAGAGCGGCGCCACCTGCAATACGTGGGCATGGGCAATGCGTTGCGTCTGGCCCGGCCGGAGTTCGCGCAGCGCCTGCTGCGCGCGTTGGGACTGCGCCTGCGCACGGTGTTCGAGGCCGCCGCCAATGATCTGGAGATGTGGAGCAAGACGGCCACGGCCCAGCTCGACGCGCAGCTGCGCGAGCGCAAGCGCAGCTTTGCCCGGCGCATGGAGGCGGTGAACCGCATCCAGCAGGCGGCCGGTGGCCTGGTGCAGCGCATTGCCGAGATCGAGGCCGCCGAGCAGAACCTGGCAGAACTGGAGCTGCGCCTGAAAGAGCTGACTACCGAGCTTGTGCAGCAGCCGGGCATTCAGGATGAAGTCCCTGTGTTGGACATCCCGCACACCGAGCCCCAGCCGCTGATGCCCCTGACACCGGCATGACGGCAGCTCCGATGGAGATTGCAGCGCGCGTCGTGTGCTGGCAGGCCGACCATGGGCGCAACCTGCTTCCGTGGCAGAACACGCGCGACGCCTACCGCGTGTGGCTGTCGGAGATCATGCTGCAGCAGACCCAGGTGGCGACGGTGCTGGATTACTACGCGCGCTTCCTGGCGCGCTTTCCGGACGTGCGTCAGCTGGCCGCTGCGCCCCAGGACGAGGTGCTCGCGCTGTGGAGCGGACTGGGCTATTACAGCCGCGCGCGCAACCTGCACCGCTGCGCGCAGATCGTGGCGCTGCAGCATGGCGGGCAGTTCCCTCGCACAGTGCCCGAGCTGGCCGCACTGCCGGGCATTGGCCGTTCCACGGCGGGTGCGATCGCCGCGTTCTGCTTCGGCGAGCGCGCCGCCATCCTCGACGGCAACGTGCGGCGCGTGCTCACGAGGGTGCTGGGTTTTGATGCCGACCTGGCCGAGGCGCGCAATGAACGCGAGCTGTGGCGCCTGGCCGAGGATCTGTTGCCCCGCGATGAGCTTGAGGTCTGCATGCCGCGCTACACACAGGGACTCATGGACCTGGGCGCCGGCATTTGCCTTCCGCGCAATCCGAGCTGCATGCTGTGCCCGCTGCAAGAGGGCTGCGTGGCGCGGCGCGACGGCAACCCGCAGGACTACCCGGTGCGTACGCGCAGGCTCAAGCGCAGTGCGCAGGCCTGGTGGCTGCTGCTGCGCCAGGACGCCGACGGCCGACTGTGGTTGGAGCGCCGCCCACCCGCAGGAATCTGGGCCGGTCTCTATTGTCCGCCGGTCTATGACAGCCGTACCGCGCTGGACGCGGCCCTGCCGGCCCTGGGCCGTGCCGAAGATCTGCCGGCATTCACCCATGTGCTCACGCACCGTGACCTGCACCTGCACCCGGTGCTGGCGCAAGGCGCGGAAGCGGCGGCGAAGCCGCACTGCGCCGAGAGCGGCCAGGCCGGCTGGTTCACGCCCGAGCAATGCCTGGCGCTGGGACTGCCCGCGCCCGTGCGCAGGCTGATCGGCGCGCTGTAGATGACGCCGTTATTTTGAAGGCTCAAGTAGCGATTTCCGCTGCAGAGCCGCCGCTTCGTCATCCCCGCTTTCGTGGGGATGACGGGCTGTGCGTGGAGCGCGTGTCCCGGAAGGGCGAATCACCCGTTATCACGACTTGAGCCTACGGCAATTCATTGCGCTGCCGATGGCCCGCGGCGCATGAAACTGGCGCGACCCGATCCCCCGGCCGTCGCGCGACGCGCCTCAGGGGGCCTAAATCCCGTCCAGCTCGCGGTGCCGTCGCAGCGTGTTCCAGCGGCCACCAAAGTGATCGGCGAGCTCCTCCACCAGGTAGACGGAGCGGTGCTGCCCGCCCGTGCAGCCTATGGCCACCGTGACATAGCTGCGGTGGTTCCGTGCCAGCGCGTCCAGCCAATGCTCCAGGAATTGGCTGATGTGCGTGTGCATCAACACCACCTCGGGTTGCTGCTCCAGGTACTCGGCCACGGGCGCATCGCGACCGGTGAGCTCGCGCAGCGTGGGTTCGTAGTGCGGGTTGGGCAGCATGCGCACGTCGAAGACAAAGTCGGAGTCGAACGGCAGGCCACGCTTGAAGGCGAAGGACTGGAACACCAGCGTGAGCTGACTGGGCGGCACGGCCAGCAGGTCCTTCACATAGCTCAGCAGCTGCGAGGCGCGCAGGGTGCTGGTGTCTATGACATGCGACTGCGCGCGCAGCTCGGCTAGCAGCTCGCGCTCCAGCTCAATGGTCTGCACCAGGGCGCGACGTCCCTCGATGAGCTCGTCTTGTGACAGGGGGTGGCGCCGGCGCGTCTCGGAAAAGCGACGCACCAGCGTGCCGGTGGTGGCGTCCAGGAACAGCGAGCGTACCTGCACGCCCTGCTCGCGCAGGCGGTTCAGCTGCTGCGGCACCAGCGGCAGGGCGGTGGCGCTGCGCACGTCCATGGCAACGGCGACGCGATGGCCGTGGTGCGCATGCTCCAGCGCCACGAACGAGGCCAGCAGCTCAGGCGGCAGGTTGTCCACGCAGTAGTAGCCCGCATCCTCCAGCGCGTGCAGGGCCACCGACTTGCCAGAGCCGGACATGCCGGTGATGACGACGACTTCCAGTGCCATGGCTCAACCCGCTGCGGTGGCGGCACGTGCACCGCCGAGCATCTCGCGGGCATGTGCCAAGGTGGTCGGGGACAGATGCTCGCCGCCCAGCATGCGCGCGATCTCGGCAACGCGCTGCTCGGCGCCGGCGGAGGCCACGGCGCTGGTCGTGCCCCCGACGTGGCGGTGCTTGGAGACGACCAGGTGGTGATCCGCACAGGCCGCCACCTGGGGCAGGTGGGTGACGGCCAGCACCTGGCGCGAGCGGCCAAGCTGCTGCATGAGCCGGCCCACGGTCTCGGCGACGGCGCCGCCCACGCCGGAATCGACCTCGTCGAAGATCAGCGTGGGCGCCTCGCCCAGCGTACTCGTGGTGACCGATATGGCCAGCGCGATGCGCGAGAGCTCGCCACCCGAGGCCACCTTGCCCACGGGGCGCGGCGTCATGCCCGGATGGCTGCTGACGAGGAAGGCCACCTGATCCAGGCCATGTGCTCCGGGCTCGGCGGCCCTGCCCACCTGCACCTCGAAGCGTCCGCCCGTCATGCCCAGGCCCTGCATGGCCTCGGTGATGGCCTCTGCCAGCCCGGGTGCGGCCTTGGCGCGCTTTTGCGACAGGGCGCGCGCGGCCTTGAGGTAGGCTCCGCCGTGGGCCTGCTCGGCGGCTTCGAGCGCGGCCAGGTCGGCGGCGTCGTCCAGGCGACGCAGGGCTTCCTTCCAGCCGTGGAGCAGCCCCGGCAGCTCGGCCGGCGTGCGCTTGTAGCGGCGGGCCAGCTGCAGCCATTGCGACAGGCGAGCATCGAGCCGCTCCAATGCATCGGGGTCGGGCTCGGCGTGGCGCAGATAGCCCTGCAGCGAGTGGGCCACGTCGTCGGCCTGGGCGATGCAGGAGTCCAGCACCTCGCCCAGGGCGCGGAAGGACTCGTCCAAATGCTCATAGACCTGCAGCAGCTGGCGGGCCTGGGCCAGCGCGCTCAGGGCGCCGCCGGCGTCTTCGCCCTGCAGCGCCATCAGCGCGCCCTGGGCGTTGTCCAGCAGCGCCTGGGCATTTGACAGGCGGGCGTGGCTGGCGTTGAGCTCGTCCCACTCGCCCTCGCGCGGCGCGAGCTTGTCGACCTCGCCAATTTGCCATTGCAGGCGCTCGCGCTCCTGCTGTAGCGAGTCCTGCGCGCTGCGCGCATGGGCCAGCGCTTTTTGCGCGTCGCGCCAGGCCGTCCACAGCGCCCCCAGCGGCTGCACTTGCACGCCGGCATAGGCGTCAAGCAGGCCGCGCACGGCCTCGGGTCGCGTCAGGCTCTGCCAGGCGTGCTGGCCGTGGATGTCCAGCAGGTGCTCGCCCAGGGCGCGCATCTGCGCCGCCGTGGCCGGTATGCCGTTGATCCAGGCGCGGCTCTTGCCCTGCAGGTCCACGGTGCGGCGCAGCAGCAGCGGGTCGTCCTGAGGAAAGCCGGCCTCGTCGAGCCAGGCGGCCAGGGCGGCCGGGCTGGTGTCAAATTCGGCGCAGAGGTCGGTGCGTTCGGCGCCCTCGCGGATCACGCCCGTGTCGGCACGCGCGCCCAGCAGCAACTGCAGTGCGTCGATCAATATGGATTTGCCTGCGCCGGTTTCGCCCGTGAGCACCGTGAAGCCTGCGTGCAGATCCAGATCCAGCGCCTGCACGATGACGAAGTCGCGCAGCGCAATGCGCCTCAGGGCCATGCTCAGGATCCTCCCTCGTTCCAGCGCAGCTTCCTGCGCAGGGTCGAAAAGAAGCTCCAGCCGCGTGGGTGCAGAAAGCAAACGCGGTGGGCCGATCGCCGTACCAGCACACGGTCGCCATGCTGCAGCGAGGCCAGCGACTGCATGTCGAAGTTGGCGCTGATGTCGCGCCCGCCTGCCACCTCGATGGCAATCTCGGCGGTGTCGGGCAGCACGATGGGCCGGTTGGACAAGGTGTGCGGCGCGATCGGCACCAGCACCCAGCCCGGGATCAAGGGGTGCAGCATGGGTCCGCCGGCCGACAGCGCGTATGCGGTGGAACCCGTGGGCGAGGCAACGATCAGGCCGTCGGCGCGCTGGTTGGACACAAATACGCCATCCACCTCGACGCGCAGCTCCACCATGCCGGAGGTGGAACCACGGTTGACCACCACGTCGTTGAATGCCAGGGCCTCGAAAACGGACTCCCCCGCACGCTCCACGCGTGCCTGCATCAGCGGGCGCACGTCTTCCTCATAGTCACCGTGCAATATGGGGGTCAGCGCCTCCTGGTAGCCCTGCAGCGGAATGTCGGTGATGAAGCCCAGCCGCCCCTGGTTGATGCCCACCAGCGGAGTGCCATAGGCCGCCAGCTTGCGACCCACGCCGAGCATGGTGCCGTCGCCGCCCACGACCAGGCACAGGTCGCAGTGGCCGCCAATCTCGTCCACGTCCAGCGTGTGATAGCCGCAGAGGCCGGTGCTGGCCGCCGTCTCGGCCTCCAGCGTGGGCTCGCATTCCTGCTGAGCAACGAACTGGGCGATGCTCTCGATGATCTGCCGCGAGCTGTCCGATGGCGCACCGGCAACGGGTACCTGGTATTTGCCTATGATGGCGACGCGACGGAAGATGGGTTTCATGCGGAAATTACATCATTAAAATGGCTTGATGCTGGATGACCGCTCCAAGTTGTTGCTCAAGGCTCTGGTCGAGCGCTACATCGCCGACGGGCAGCCGGTGGGCTCCAGAACCTTGTCGCGGGCATCGGGCCTTGAATTGTCTCCTGCCACCATACGCAACGTGATGGCAGACCTTGAGGAGCTGGGGCTTATTGCGAGCCCCCATACCTCTGCCGGCCGGGTGCCCACGGCCAAGGGCTATCGCTTGTTTGTGGACACCATGCTCACGGTCCAGCAGGAGCAGCTGCCGGCCCTGCAGATCAAGCCCGAGCAGCCGCAGAAGGTCATCGCCAATGCCGCGCATCTGCTGTCCAGCCTGTCGCAGTTCGTGGGCGTGGTCATGGCGCCGCGCCGCGCCTCGGTGTTCCGGCATATCGAGTTTTTGCGCCTGTCGGAGAGGCGGCTATTGGTCATCATCGTCTCGCCCGACGGCGATGTGCAAAATCGTGTGCTGTTCACCGAGTCCGACTACACCCAGTCGCAGCTGGTGGAGGCCGCCAACTTCCTCAACGCCCACTATGCCGGCCTGGCCATGGAGCAGGTGCGCGAGCGGCTCAGGCTGGAGGTGGACAGGCTGCGCGGCGAGATCGCGGTGCTGATGCAGGCGGCCGTGAGCGTGAGTACCGAGGCCATGTCCGAATCGCGGGACGAGGTTGTATTCTCTGGCGAGCGCAACCTTCTGTCCGTGAGCGACTTTTCGGGCGACATGAGCCACCTGCGCCGGGCCTTCGACCTGTTCGAGCAAAAGACGCAGATCCTGCGCCTGCTGGACATCTCCAGCCGCGCCGAGGGCGTGCGCATCTTTATCGGCGGCGAAAGCCAGGTCGTGCCTTTCGAGGAGCTATCCGTGGTCAGCGCGCCCTACGAGGTGGACGGCCAGGTGGTCGGCACCCTGGGAGTGATAGGCCCCACGCGCATGCCCTACGACCGCATGATTCAGATCGTGGACATCACCTCCAAACTGGTGTCCACCGCCCTGAGCCACCACAAGTAACGCATACAATGCGCGGTTGTGCACGGCGCATTTGGCGCGGCTGGCGCCTCATGAGGGTTCGCTCAGTTGATGGAGCGGAGGACTCATGGTCGATCCACTGGAGATGAAATAGGCTTGGTCGGCGTGCGTAAGGCGCATGCCGAGCAGGCACAATGATGGTTTTGGTATGAATGGGCCGTTAGCTCAGTTGGTTAGAGCAGAGGACTCATCAAAAATGGTGACCATGGGGCGAGAGCCTCATTGGAAAACCGGGTGAATTCAAGGAACCCTACAGCGCAAGCCATGGCAACCTTGAGCCAAGCCCGCCGAAAGGCAGGTCGCAGGACCGGTAGGCGGGAAGGTGCAGAGACTAGGACGTGAGGAGCCCATCCGATAAGCGTCCCATGAGCGCCCGGCGCCCCAACAGTTCGGCTGTGGGCGGTGAGATAGTCCAAGGAGTGGGGAAACCCACGCAAACTTGAATCCTTTGGTCGCTGGTTCGAGCCCAGCACGGCCTACCATTCATCCACCATCGGCCCCAGGCGGCGCCACTTACCTTGTTCACGGCGGTGAGCTTCGTGGCGCAGCCCCACCGCTACGACGTGGCAACACGACCAGCGCTGGTACGAGGCGCGGCAAGAAAGCTCACGTGAGCTGCGGGGCAGGAACTCCCCAAAACAAGGGCAAGGTCAGCGGGCGCGAATGTGGGATCGCTGGGCACTCACTGCTGGGGTAGTATTGACGTTCACGTTAACGTCAATTCATGGCTACCTATACCATCAGTGACCTTGCCCGGGAGTTTGACCTCACCACCCGCGCCATGCGTTTTTATGAAGACATGGGCCTGCTCCAGCCCGAACGGGCCGGCCCTGGCGGCCGTAGCCGCGTCTACAGCGCACGCGACCGCACGCGGCTAAAGCTCACACTGCGTGCCAAGCGCCTGGGCCTGTCGTTGAATGAGGCCAAGGAAATCATCGACCTCTATGACAGTCCCCGCGATACGGGGGTGCAATTGCGCAAGTTTCTGGAGGTGTTGGCCCAGCATCGCAAGCAGCTCGAAGCGCAGATGAGGGATTTGCAGGCCAATCTGGATGAGGTGCGCGAGCACGAACGAGAGGCCGTCGAACTGCTTGCAAAAATCGAACCACCGAAGACCTAAAGTTCGGCATAATTTGACGTTTACGTAAACGTCATTTGTACGCGCCGTGATCAGCGCTCGCGGTCAACGGCGACAGGGCGCGTCCGAAGCCCGCCGTGATCACCCTCAATCCAGGAGACCCCTCATGAGCATTGCCACCCAGTTGCCAGGCCTGAACTTCCAGTTGGGCGACGACATCGATGCGCTGCGCGACGCCGTGCGCGATTTTGCGCAGGCGGAGATTGCCCCGCGTGCGGCCGAGATCGACCGCACCGACCAGTTCCCCATGGACGTCTGGAAGAAACTCGGTGACCTCGGTGTGCTCGGCATCACCGTGCCCGAGGAGTTCGGCGGTGCGGGCATGGGTTACCTGGCGCACATGGTGGCCATGGAAGAAATCTCGCGCGCCAGCGCCTCGGTGGGCCTGTCCTACGGCGCGCACTCCAACCTGTGCGTGAACCAGATCAACCGCAACGGCAATGCCGCGCAAAAGGCCAGGTACCTGCCCAAGCTGATTTCCGGCGAGCATGTCGGGGCGCTCGCCATGAGCGAACCGGGCGCCGGCTCGGACGTCATCAGCATGAAGCTCAAGGCCGAGGACAAGGGCGGCTATTACCTGCTCAATGGCAGCAAGATGTGGATCACCAACGGCCCTGATGCCGATACCCTGGTGGTCTACGCCAAGACCGAGCCCGAGCTGGGTGCGCGTGGCGTCACGGCCTTCCTGATCGAGAAGGGCATGAAGGGCTTTTCCATCGCGCAAAAGCTCGACAAGCTCGGGATGCGCGGCAGCCACACGGGCGAGCTGGTGTTCCAGGACGTGGAGGTGCCGGCGGAGAACGTGCTCGGCCAGGTCAACGGCGGCGCCAAGGTGCTGATGAGCGGCCTGGACTACGAGCGCGCCGTGCTCACCGGCGGACCGCTGGGCATCATGCAGGCGGTGATGGACAACGTCGTGCCTTACATTCACGACCGCAAGCAGTTCGGCCAGAGCATTGGCGAGTTCCAGCTCATCCAGGGCAAGGTGGCCGACATGTACACCGTGCTGCAGGCCGGCCGCAGCTTTGCCTACACCGTGGCCAAGAACCTGGACATGCTGGGCAGCGAGCATGTGCGCCAGGTCCGCAAGGATTGCGCGAGCGTCATTCTTTGGACGGCCGAGAAGGCCACCTGGATGGCCGGCGAGGGCGTGCAGATCTACGGCGGCAACGGCTATATCAACGAGTACCCGCTGGGACGCCTGTGGCGCGATGCGAAACTCTATGAAATCGGCGCCGGCACCAGCGAGATCCGCCGCATGTTGATCGGCCGCGAGCTGTTTTCCGAAACCTGCTGACGGATACGGGCTGCGCCACTCCCTCATCGATAGCAAACAACAAAGGATTGCCCATGACCACCGCCTCCATTGACGAGCTGTTCGCCCACAACCAGGAATGGGCCGCCCGGATGGAGCGTGACCGTCCCGGGTTCTTCACCGGCCTGCTGGCGCAGCAAAAGCCGCGCTACATGTGGATAGGCTGCTCCGACAGCCGTGTGCCCGCCAACCAGATCACTGGGCTGGAGCCGGGCGAGGTGTTCGTACACCGCAACATTGCCAACGTGGTCGTTCCCACTGACCTGAATTGCCTGTCCACCATTCAGTACGCGGTCGATCAGCTCAAGGTGGAGCATCTGATGGTCGTGGGCCACTACGGCTGCGGTGGCGTGCTGGCGGCGCTGCAGGACGCCCGCATCGGCCTGGCGGACAACTGGATCCGCCATGTGAAGGATGTGCGAGACAAGCATTCCGAACTGCTTGAAGGACTGGACCTGCAATGGCGCCATGACGCGCTGTGCGAGCTCAACGCCATCGAGCAGGTGCTCAACATCGCCCACTCCACCGTGATGCAGGATGCCTGGGCGCGCGGCCAGAAGGTGCAGCTCCATGGCTGGTGCTACAGCCTGACCAACGGCCTGATCACCAACCTGCACATGACCGTGCCTGATGTGGCGGGCCTGGAAGAGGCGCACCGCCAGGCTGTGGCCGAGGTGGCCAGCCGCGTGCGAAAGTAGGCGCACCACGCCAGGCGCGGTTCTGCAGGCCAGGTCATGTTCCCCGAACGACTCGACGCTCCGCAGGCCTATGACATCGCCAAGGCGATGATGGACGGCTTCAACCGTCACTATCGCCTGTTCCGCGCCGAATCGGCGCGTGCCAAGCACCGTTTCGAGACGGCCGACTGGCATGGCCAGCAGCGCGCGCAGCGCGAGCGCATCGAGTTCTACGACCTGCGCGTCAAGGAATGCGTGCGCCGGCTCGACAAGGAGTTCAAGGCCGGCTCCCTGCCCATGGACCTGTGGCACCAGGTCAAGCTGCACTACATAGGCCTCATGGTGAACCACCTGCGGCCGGAGCTGGCGGAGACCTTCTTCAACTCGGTCACCACCAAGATCCTGCACCGCACGCATTTTCACAACAACTTCATCTTCGTGCGGCCCGCCGTCAGCACCGAATACATAGAGAGCGACGACCCGCAGGCCCGGCCCACCTACCGCGCCTATTACCCCGCGCAGCAGGGCCTTGCGGCCGCGCTGACCCGCATGATCGAGGACTACGGGCTGCAGCGTCCGTTTGAGGATCTGCCCCGCGACGTGGCCTTCGTGGCGCGCGCCATGGAGCAGCGCCTGGGCGGCGTGAAGCTGCGCAGCAACTTCCAGATCCAGGTGCTGTCCAGCCTGTTCTTTCGCAACAAGGGCGCGTACGTGGTGGGCAGGCTGATCAATGGCTTCAACGAACTGCCGTTCGCGCTGCCCGTTCTGCACGGCGAGTGCGGCGGTCTGGTCATCGACGCGGCGCTGTTTGGCGAGAACGACCTGCAGATGCTGTTCAGCTTTGCGCGCGCCTACTTCATGGTGGACATGGAGATCCCCAGCGCCTACGTGCAGTTCCTGCGCGGCCTCATGCCGCGCAAGCCCCGTGCCGAGCTCTACAGCGCGCTGGGTCTGGCCAAGCAGGGCAAGACGCTGTTCTACCGCGACTTCCTGCACCACCTGAAGTATTCCAGCGACAAGTTCCGCATCGCACCCGGCATCAAGGGCATGGTCATGCTGGTGTTCGACCTGCCGAGCTTTCCCTACGTGTTCAAGCTCATCAAGGACCATTTTCCGGCGCCCAAGGAGACCACGCGCGAGCAGGTGCAGGCCAAGTACCTCCTGGTCAAGCAGCACGACCGCGTGGGCCGCATGGCCGACACGCTGGAATACAGCCTGGTGGCCTTTCCGCGCGACCGCTTCGAGGACGAGATCATCGAGGAGATACGCAAGCACGCGCCCAGCCAGCTCGAGATCAGCGACCGTGACGGCGACGGGCGGCAGGAGGTCATCATCAACCACCTGTACATAGAACGGCGCATGGTGCCGCTCAACATCCACCTGCAGGAATGCTTCGACGCCGGCGTGGACAAGCCCGAGGCCGCTAGCGCCCTGGAGCATGCGGTGATTGAATACGGCAACGCCATCAAGGACCTGGTGGCCGCCAACATCTTCCCCGGCGACATGCTGTGGAAGAACTTTGGCATGACCCGCAACGGCAAGGTGGTGTTCTATGACTATGACGAGATCGAATACCTGACCGACTGCAACTTCCGCCGCGTGCCCGCGCCGCGCTGCGAGGAGGACGAGCTTTCCGGCGAAGTCTGGTGGCCCGTGGGCCCGCGCGATGTGTTCCCCGAGACCTTCGGCCCCTTTCTGCTCGGCAACGGCGCGGTGCGCGAGGCCTTCATGCGCCACCATGCCGACCTGCTGGACGTGGAGTTCTGGCAGTCGCACAAGGAGCGCATACAGGCCGGCCATGTCTACGACGTGTTTCCCTACGATGCGGCGCGGCGCTTTGGCTGCGCGGCGTCATCACAGCAACTGCAAGGAGATCCGCAATGAGCCAACATCAAGACCCCATCGTCATCGTCGGCGCCGCCCGCACCCCCATGGGGGGCTTTCAGGGTGAGTTTTCCGACCTCGCCGCGCACGACCTGGGTGGCGCGGCCATCAAGGCCGCCGTGGCGCGCGCCGGCATTGCGCCCGAGAAGGTCGATGAAGTGCTGTTCGGCAACTGCCTGATGGCCGGCCAGGGCCAGGCGCCCGCGCGCCAGGCGGGCCACAAGGGCGGGCTGCCGCGCAGCACCGGCGCGGTGACGCTGTCCAAGATGTGCGGCGCCGGCATGGAGGCCACCATCCTCGCTCACGACCAGCTCGTCGCCGGCAGCCGCGACGTGATGGTGTCGGGCGGCATGGAGAGCATGACCAACGCCCCCTACCTGCTCAAGAAGGGCCGCGGCGGCTATCGCATGGGCCATGACAAGGTCTTTGACCACATGATGCTCGACGGCCTGGAGGACGCCTACGAGGCCGGCCGCTCCATGGGCACGTTTGGCGAAGACTGCGCGGCCAAGTACCAGTTCACGCGCGAGCAACAGGACGCCTTTGCCATCGCCAGCGTGCAGCGCGCGCAGGACGCGATCAAGAGCGGCGCATTCAAGGACGAAATCACGCCCGTGACGTTCAGCACGCGCAAGGGCGAGGTCACGGTGGACCAGGACGAAGGCCCGCTCAAGATCCGCCTGGACAAGATCCCTACCTTGAAGCCCGCGTTCAAGAAGGACGGCACCATCACCGCCGCCGCCAGCTCCAGCATCAACGATGGCGCGGCCGCCCTCGTGCTCATGCGCCAGTCCACCGCCAAGGAGCTGGGCTGCAAGCCCCTGGCAAAAATAGTCGCCCACGCCACCCATGCGCAGGAACCCGACTGGTTCACCACCGCCCCCATCGGCGCGACCGAGAAGGCGCTCAAGAAGGCCGGCTGGAAGGCCGAAGACGTGGATCTGTGGGAGATCAACGAGGCCTTCGCCGTCGTGCCCATGGCGCTCATGCACGACCTCAAGGTGCCGCATGACAAGGTCAACGTGCATGGCGGCGCCTGCGCGCTGGGCCACCCCATCGGCGCCAGTGGCGCGCGTATCCTGGTCACGCTGATCTACGCGCTCAAGGCCCGCGGCAAGACCAAGGGTCTGGCCACGCTGTGCATTGGCGGCGGCGAGGCCACCGCCATGGCCATCGAGCTTGTCTGAGCTTTTCACTCATTTATCAATAGCTGCCAACGCTTGCCCGGTAAGCGCCAGCGGCATATTTCATATAAATAGATGTCCACGGTTCTGGTGATTGGCGCCTCGCGCGGCATAGGGCTGGAGTTCGTACGCCAGTATGCCGACGCCGGCTGGCGCGTGCTGGCCACGGTGCGCGATGACGCCGGCCGCGCGCGTGTGCAGGCCCTGGGCGCGCAGGCGCTGACGGTGGACGTGGCCAAAAGCGCCAGCGTCAGCGGCCTGGCCTGGATGCTCGACGGCGAGAAGATCGATCTGGCGCTCTACGTGGCCGGCGTCATGCGCCACCCGAATGCGTTGACCCCGCCCACGCAGCAGGACTTTGACGCCGTCATGCACACCAACCTGCTCGGCGCCATGCAGGCCCTGCCCCAGGTGGCGCCGCTGGTGGAGGCAGCGGGGGGCGTGTTCGCCTTCCTGTCCAGCGGCATGTCGCAGATCGCCACCGTGCCGGCCAGCGACTGCTGGCTGTACCGCTGCAGCAAGGCCGCGCTCAACATGGCCGTGGCCGCCGCTCAGCACGACTACCCCCGAGCCACCCTGGTCACCATGGACCCCGGCTGGGTGCGCACCGACATGGGCGGCGCAGGCGCGCCGCTGACCGCCGAGCACAGCGTGCGCGACATGCGCGCCGTGCTGGCCGGCCTCACGCCTGCCGACAAGGGCCGCCTGCTGCACCACGACGGCCGCCGCGCCACGCACTGGTAGACACATTTCAAGGAAGACAACGATGCTGCTCACGCAAGACCAGGAAATGATCCGCGACGCCGTGCGCGCGTTTTCGCAGGAAGAACTGTGGCCCCACGCCGCGCGCTGGGACAGGGAGCATCACTTTCCGCGCGAGGCCCACCAGGGCCTGGCGGCGCTTGGCGCCTATGGCATTTGCGTGCCCGAGGAGCTGGGCGGCGCGGGGCTCGACTACCTCACCCTGGCCCTGGTGCTCGAGGAAATCGCCGCCGGCGACGGCGGCACCAGCACGGCCATCAGCGTGACCAACTGCCCGGTCAACGCCATCCTCATGCGCTACGGCAACGCGCAGCAAAAGAGGGACTGGCTCACGCCGCTCGCGCGCGGCGAAATGCTCGGCGCGTTTTGCCTGACCGAGCCGCATGTGGGTTCCGACGCCTCGGCCCTGCGCACCACGGCCGTGAAGGATGGTGATGAATACGTGATCAACGGCGTCAAGCAGTTCATCACCAGCGGCAAGAACGGCCATGTGGCCATTGTCATCGCCGTGACCGACAAGGGTGCGGGCAAAAAAGGCATGAGCGCCTTTCTGGTGCCGACCGACACGCCGGGCTACGTGGTCGCGCGCCTGGAAGACAAGCTCGGCCAGCACAGCAGCGACACTGCGCAGATCAACTTCGATAACTGCCGCATCCCGGCACAGAACCTGATCGGTGCCGAGGGCGAGGGCTACAAGATCGCGCTGGGCGCGCTCGAGGGCGGGCGCATAGGCATCGCCGCACAAAGCGTGGGCATGGCCAGGAGCGCCTTCGAGGCGGCGCTGGCGTATGCCAAGGAGCGCGAGAGCTTCGGCCAGCCCATCTTCAACCACCAGGCCGTGGGTTTCAGGTTGGCCGATTGCGCCACGCAGATCGAGGCCGCGCGCCAGCTCATCTGGCACGCCGCAGCCCTGCGCGACGCGGGTCGGCCCTGCCTGAAGGAGGCCGCCATGGCCAAGCTGTTCGCCAGCGAGATGGCCGAGCGCGTGTGCAGCGCCGCCATCCAGACCCTGGGCGGCTACGGCGTGGTGAGCGACTTCCCCGTCGAGCGCATCTACCGCGACGTGCGCGTGTGCCAGATCTACGAAGGCACGAGCGACGTGCAGAAGATCATCATCGGGCGCGCGCTGGCGTAGTCGCGGCTGCCGTCTCCATCGAACCCTGGCGGCGCAGGCCCGCGCCCTCGGGTGCGGGCGTGCCGCTTGCCCGAATGATGTAGTTGCTACAAATAGCATAGTTACTGGCGCCTGTTCGGCAAGGCTATGGGCAGTATGGGCTCGAATTTTGCGCGTCGCGTGGCGAAGAAGGCCTTGACGTTGCGCACGTTCGCATCCTGCGTGAACAGGCGCTGCGACAGCGCCAGGTAGTCCGGCATGTCGCGGCTGTGCGTGACGAGCACGAAGTCTGGTCCCGGCGACACGCGCCAGCATTGCTGCACTGCCGACTCCGCCACGGCGCGCGCCTCGAACGCGTCCAGGTGCTCTGCGCCTTGGCGGTCCAGCGCCACCTCCACAATGGCCGACAGCCCATGGCCCTGCAAGCGGGCCAGCCGGTCGGGCTGCAGCAGGGCGACCTGGCGCTCGATCAGGCCCGAGGCCTGCAGCCTGCGCACCCGACGCAGGCAGGTGGGGGGCGAGACATGCACGCGCTCGGCCAATGCCTGATTGCTCAGCGATGCGTCGCGTTGCAGCAGGTCCAGCAACTGCAGGTCTATGGCGTCTGGTGTGAAATTTGATTCCATGCCTGGCTATTATTTTGTCAAATATTCCATTGTTCAATTGTAGTGAAATAAAATGTCAGAAGATATTCAATATTGATTGAAAATTACGTTTCGTGAGCCATAGCATCGCGTCCATCGACTGGAAGGAGTGTTCTCATGTGCGGCATCGTCGGCGCGGTATCCACGCGCAACATCGTTCCCATCCTGGTGCAGGGCCTGCAGCGGCTCGAGTACCGCGGCTATGACTCCTGCGGCGTGGCCGTGCACGAGGCCAGCCTGGGGCGCCAGCCCACGGGCGGGCTGCGCCGCGCCCGCAGCACGGCGCGCGTAGCCGAGCTGCTGGAGCAGGTGGCCCACGACGACTTGCAGGGTGCCACCGGCATCGCCCATACGCGCTGGGCCACGCATGGTGCTCCGGCCGTGCACAACGCCCACCCCCATTTCAGCCATGGTTGTGGCGAAGCCCCGGCAGAGGCCGCACGCGCCGGCCACGTGGCCCTGGTACACAACGGCATCATCGAAAACCACGAGGAGCTGCGGGCTCAGTTGCAGGCGCGCGGCTATGTGTTCTCCAGCCAGACAGACACCGAGGTCATCGCCCACCTGGTGGACAGCCTGTACGAAGGCGACCTCTTTCAGGCCGTGCGCGGCGCCGCCTCCAGGCTTCGCGGCGCGTTTGCCATCGCCGTCATCCACAAGGACGAGCCGCACCGCGTGGTGGGCGCGCGTGCGGGCTCTCCGCTGGTGCTGGGTGTGGGCGAGGGCGAAAACTTCCTGGCCAGCGACGCCATGGCCCTGGCCGGCGTGACCGACCAGATCGTTTACCTGGAGGAGGGCGATCTGGTGGACCTGCAGCTGGGCCGCTACTGGATCACCGGGCCCGAAGGCCAGCCCCTGCCCGCGGGCAGCCGCCCCGTGCGCACCGTGAACGCGCACAGCGGCGCGGCCGAGCTTGGGCCTTACCGCCATTACATGCAGAAGGAGATCTTCGAGCAGCCGCGCGCCATCGGCGACACCCTGGAGGGCCTGCAGGGCATTGCTCCGGAACTGTTCGACGGTGCGGGCCTGCATGGCCAGTCGGGCGCCGCGGCCTGGCGGGTGTTCAAGGAGATCGACTCTGTGCTCATCCTGGCCTGCGGCACCAGCTATTACAGCGGCTGCACGGCCAAGTACTGGCTCGAATCCATAGCCGGCATTCCCACGCAGGTGGAGGTGGCGAGCGAATACCGCTACCGCACCAGCGTGCCCAACCCGCGCACGCTGGTGGTGACCATCAGCCAGTCCGGCGAGACGGCCGACACGCTGGCCGCGCTGCGCCATGCGCAGGGCCTGGGCATGCGGCATACGCTCACGATCTGTAACGTGGCCACCAGTGCCATGGTGCGCGAATGCGCATTGGCCTATGTGACGCGCGCGGGCGTGGAGATCGGCGTGGCCTCGACCAAGGCATTTACCACACAGCTGGCGGGCCTGTTCCTGTTGACTTTGACGCTGGCGCAGTCCAAGGGCCGCCTAACCGAGCAAAGCGAGGAGCAATATCTCAAGGCCATGCGCCACCTACCCGCCGCCTTGCAAGCCGTGCTGGCGCTGGAGCCTCAGGTCATCAGCTGGGCCGAGGATTTCGCCAAGAAGGAGAACGCACTGTTCCTGGGGCGCGGCATCCACTACCCGATCGCGCTTGAAGGTGCGCTCAAGCTCAAGGAGATCAGCTACATCCACGCCGAGGCCTACCCCGCCGGCGAGCTCAAGCATGGCCCGTTGGCGCTGGTCACCAGCTCCATGCCCGTGGTCACGGTGGCGCCCAACGACGAGCTGCTGGAAAAGCTCAAGAGCAATATGCAGGAAGTGCGCGCGCGTGGCGGCGTGCTCTACGTGCTGGCCGATGCCCGTACCAACATCGAAAGCAGCGAAGGCGTGCATGTCATCCGCATGCCCGAGCATTACGGCCCTCTGTCGCCGTTGCTGCACGTCGTGCCGCTGCAGCTGCTGGCCTACCACACGGCCTGCGCACGCGGAACGGATGTGGACAAACCGCGCAATTTGGCCAAGAGCGTGACGGTCGAATGACCGGCGCCCTCTTGGTGCGGCGAAGCCGCCGCGCGCAGCGCCCAACTGGCGCGGTTTGGACGCCGCTCACTTCGCGCAGCGAAGTTATGCGGCGGCACAACCCCGAGGCCAGGCCAAGAGAGTGACGGTCGAATGACCGGCGCCCTCTTGGTGCGGCGAAGCCGCCGCGCGTAGCGCCCAACTGGCGCGGTTTGGACGCCGCTCACTTCGCGCAGCGAAGTTATGCGGCGGCACAACCCCGTGGCCAGGCCAAAAGCGTGACGGTCGAGTGACCGCCTCGGTTTCAATATTGAAGTGGAAGATCACAAGCGGTCAACCGCCGGATCCAGGTTCAACGCAGCTTCTTCAGCCGCATCAGGCTTGCCGTGTCGTTGATCCACACGGCCACGGCCGCACCGGTGGCGCTTCTGGGCAGGTCGCTATCGGTGTGCGGGGCCGTCTGCGGGATCTTGCTGAGGTCTTCCCAAATCCATACGTTGCAGGCCTTGTCCGGTTCGCAGGCGGCCTTGGCGGCCTCGACCCACACGGTTTCGGCGAGGTTCGCCTTGCAGTGCATCAGCACCACGGCGCTGCTGCGCGACTTGACCGTGCAGTCATCCTGCGCCGCATGTCCCGTTGACGGACTTGCCATGGCCAACGCCGATGTCGCCAACGCCAGGGATTTCAGCGAATGGTTCATGCTCTGCTTTCTGCGGTCTGGGGAGGGGGTAGGTACGACAACTGGCGCGCAGCGGCGCAGCCGCCTTCATTGTCCATGGTGTAACGCCAGAGGCAAAAGAAAACGAGGGTGCTGCGTCCGTGGCACCCTCGTTGCGTGGTTGGGCGGCAAAGGCCCAGCGGTCAATCAGTCGCAGCGACTACGGCGGGCCACGCCCAGGCCTACCAGGCCCAAGGCCAGCAGCATCAGGACACCTGGCTCTGGAACCTGGCCGGTCGCGACCTGCACCTTGGTCTTGATGGCCGTCGGGAAGTCATCAAAGCTGTCCACCTTCAGGACCCAGGGATTCGTGGTCATTGGGTCGGTGGGGGTGGAGCCCGCCGCCAGGTAGGTGCCGCAACCACTGCAGGGGCCCGCGATGGGCGAGAACACCAGATCCTTCAGGAAGTTTGCGTCACTGGGCTTGCCGCCGATGAACTCAGCGGTCAGGGCGTCAATGCCCTTGTCTTTGGCTGCAATGGCTGCATTGATGGCCGCTTGCTGCGGGCTGACGCCATTTTGATTGGAAAGATTGGGCGCGCCATCGGTGGCGATGTTGATCATGGAATTGAGGTTTTGATTGAAGTTGGCCGACCCCGTCATGGCATTGGCAATGGCTGTGATGCCTGTAGCCGTAGCCGTTGAACCGGCCGAATAAGCCATGCTGTTGATGCCTGAAACGATCCCTGGCAGCGAGGCGGCGGTGACGACGGTGGGCGCCACCACCTGCGTGGCGCCCGAAGAGGAGGTGAATATGGTGACCTCGATGGAGCCGTCGGTTGGCAAGGCCGCCAGCGCCGAGGCGTAGCCACTCTTCATGATGTTGAAGTTGGTTGTGCCAATGCTGCCCGACGCGTCAATCAGAAAACCGAGCTGGGTGGTCAGGGGCACCGAAGAGCTAGCCAGTGATGCAGCAGCGAGCGCGAGAGCCCCACCCGCACGCCGCAGAATTTTTGAGAAACTGAACATTGGTGAATCTCCTTGAATGCAGTGACGGAGGTCTTGGGTGTGACTGCTGGAATGGGTCGCCGAAACACAAGCAAACTACGTGCCTGCGAATTATTTTGTTAAAAATCATTGCGTTACAAAAGTGTCTTGGGTTTTGTTTTGGCAATGTGTAAGTTAATCCGACACCGGGGTCTGGCCGGGCGTTGTCGTGCGGATGGGCAACGGTCCGGCCGGCTAGGATTTGCCGGGGGCCGCGAGCGGGCACACTTGTGCTTTCCGGACAGGGCTTGCCCCTGCATTGATGGATAGAAGGGATAGATACAGATCATGTTGATTCAGCCAGTGGTCTTGTCGGGTGGCTCGGGCACGCGCCTGTGGCCACTGTCGCGCGAGAAATATCCCAAGCAGTTGCTCGCGCTCATGGGCGAGGACTCCCTCCTGCAGGCGACGCTGCGGCGCTTTGATGGCATCGACGGCGCGGACAGTGCGCCGCCGCTGGTGGTGTGCAACGAGGAATACCGCTTTGTGGTCGCCGAGCAATTGCGCTTGATCGGCAAGCAGGGGCGCATCGTGCTGGAGCCGGTGGGGCGAAACACCGCGCCGGCCCTCACGCTGGCGGCGCTGGCGGCTCGGTCCAACGGGGACGACCCCGTGCTCCTGGTCATGCCGGCCGATCATGTGATTACAGAAGTTGCGGCCTTTCGGGAAGGCATGCGCCATGCCGCGCGACTGGCTCAGGACAACGCCATCGTCACCTTCGGCATCACTCCCGATCGGCCGGAGACAGGCTATGGCTACATACAGGCCGCGGCTGTGGTCGATGAGGGTGGCGCGCGCGCCATTGCGCGTTTTGTCGAAAAGCCTGACCGCGTGACGGCCGAGAGTTACCTGCAGGCGGGCGACTATCTCTGGAACAGCGGCCTGTTCGTGTTGCGTGCCTCGGTCTGGCTGAGTGCATTGGAGCTGTGCCGGCCCGACATCCTGGCCGCCTGCCGCACCGCCTGGGAGGGAGGCGCATCGGACCTGTCGTTCTGGCGTGTCGATGCCGATGCTTTCGCAACCTGCCCCAGCGACTCCATCGACTATGCGGTGATGGAGCGCCTGACCGGCACGCAGGCGGTGGCGGGTCTGCCCCGCGGCGTGGTGCTGCCCTTGTCGGCGGGCTGGTCCGATGTGGGTGCCTGGGATGCGTTGTGGGACATCCTGCCCAAGGACGCCGACGGCAATGTGGTCCAGGGCCGGGCCCTCATGCAGGGCAGCCGCAATACCCTGGCGCTGTCCTCGGGCCGCCTGGTGGCCTGCGTGGGCGTGCAAGGGCTGGTCGTGGTGGAGACCCCTGATGCCGTGCTTGTTGCAGATCAGCGCCACACCCAGGACGTAAAAAAGATTGTTGACCGCCTCAAGCGCGATGGGGGGACCGAGGGGGTCATGCATCGCAAGGTCTATCGCCCCTGGGGTTGGTACGACGGGGTGGACGGAGGCGAGCGATTTCAGGTCAAGCGCATCATGGTTAAACCCGGTGGCAAGCTGTCACTGCAAATGCATCATCACCGGGCGGAACATTGGGTCGTGGTCCGAGGCACGGCCCGTGTGACCAAGGACAAGGAGACTTTTCTGCTGACGGAAAACCAGTCAACCTACATCCCGCTGGGTGTGACACACCGCCTGGAGAACCCGGGCCAGGTGGATCTGGAAATGATCGAGGTGCAGTCGGGAGGCTATCTGGGCGAGGATGACATCGTGCGGTTTGAAGATGTCTATGGACGGTAGTTCGAGCGCGGCTGTTACGGCTCCATGTTTGCTATCATTATGAAACGCTGATAGATTTTGTTGATTTTAGAGCGTGCGCAATACCGTGTTCAATGGTCGATTGACTTGTCTGCTGCAGCTGCGCAAAGCCGTCCCGCGCAATGTGCGGCGCGCGAGCGACATGTGTCAGTCAGCGCTTGCGTATCGCAATCGGACGCAGTATTCTTTAAGTAACATTCTGTTAGATTCGATCTAAACAATGTAGAAGGGGATCGCCATGCAAAAGCATGTTTCTAGACTCTTGGCCTCATTTGCCCGCGCACTGACCGCGGCCGTCCTGGTGGCTGCGGTGGCCGGTTGCGCCGGCGCGCGATACCCTGCGGCGCCTGCCAATGCCTCCGCCCCCAACTACAACTACATCGTTGGCCCGGGCGATACCCTCAGCATCATCGTTTGGCGCAACCCCGAGCTGTCGCTTTCGGTTCCTGTCCGCCCGGACGGCCAGGTGTCCACGCCCTTGATTGACGGCCTCGTCGCGCAAGGCAAGACCTCCACGCAGATTGCCCGGGATGTCGAGAAAGAACTGGGCAAATATGTGCGCGACCCCGTCGTCACGGTGATCGTGACCAGTTTTGTTGGTCCGTACAGCGAACAGATTCGCGTGGTGGGCGAGGCGGCAAAACCTCAGTTTCTTGCCTATAAGCAAAAGATGACGGTCCTTGATGTCCTGATCGCAGCGGGCGGCCTGACCGATTTCGCTGATGGCAATCGCGCAACACTGGTGCGTACGGCCGATGGCAACAAGCGCTACAACGTGCGGTTGGACGATCTGATCAAGCGTGGTGATATCGGTGCCAACGTGGATGTGCTGCCGGGCGATATCCTCATCATTCCGCAAGGATGGTTTTAATTGCCACGGCGTTCATTGAGCGTCGCGGGCGGTCAACCGGGCGCCCTTGACGGCGTGAGGCAAAGGCAATCAATGGTGGACAGGCCTTCGAGCCCACCGGACACCGAACCGTTGGCTTCGGTGGTTAAGGACGGGCTGGGCGGTCAAGAGGTATGTAATGGATGAACTCTTAGGTCAGCTCGCCGCAACCGTGCGGGGCATGTGGATTCATCGCCGGTTAGCCATGGCGGTCACCTGGCTGGTCGGTGTCGTGGGCGTTGTAGTGGTGCTCATGATGCCCGACTACTACCAGGCGTCCGCGCGCGTGTTCGTTGATACGCAGTCCATCCTGCGCCCGCTCATGAACGGAATTGCCGTGCAGCCGAACATTGAGCAGCAGGTCGCCATGCTCAGTCGAACGCTCATCAACCGGCCAACGGTGGAGCGACTGGTGCGCATCGCCGACCTGGATTTGGGCTCGACCTCCAAGGCATCAACGGATGGTGTGATTGATGCCGTGACAAAGGCCATCAGCATCCAGACCGCCGGGCGTGACAATCTCTACACCCTGTCTTACAAGGACAAGAGCCCGGAAAAGGCGCAGCGTGTTGTGCAGGCACTGCTGACCATTTTTGTCGAATCCAGCCTGGGCGCCACACGCCAAGACTCGGATAGCGCCCGCCGCTTCCTCGATGAGCAAATCAAGAGCTATGAGGCCAAGCTTGCCGAAGCCGAAGGACGACTGAAGGCCTTCAAGCTGCGAAATATCGAGATGGAATCTCAAAACGGCCTTGACTCGGCCGGACGTGTGGCAGAAATCGACAATCAGCTGAGCCAAGCCAGGCTTGATTTGCGTGAAGCCGAGAGCGCGCGCGCGGCAGCGGGTCACCAACTGGAGTTGCTGCGCGCCCAGGGGGCGGCGTCCGATGGGACGCCCGCAGCCGATGTGCAGATGCCTGAGCTGGACGCGCGTATCTACGCTCAGAAGCGCAACCTGGATGTGCTGCTGCAACGCTATACCGACGAACACCCCGACGTGGTGCGGACACGCGCCCTGATCGCGGAACTCGAGGCGCAAAAGCGCCGCGAAGTAGACGAGTTGCGCAGAAAGGGAATCCCGGCGGCCAGGGCTGCGGCAGCCAACCCTGCGGTCGTCGAACTCAGCCGCATCTACTCGGCGGCCGAGGTGCAGGCAGCCTCCCTGCGAGCCCGGGTGGTTGAGTACGAGGCGCGATCAAATCGCGCGCATCAGAAGCTCAAGGTCGCCCCGCAGTTGGAGGCTGAGTTGGCGCAGCTCAACCGTGACTACCAGGTTCATCAGAAAAACTACGCTGATCTCGTCGCGCGCCGAGAATCGGCGCTGATGTCGGGCAAGTTGGAAAACACATCCAACGTGGCCGAATTCCGGGTGATCGACCCACCGCGTGTGATCCCCAGGCCGGTGGCTCCCAACAGGGTGCTGCTGATGCCGGTGGCACTCCTTGCGGCCATCGGTGCGGGATTGGGGATTGCATTTCTCATGAGCCAGATCCGACCGGTATTTTTCGATGCCGCGGCCCTGCGGCAGCTGACCAATCTGCCGGTACTCGGCGTCGTTGGCTTGATCTCCAACGACGATCTGCATAGGCGGGAGTCTCGAAGTCTCAAGCGCTTCATGATGGCCTTTCTTGCCTTCGTCCTCCTTTACGTAGGGTGCATGGTGGCACTGTCCTACCACGTAGGTACTTTCAAGTGACATGAAATCATGACCAGCTCTATTGAAAAAGCGGCCCAGCGGCTGGAGCAGTTGCGCAAGTCGGGAACTCCCTTGCCTGGTGACAGACCGCACCCGGACGAGTCGGCGCTGCCTCTTGAAGCATTGGACGCAGCCCACGCCAGGCCAGAAGCCAAGACGGTACATATCGACCTCACCGCCCTGGGAGCCAGTGGTTACGTGACTCCCAACGTCCGGCGATCGGCGATGACCGAGCAGTATCGGGTCATCAAGCGCCCCTTGCTGGACAATGCCACGGGCAAGGGCGCCTCCGTCGTGGCCAACGGCAATCTCATCATGGTCACCAGCGCCTTGCCGGGTGAGGGAAAGAGCTTTACTGCAATCAACCTGGCCATGAGTCTGGCGCTGGAGTTGGACCATACGGTCATGCTCGTTGATGCCGATGTGACCCATCCTTCGGTAATGACCAAACTCGGCTTGCCACCTGCACCCGGCCTGCTGGACGTTCTGCGTGAAGATGGCGTGAGCCTGGCCGATGTGCTGCTGCGCACCAACGTCGAAAAACTCACGCTGCTGCCGGCGGGCCTGGCGCATCAACGCGCGACCGAGTTGCTGGCCAGTGACGCAATGACGGCTCTGGTGGAAGACATGGGAAAGCGCTACAGCGACAGAATCATCATTTTCGATTCGCCGCCGCTGCTGCTCACGACCGAGGCCCGGGTCCTGGCCGCCCATATGGGCCAGGTGGTTGTCGTGGTGCAGGCAGAGAAAACGCTTCAATCGGAGGTGAAGTATGCGCTTTCCACCATTGAATCGAGCCCGGTGAAGTACATGGTGCTCAACCAGGTGCGCAACCATGGCCTGGGTGCCTATGGTTATGGGTATGACTATGGCCAGATGATCGGCAAGAGCCGATCAGTCGGCGCCGCGGCGTGAGGTGCAAGTGATGGGTTTTGCGCACCTACCACGCTTGCGCCGCACGGAGCGCGTTTCTGCCGCGATGCGGCTGTTGATCGCTACTTCGGCATTTTTGCCGTGCGTGGCAATGGCGCAGCCGGTCGACAACACGGCATTGCAAGCTCCTGGCACGGCCATCCCCCCCCCGCCCGATGGGCTGGGATTGAGCACGTTGGTGCCGCCACTTGGCCTGTCGCCGCCGCAGGAGCAGTCTCAGGCTCTGCCCCAGTCTTCAAAGGCGACAACCGATGCGGGCCGCCATGGCTTCTGGCTGGAACCGCGGCTGACGGTGCGGCACACAGTCACGAGCAACGTGCGGCTTGATCCGACAAATACCAGCGATCAAATCACCGAGCTGATTCCGGGCTTCCGTCTGTTGAGCAATACCGCACGCATCAGAGGGTTTGCCGACTATTCTCTGCGCAGCGCGCATTACTGGAAGAACACGACCTCCGATAAATTCTGGCATGACCTGCGTGCGAACGCGGTCGTGGAAGCCGTCGATAATTGGCTTTTCGTTGATCTTTATGGCGTCGTTTCGTTGCAACCCGTTTCCGTCTTTGGATCACCGGGCGATTTTACGCCCGCCAATAGCAATTTGGCGCAGACATCGACCTTTGCCATATCACCGTACGTAAAGGGCCGCATTGGCTCTGAAATGGACTACGAGGCGCGTTACAGCGTGCGTGACACCCGCACCGATGCCAATAACCGCGCAGCGGTCACGGTATATGACGGGCTGTTGCACGTAGGAAATAGAAGTCCGGGGCAAATCGTCTGGTGGGCGGTAGATGCAACACAGCAGACCGCCGATTTTTCTCCTGGCCGTCGCATCGATACGACGGCGTTGCGTGGTCGCCTGAGCTACGCCGTCACACCTCATCTTCGCATGATTGGCATAGGCGGGGTCGAATCGACCAATCAGCTATCGCCCAATCAGCAGAGTCACAGCATCACAGGCTTTGGCGGCGACTGGCAACCTTCCGAGCGCACGCGGCTGTTCTTTGAGCGTGAAAACCGATACTTTGGCGAGTCGCATAACGTTGACTTTGAACATCGTACTTCACGCACCGTATGGCGCTATATCGATCGCCGACGCATTGTCAATGGATTGGGCGCGCAATCGCCATCGCTGGGTTCGCTGTATGACCTGCTGAATGGTTTCTATAGCCGGGTCGAGTCCGATCCGATTCAACGCGCGCAACTCGTGCAGGCTGAAATTGACCGTCGGGGCCTGCCTGCAAATATGCAGGTGTTTCAGGATTTCCTAACGTCGCAAAGTATTCTGCAGCGGGTTCAGCAGCTTTCTTTTGCAATACTAGGGCAGCGTAGTTCGGTCACCATGGTGGTGTCGCGCATCAATAGCCGCCAGCTTGGTGGACTGCTAAATCTGGGTGACGACTTCGGCACCAATACACAGATCCGCCAACAAGGCTGGAATCTGATACTTGCGCATCGCCTTACGGTCAACTCATCGGTCAGTGCAAGCCTCGGCGACATGCGTAGCGTGGGCAGCGTACCCGGGGTGGCGACCCGGACTCGGACCTACATTCTCGGTTGGAATACCTTCGTGACCGGCCGCACCAATGTCGGTATACAGGTGCGCCGCGTTTTGTCGGATGGAAGTATCAATCAATATGACGAGTCAGACATCATGGGTTTCATCACACACCGGTTTTGATCCATGTATGAAGCCTTTTATGGGTTAAGCAGCAAACCCTTCCAGCTCAATCCGGATCCAAGCTTCTACTTCAGTAGCAAGCAGCACCAGCGTGCCAGGGCCTATCTGGAATACGGCGTCATGTGCTGCGAGGGCTTCATCGTCGTCACGGGCGAGGTTGGCGCTGGCAAGACCACGATCGTGCGGGGCCTTTTGGACAGCCTGGATCCCGATACGGTCGTGGCGGCACATCTGGTGAGTACCCAGCTGGGCGCGGACGACACGCTGCGCCTGGTGGGGGCCGCATTCGGCGTGCGTGTCAATGGTGTGCCCAAGGGCGATCTATTGCTGGCCTTGGAGGCCTTCTTCGTCACTCAGACGCTCAAGGGCAAGCGCTGCCTCCTTATCGTCGACGAGGCGCAGAATTTGCAACCGCAAGCCGTCGAGGAATTGCGCATGCTGTCCAATTTTCAAAACGGCCAGGATGCCTTGTTGCAAACATTTCTTGTGGGGCAGCCCGAGTTCCGGGAGATCCTGCAAAGCCCCGACATGTTGCAGCTGCGTCAGCGTGTCATCGCCACCTGTCACCTCGGCCCGCTCGACGCCGAAGAAACCCGCGAGTACATTCTGCACCGCCTGAAGTGCGCGGGGGCGGTGGACAAGCCCACCTTTGATGCCGAAATATTTGACTGTATCTATCGTTTCACGGCAGGAATCCCTCGGCGGGTGAACACGCTGATGGATCGCGTGTTGCTGCAGGGTTTTCTGTCCGACAAGACGCATATCGACGTCGAATTGGTCAATGAAATCATTCATGAGGTCCAGTCCGAAATGAATGTGCCGCCCAAGGTCTACCACCCCCTGGAGTCCCGGTTGAGACCTGCAACGCGTGGAGTGCTGCCGCAGGAAGACTCCGAGTTGTCCGCCTTGAATCTGGATGACGAACTGGTCAGCAGCGTATCCAGCAATCTCGCGCATATAACGGCTGAGCAACTGAGCGCACATCTCCTGCGCATCGAGCGCAGCGTGTTGCGCCAGGAGCGTGTGAACCTGGAAATCCTCATGAACCTGCAGAAGCTGGTTACCGCTGCACGGCGTCAGGAACCGGATAGCGCGGCGGGCTAGTCGTCATGCGAAGCGGCCATTGCATTACCAACGCACTGACGATCGATGTCGAAGACTATTTCCAGGTCTCGGCATTTGCGCCTCATATTGAGCGTGGTGACTGGGATTCACATGAATGCCGTGTCGAACGCAATGTGGATCGCATACTCTCCTTGCTGGACGATGAGGGCATCCAGGCTACATTTTTCACCTTGGGCTGGATCGCCGAACGTTATCCCGAAATGGTTCGCCGCATTGTGGAGGGTGGGCATGAGCTTGCCAGCCACGGTTATGGGCATCAGCGCGTGAGCGACCTTTCCGAAGCGGCCTTCTTTGAGGATATTCGCAGCGCAAAGGCTTTGCTCGAAGACATTGGAGGCATGCCGGTGCAAGGCTACCGCGCGCCAAGTTTCTCCATAGGTTCCGGAAATATGTGGGCGCTCGATACGCTGCTGCGTGCCGGCTACCGGTACAGCTCCAGCATTTATCCCATACGGCATGACCACTACGGCATGCCGGATGCGCCGAGATTTAGCCATCAAATCCGCGACGGCTTGATGGAAATTCCGCCGACGACCCTGCGTGTATTCAATCGGAACCTCCCGTCCAGCGGGGGGGGGTATTTTCGCCTGCTGCCTTATCCGCTCTCGAGGTGGATGCTGCGCCGGGTCAATGGCGTGGACCAAGCGCCCGCGGTCTTCTACTTCCATCCATGGGAGATTGACGTGGGCCAGCCCCTTGTGCCCGGCATTGGGCTCAAGACGCGTTTCAGGCACTACGTGAATATTGGTCGCATGGAAAAGAGGTTGGGACAGTTGCTCAAGGATTTTCGCTGGGGTCGGATGGATCAAATCTTCCTGTCCGGACATGGATCGGAGGTGCCGCTTGCCTGATGCTCAAGTTGCGCTGACCGTTCGGTCATTGGACCCACATAACGCCACTGACGTGGCCCGCTGGGACGATTTTGTCCTGGCATGCGGCCAGGCCACGTTCTTCCATCGTGCAGGCTGGCAGGTGTTGATTCGTGAGGTTTTCCGCCATGACACCTATTTCCTTTTTGCCGAGTCAGCCGCCGGTATTCGCGGCGTCCTGCCGCTCGGGCATGTCAAGAGCCGCTTGTTTGGCAATGCACTGACCAGCCTGCCATTCTCCGTGTACGGCGGTGTTGCGGCGCTGGATGAACACGCTGCGGCAGCGCTGGAGCAGGAGGCCGAGCGCCTTGCAGAACGCCTCGGGGTGGATCACCTGGAGTTGCGCAATGTACAGCGCCGGCACACCGATTGGCCAATGCAAGACCTCTATGTCACGTTTCGCAAGCCCATAGAAGCCACGGAGGAGGCCAATCTCCTGGCCATCCCGCGAAAACAGCGCGCCATGGTCCGAAAGGGCATAAAGAATGGGCTGACCTCCCATATTGACGAGGCAGCAGATCGATTTTTTGAGCTCTACGCCGACAACGTGCGCCGTCATGGCACTCCGGCACTGCCCAAGACATATTTCGCTGCCCTGCGTCGCGTCTTTGGCAATGATTGCGAGGTACTCACGGTTTGTGCACCCGATGGCAGGCCGGTCAGCAGCGTGTTGAGTTTTTATTTTCGTGACGAGGTGCTGCCCTACTACGCAGGGGATGCCGAGGCTGCGCGCGAGCTTGCGGCCAACGATTTCAAGTATTGGGAGCTGATGCGCCGTGCCTGTGCCCGAGGCCTGAAGGTATTCGACTATGGCCGCAGCAAGCAAAACACGGGTTCCTACGCATTCAAGAAAAACTGGGGGGTCGAACCCACGCCGCTGCACTATGAATACCGTCTGTATAAGCGTGACAGCGTGCCGCAGAACAATCCTTCGAATGCCAAATACCGCCTCCTGATCGCCACCTGGCGACGCATGCCCATTCAGTTGACCAACTGGCTGGGCCCCAAGATTGTGCGCAACCTTGGTTAATCGAATCTTCATCCATGGTTGCAGCAAGCAATATTCTTTATCTGGTGCATAGGCTGCCGTACCCGCCCAACAAGGGTGACAAGGTGCGCTCCTACCATTTGCTGCGCCATTTGCAAAAGAACCACCAGGTGTTCCTGGGGACCTTTGTGGACGACCCCGATGACCTGCAACACCTGCCGACGGTCCGGGGCATGTGCCGCGACCTGCATGTGGAACGCATTCACGCACCCACTGCCAAGATCAAGAGCCTGACTGCCGTACTCACGGGAGAGGCGCTGACGCTGGCCTATTACCGTAGCGCCGGCATGCGGCGCTGGGTACAACAGACGGCGGCCGCACACGAGATAAAGGCCTGCGTGGTTTTTTCCTCTGCCATGGCGCAATACGCGCAACTGCTTTTGCCGCAGGTGCCCATGCTGGTGGACTTCGTGGATGTGGACTCTGCCAAGTGGACCCAATACGCACCCGCGCACCCTTGGCCTCTGTCCATGCTGTATCGCCGCGAGGGCCGGCGTCTTCTTGCGTACGAGCGCGCCATGGCGGCATCTGCGCAGTGTTCATACTTTGTGACACCCAACGAAACCGAGCTGTTCCTGTCTCAGGCCCCGGAATGCGCGGCGCGGGTGCAAGCCATGGGCAACGGAGTGGATGCCGGTTTTTTTGCACCCGACCCTCAACGCGAGAATCCGTTTGCGCCGGGCGAGCAGGCCGTCGTCTTCACCGGTGCCATGGACTACTGGCCCAACATCGATGGCGTGTGCTGGTTTGTGGCCGATATGCTGCCGAAACTGATTGAGCGCAACCCACAGCTGCGCTTCTACGTGGTGGGCCGCAGCCCATCGCCTCAGGTGCAGGCCTTGGCGGGCCCGCATGTCGTCGTCACGGGCACCGTGCCCGACGTGCGGCCCTACCTGCAGCATGCGAGCGCCGTGGTCGCGCCCCTGCGCGTGGCGCGCGGCATCCAGAACAAGATTCTGGAGGCCATGTCCATGGAGCAAGCCGTGGTCACCGTCAGCAGCTGCGCCGATGCCATTGGCGCCACGGCAGAACAGGGGCTGCTGCGAGCCGATGGGCCGCAAGAGTTCGCCCATGCACTGCAATCGCTGCTTGAGTCGCCAGCCAAGCTCACCGAGCTCGGACGTCAGGCACGCCGATACGTGCAGGAGGCCTGTAGCTGGCAGGCCCACCTCAGCACAATTGATAGCAGCCTGGGCAGGGTGGGCGCCGCCTGCATGGATGATGTGATGGCATGAAGGTGGCAGACATGACAGACCGCATCCAACCCATGCCCGTCGACTGGCGCCGCCCGCTGGCGGCGCTCGTTTTGTTGCAGCTCGTGATCCTTGCCGCCTATTGGCATTCGGCCCTGGGCATGGCCATGATCTGGGCGCGCTCCGACACCTACGCGCATGGCTTCGTGGTGCCGCTGATTTCACTGTGGTTGGTGTGGCGCCAGCGTGCCATCCTGGCATCGATGGCGCCGACTCCGGGGCGAATGGCGTGGTTGCTCATGCTGGGCGCAGGGGCCCTGTGGTTGGCAGGCGATCTGGTCTCCGTGAATGCGGCGACCCAGCTCGCATTGGTGACGCTCATCGTGCTGTCGGTGCCAGCGGTGCTGGGCTGGCGCATTGCCAGGGCCTTGGCATTCCCCCTGGCTTTTCTGTTCTTTGCCGTGCCCATCGGCGACTTTCTGATGCCGCGCCTGATGGTGTGGACGGCGGACTTCACCGTATTGGCGCTGCGCTTGAGCGGCATCCCGGTTTACCGTGAGGGCCAGCAATTCGTCATCCCGTCAGGAACCTGGTCCGTCGTCGAGGCCTGCAGCGGCATACGCTACCTTATCGCCTCGGTGACCGTGGGTTGTTTGTTTGCCTATCTCAGCTACCAGAGCATGCGCAAGCGCATGGTGTTCATTGCCGTGGCCATCCTGGTGCCGTTGGTGGCGAACTGGCTGCGCGCATACCTCATCGTGCTGCTGGGGCATCTTTCGGGCAACACCATCGCCACCGGCGTCGACCATCTCATCTACGGCTGGCTTTTCTTCGGGCTGGTCATTGGCATCATGTTTCTCATAGGCGCGCGCTGGGTTGACCCGGCGCCGCCACTCAAGGCGCCGTTGCCGGTCAGCCTGGCCGAACCAAGTCGCTCCGGTCGTTGGCCGTGGTTTGGTCTGTCGCTGTCGCTGCTCGTGGTGCTGGCGCCGCACGCCGTGCTGGCTCTGATGCACCTGGGCGCGACGACAACGGCGGTACAACTGGCCAGGCCCAATGTCGCGGCGCCATGGAGCGCCACTGCCACGCCGCCAAGCACATGGGTGCCCGCGTTCCAGAACGCCTCGGCCGATCTGCAAATGGGCCTCGCTGATGCCCAAGGCAGACCCGTGGGCCTGCATGTGAGCTACTACCGCCAGCAGGACTACGAGCGCAAGCTGGTCAGCTCCGAGAATGTGCTCGTGCAAAGCATGGACCCGGTTTGGGCGCGTGTGGCGAGTGATTCCGCCGACGTGCGGCTGAATGGCCAGCGCCTGCGCGTGGAAAGCGCCGTGGTACGCGAACATGCGCGCGGCATTGCCGGCGCGGGCGAGCGCCTGCTGGCCTGGCGCTTCTACTGGGTTCACGGCGTATTCACCGCCAGCGACTACGCGGGCAAGCTCCAGGGCGCCCTGGGGCGGATCAGCGGCTGGGGTGATGACGGCGCCAATATCGTGATTTACACACCCTTGTCCGACTCCAAGACGGCCCAGGCAGACGCCGCCGCGCTCCTGCAGTCCTACCTGGACAGCCAGGGCGGCGCGCTGGTGCAAGCGCTGCAGCAAACCCGAGGGCGCGACTGAACATGTGCGGCATTTCCGGCATTTTTGACACGCGGGGCACGGGCGCCATTTCACGCGAGCTGATCGCGCGCATCAGCAACATCCAGTCCCACCGCGGACCCGACGAGAACGAAGTCCATGTGGAGCCCGGCCTGGCCCTGGGACACAGGCGCCTGTCGGTCATAGACCTGGCCACCGGCACCCAGCCGCTGTTCAGTGCCGACGGCAACATCGGCATCGTCTTCAACGGCGAGATCTACAACTACCGCGAGTTGATGCAGGAGCTCAAGGCCCTGGGCCGTCCCTTCAGGACGCGCAGCGACACCGAGGTGATCGTGCAGGCCTGGGCCGCCTGGGGTGAGGCCTGCGTACACAGACTCAGAGGCATGTTCGCCTTTGCCCTGTGGGACCGCAAGTGCCAGACCCTGTTCCTGGCGCGTGACCGCATGGGCGTCAAGCCCATGCACTACGCCTGGTTGCCGGACGGCAGCTTTATTTTTGGCTCCGAACTCAAGGTGCTGACCGCGCACCCGGGATTCGTGCGTGACATCGACCCGCTGGCCGTCGAGGAGTATTTCTCGTTCGGCTATGTGCCCGACCCGCGCTGCATCTACCGTAACGCCCACAAGCTGCCAGCCGCCCACACGCTCACGCTGCGCCGTGGCGCCGCGGGCAGGCCGGCGCCACGTTCCTACTGGGATGTGCGCTTCACCAACAACAACGCCATCAGCGTGCAAGATGCCCAGGCCGAGCTGCGGGAGCGCGTGCGCGAGTCGGTACGCCTGCGCATGATTGCCGACGTGCCGCTGGGCGCCTTTCTGTCGGGCGGCGTCGATTCCAGCGCCGTGGTCGCCACCATGGCGGGCCTTTCCAGCACGCCGGTGCATACCTGTTCCATAGGTTTTGACGATCCGCGCTTCGACGAAACCAGCTTTGCCCGGCAGGTGGCCGATCGTTACCAGACCGACCACAGGCTGGACATCGTCAAGAGCGACGACTTCGACCTCATCGACACCCTGGCCTGGCTCTACGACGAACCCTTTGCCGACAGCTCGGCCATCCCCACCTATCGCGTCTGCCAGATGGCGCGCCAGCATGTCACCGTGGCCCTGTCGGGCGACGGCGGCGACGAGAGCCTGGGTGGCTACCGGCGATACCGCATGCACCTGGGCGAAGAGGCCGTGCGCGGGCGCATGCCGCTGGCTCTGCGCCGTGCCATGTTCGGCCCCCTGGGGCGCTGGTATCCCAAGGCCGACTGGGCGCCGCGCCCGCTGCGTGCCAAGACCACCTTCCAGGCCCTGGCCATGGACAGCGTGCAGGCCTATTGCCACAGCATGACCCAGCTGCGGGGCGATGCGCGCCGCACCCTGTTCGCACCTGCCTTCCAGCGCGGCCTCGGCGGGTATGGTGCGCTCGAAGTGTTTCGCCAGCATGCTGCGCAGGCCCAGACCGAAGACCCCCTGGCCCTCATCCAGTACCTGGACTACAAGACCTGGCTGGTGGGCGACATCAACACCAAGGTCGACCGCGCCAGCATGGCCCATTCGCTGGAGGTGCGCGAGCCCTTAATGGACCACATGCTGGTGGAGTGGCTCGCCACTCTGCCCAGCGACTTCAAGATTCGTGACGGACAAGGCAAGGCCATCTTCAAGCAGGCCTACGAATCACTGTTGCCGCACGACTTGTTGTACCGGCCCAAGATGGGTTTTTCGGTGCCTATGGCGACCTGGCTGCGCGGTCCGCTGAAAGACCGCGTGCGCCAGGCCCTGCTGGGCGAGCGCATGCGCGACTGTGGCTACTTCAACCCCGAAGCCCTGCGCCGCCTGATCGAGGAGCACAACAGCGGCCTGCGCGACCATGGCACGGCGTTGTGGATGCTGCTCATGTTCGAGGCCTTTCTGCGCTTGAACGACGGGACGGATCCTCATGGCTGATGCGGATCGGGTTCGCATCGTGCATCTGGTGCACAGCTTTGGCATTGGCGGGCTGGAGAACGTCATCGTTCAGCTCATCAACCGCCTGCCGCCCGTACGCTTCGAGCATGTGGTGCTGGCACTGACCACTGCGAGCGAATTCCGCCAGCGCATCGTCCGCCCCGACGTGCGCGTCATCGCACTGAACAAACCGCCCGGCCACGCAGTGCCCATGTACCCGCGCATGTACCGCCTGCTGCGCGAACTGAGGCCCCAGGTGCTGCATAGCTGCAACCTGGCCGCGCTGGAGGTCGTGCCCCTGGCGTGGTTGGCGCGCGTGCCGCTGCGTGTGCACGCCGAGCACGGCTGGGACGTGCACGACCCGCAGGGATGCAACCCGCGCTACCAGCGTCTGCGCCGTGTCTATCGGCCGTTCGTAAGCCACTACGTGGCCGTCTCGCGCGATCTGGATGAATACCTCGGCCGTGCCGTGGGCGTGCCCGCGCAGCGGCGCAGCCTCATCGCCAACGGCGTGGATACCGATACTTTCGCACCCGCACGGGGAGCACGCCGTGCGGCGCCAGGCTGCCCCTTTGAGCCAGGCAGGCATTGGCTGGTGGGCACGGTTGGACGTCTGCAGACCGTCAAGAACCAGCCCCTGCTGGCGCGCGCCTTCGCGCGTGCCTTGCAAGACAACCCCGCCATGCGCGATGCCGCACGCCTGGTCATCGTGGGAGAAGGTCCGCTGCGCGCCGAGGTTGAGCGTGTGTTGGCCGACGCCCGGATGGGCGACCTGGCCTGGCTGCCAGGCGCTCGCGACGACGTGCCCGAGGTGCTGCGTTCGCTCGATCTGTTCATACTGCCATCGCAGGCCGAGGGCACCTCGTGCACGCTGCAGGAGGCCATGGCCAGCGGCCTGCCCGTAGTGGCCACCGCCGTCGGCGGCACGCCAGACCTCGTACAGGATGGCATCACAGGCCACCTGGTGCCTCCGGATGACGAGTCGGCGCTGGCCGCCGCCATCGTGCATGCCTTCTGTGAGCGCGAAGCGGCCGCTCGACAGGGCCAGGCCGGTCGCAAATACGCGCTGCGCAGCTTCGCCATCGACACCATGGTGCGGCAATATCAACAACTGTTCGACTGCAAGGAGTCGGCCTGAACCGCGCTCAGCCATGAGAATTCTTCACGTTCTAGATCACTCCATACCACTGCACAGCGGCTACACGTTTCGCACGGCAGCCTTGCTGCGTGAGCAGCGGGCACTGGGCTGGGAGACCTTTCACCTCACATCGCCCAAGCAAGGCCCTAGCGACGAGGCCCTGCAGACGGTTGATGATCTGAGCTTCTATCGCACGCCTGTTGTGCGTGGTGCGCTATCAAATTTGCCAGTGGCTGGGCAATGGGAGCTCATGGCGCAATTGACCCGCAGGCTGCGCGAGGTGGCGAAAGAGATTCAACCGGACATCATCCACGCCCACTCGCCCGTGCTCAACGCGCTGCCGGCCATTCGCGTGGGTCGCGAGTTGGGCATCCCGGTGGTCTATGAAATCCGTGCCTTCTGGGAAGACGCCGCGGTAGACCATGGCACGACGCACGAAGGCAGCCTGCGCTACCGCGTGACCCGTGCGCTGGAAACCCGCGCCATCCGCCGGGCGGACCATGTGTTCACGATATGCGAGGGGCTGCGCTCGGACATTGCAGACCGTGGCATCGACCCCACCAAGGTAACCGTGATCCCCAATGCCGTGGATATCCATGCCTTCCAGGCGTCGCAGGCACCCGACCCGGAGCTCAAGCGCTCGCTTGCGCTCGATGGCAAGGTGGTGCTGGGTTTCGTGGGTTCGTTCTATGCCTATGAGGGGCTCAACCTGTTGATCGACGCGCTGCCGTCCATCCTGCAGGCCAATCCTGCCGTTGCTCTGCTGCTCGTGGGTGGAGGGCCCGAAGAGGCGCGCCTGCGTGAGCAGGTCACGCGCCTGGGGCTCGAAGGCCATGTGGTGTTCTCCGGCCGCGTGCCGCACAAGGAGGTCAGCCGCTACTACGACCTCATCGACGTGCTCGCCTATCCGCGCCACTCCATGCGGCTCACCGAGCTGGTCACGCCGCTCAAGCCGCTGGAGGCCATGGCACAGCACAAGCTGTTTGTCGCCTCGTCCGTGGGTGGCCATCGCGAACTGGTCGAGCACATGAAGACAGGTGTGCTCTTCAAGGCCGACGACAGGCAGGCACTCACGCAGGCGGTGCTCGATCTGCTGGCGCGTCCGCAGATCTGGCCGCAGCTCAAGGCCAACGGTCGTGCGTTCGTCGAATCGGTGCGCAACTGGCGCAACAGCGTGGCCAACTACAAGCCCGTTTACGAACGACTCACCCGATCGGAGTCGCGTTCATGAAAGTCATGGTGGTATTTGGCACCCGGCCCGAGGCCATCAAGATGGCCCCGCTGGTCAAGGCACTGCAGCAGGCGGCGTCCGACATTCAAACCGTGGTGTGCGTCACGGCCCAGCACCGCGAAATGCTCGATCAGGTGCTGCGCCTCTTTGACATCCAGCCCGAGCATGATCTGAACGTGATGAAGCCAGGACAGGACTTGTTCGACATCACGGCCAACATTCTCACGGGTCTCAAACACGTGCTGGCCGCGGAGCAACCCGACCTGGTGCTGGTGCATGGCGACACCTCCACAACCCTGGCCGCCAGCCTCGCCGCCTACTACACGCGTGCCAAGGTCGGCCATGTGGAGGCGGGTCTGCGCACGGGCAACAAATGGGCGCCTTTCCCCGAGGAGATGAATCGCCGCATCACCGGCGCCGTGGCCGATATCCACTTTGCCCCCACCTCGGCCGCCAAGGCCAATCTGTTGCGCGAGGGCGTGCGTGAGCAGGACATCCATGTCACCGGCAACACCGTGATCGATGCCTTGTTGGTGGTGGCCGACAAGCTGCGTGCCGATGCCGCGCTGCGCCAGGATCTGGATGCGACGTTCTCGTTTCTCAAGCCAGGCCGTCGGTTGATCCTCGTCACGGGTCACCGGCGGGAGAACTTTGGCGAAGGATTCCAGAACATCTGCCATGCCTTGGCAGACATTGCCTGCGCCCACCCCGATGTGGACGTGCTCTATCCCGTGCACCTGAACCCCAACGTACGCCAGCCCGTGCGCGACATTCTGGCAGCGCGTCAGTTGGGCAATGTCCACCTGATCGACCCGGTGGACTATCTGCCCTTCGTATACCTGATGGACCGGTCGCACTTCATCATCACCGACTCGGGCGGAGTACAAGAAGAGGCACCTTCGCTCGGAAAACCGGTACTGGTCATGCGCGACACTACCGAACGCCCCGAGGCCGTACAGGCGGGCACCGTGCGACTCGTCGGAACTGACAGGCACAAGCTTGCATGCGAAGCCACTCGGCTGCTGACGGACACTGCGGCCTATGCCGCCATGGCGCAGGCGCACAACCCCTATGGCGACGGTCTGGCGGTCCAGCGCATCGTCAAGACCCTGATGGGCATCAACAAGGAGAGCCGTGATGGCGCGTGAGTTTCAGAAGATCGTTGTGATGGGCCTGGGCTACATCGGCCTGCCCACTGCCTCCATGCTCGCCACCAAGGGGCATCAAGTGCTTGGCGTGGATGTCAACGCCCAAGCGGTTGACACCATCAATTCCGGTCGCATCCACATCGTCGAACCGGATCTCGACATCCTGGTGAAGTCCGCGGTCAACAGCGGCAACCTCAAGGCCTCGTTAACGCCGGAAGAGGGTGACACCTTTATCCTGGCGGTGCCCACGCCCTTCAAGGAGGTGGACGGCAACCCCAAGGCCCCCGACCTGGCCTATGTGGAGGCCGCCACGCGCGTCATCGCGCCATATCTGCGCGAGGACAACCTGGTCATCCTTGAATCCACGTCACCCGTGGGCACGACCGAGCGCGTGCAGGAGATCATTGTGGCCATGCGCCCCGAACTGGACGGCAAGATCCACACCGCGCATTGCCCCGAGCGCGTGTTGCCAGGGCAGATCCTGCGTGAGCTCGTGGACAACGACCGCATCATCGGCGGCACCACCAAGGCCGCAGTGGCCAAGGCCAAGGCGCTCTACAAGACCTTCTGCAACGGCGCCATCCTGGAGACCGACAGCCGCACGGCGGAAATGTCGAAGCTGGTGGAGAACTCGTTCCGCGACGTCAACATCGCGTTCGCCAATGAGCTGTCCGTGGTGTGCGACCATCTGGGCATCAACGTCTGGGAGACCATCGCCCTGGCCAATCGCCACCCGCGTGTGAACATCCTCCAGCCCGGCCCGGGCGTGGGTGGGCATTGCATCGCCGTCGATCCCTGGTTCATCGTCGCCAGCGCCCCGGACGAGGCCCGCCTGATCCGCACGGCGCGCGAGGTCAACGACGCCAAGCCCGACTGGGTGATCGCCAAGGTCAAGGCCAAGGCTGCGCGCTTTCATGAGCCGGTGATCGGCTGCCTGGGCCTGACCTTCAAGGCAAACATCGACGACATGCGCGAATCGCCGTCCATAGACATCGTTGCGCACCTGCACCAGATGGGTATCGGCAAGATCATGGCCTGCGACCCCAACGTGCATAAAGAGAAGGCGCCCTTCCCGCTGTACGACCTGAAGAGCGTGATCAAGGAGGCCGACATCCTGCTGCTGCTGGTCGATCACGACGAATTCAAGGACATCGACCCACAGGTCATCAAGGACAAAGTGGTGATCGATACCAAGGGCGTGCTTCGGTGAGCCGATTCCCTGCGTTGTGCACATGGTCGATCCGGTGGCTCAGGTGAAGATTCTTCTGTTCTCGACCCTTTACCCGAGCGCGGTGCGCCCCATCCACGGAATTTTCGTGGAGACGCGCCTGCGCGAACTGCTAAAGACCGGTGAGGTGCAGGCTAAAGTGGTGGCGCCCGTGCCGTGGTTCCCCTCCAAGTCCGAGCGTTTTGGGGCGTATGCGCGTTTTGCCGCCACGCCGCGGCAGGAGCTGCGCAACGGAGTCGAGGTGCACCACCCACGCTACCTGCTGCCGCCCAAGGTGGGCATGAACATTGCCCCCTATGCCATGGCCATGGGGGCGCTGCCTTCCATTCGCCGCTTGCAGCGCCAGGGTTTCGACTTCGACCTCATCGACGCCCACTACTACTACCCTGACGGCGTAGCGGCCGCGCTGCTGGCCCGGTGGCTTCACAAACCCTTCGTGGTGACGGCCCGCGGCTCCGACCTGAACGTCATCACCCGGTACGCCTTTCCGCGCCAACTGATCCTGGGCGCCGCGGCGCAGGCGGGCGCCTCGATTGGCGTAAGCCAGGCGCTCATGGATCGGCTGGCGGAACTGGGGGCAGACCGCGCCAAGCTCAACACCCTGCGCAACGGCGTGGACCTTGAGCGCTTCGTGCCCGAGGATCGCGCAGAAGCCCGCCAGCACCTGGGGCTGCCGGTGCAGGGCAACTACCTGCTGTCGGTCGGTAACCTGGTCGAACTCAAGGGCCACCACATCACCATCGAGGCGCTGACCCACCTGCCCGGGGTGACGCTGTTGATCGCAGGCGCCGGCCCGGAAGAGGGCGCCCTCAAGACCCTGGCGCAGAGCCTGGGCGTTGCTGACCGAGTGCGCTGGGCCGGCGTGGTGCCGCAGGCAGATCTGAAATGGTGGTACAGCGCGGCCGACGCACTCGTTCTGTGCAGCAGCCGCGAAGGCTGGGCCAATGTGCTGCTGGAGGCCATGGCCTGCGGCACGCCGGTGGTGGCAACCAATATCTGCGGCACGCCCGAGGTGGTGAGCAGCCCGGCCGCCGGTACGCTCATGGCCAGTCGCGACGCCCAGGCTCTGACAGCCGCCTGGCAGAGCCTGCAACGCCAAATGCCGACCAGAGAAGAGACGCGCGCGTTTGCGCATACCTTCTCGTGGGAGGCGACGACGCAGGGGCAGCTGCAATTATTCCGGAGGGTTGCCGATGCCTGGCAATGAGGGCAGGCCCTGCGTGCGGCAGGACTTCCCGTATCCGTCCGGGGGCGTCGATGGCCAGATGATCGACTGTTGGCGCATTGCGGCCGATTGAGATTGAAGCAATACAAGGGAAAGAGGGCGATGGAAGCATTC
>JAFECU010000280.1 GCA_018242005.1 Pseudomonadota bacterium | reverse complement strand
CCGAAAGCGCGCTCGAAGGGTGGCATAGCCAAAAATGAGCCGCTGCGGTCGGTTTTGCAGCCGGCGATTTTCAAGTCCGCCAGTCTCTCAGCTCACGTCATCCGCATTCTTGTGCGCATGCGCCAGGTTGCGATCGGCCCAGTGACGCAGCACGCGCGGCACGATGAGCACGGCCAGCACGATGATCAGCAGGGTCACGGTCATGGGCCGCTGAAGGAAGATGGTCCAGCTGCCCTCGCCGATGGAGATGGCGTTGCGCAGTTGCGCCTCTGCCAGGGGCCCGAGGATCATGCCGACCACCACCGGCGCGGTGGGGAAGTCAAAGCGCCGCATGAGCACGCCCAGCAGGCCTATGCCAAAGAGCAGGAACAGGTCGAAGGTGCTCTGGCGCATGCCATAGGCGCCCACGGTGGCGAAGATCAGGATGCCCGCATAGAGCTGCGGACGCGGGATCTTGAGGAGCTTCACCCACAGTCCCACCATGGGCAGATTCAGCACCAGCAGCATGAGGTTGCCGATGTACAGCGAGGCGATCAGTGCCCACACCAGCGCCGCCGACGAACTGAACAGCTGTGGCCCCGGGTTGATGCCATAGTTCTGGAACGCGCCCAGCAGCACGGCCGTGGTGTTGCTCGTGGGAATGCCCAGCGTCAAGAGCGGAATCAGTGCCGCCGTCACCGTGGCGTTGTTCGCGGCCTCGGGACCGGCCACGCCCTCGATGGCGCCCTTGCCGCCGAACTCGGCCTTGTCCTCGCCCTTGGCGAGCTTCTTCTCGGTGGCGTAGCTCAGAAAGGTCGGGATCTCGGTGCCGCCCGCGGGAATGCAGCCGAACGGCGTGCCGATGAGGGTGCCGCGCAGCCAGGCGGGCACCGAGCGCTTCCAGTCGCGCGCCGTCATATGCACGCGCGTGAGCTTGTTCTGCGACTCCTCCACCTTGCCCTCGTAGAGCGCGGCGTACAACACCTCGGCCACGGCAAACAGGCCCACGGCGACGAGCACGATGTCGATGCCGTCGAGCAGTTCCATCTTGCCCCCGGTGTAGCGCGCCGCGCCGGAGATCTGGTCCATGCCCACGCAGCCCAGCGCCAGGCCGATGAACAGCGCCGTCATGCCGCGCAGGCTGCTCTGGCCCAGCACGGCGCTGACCGTGGTGAAGGCCAGCACCATGAGCATGAAGTACTCCGGCGGGCCCAGCTTGACGGCGAACTCCGCCACGGTAGGCGCAAACAGCGTCACCACCACCGTGGCCACGGTGCCGGCCACGAACGAGCCAATGGCCGCCGTCGCCAGCGCCGCACCGGCGCGGCCGCTCTTGGCCATCTTGTTGCCCTCCATGGCGGTGACCATGCTGGCCGTCTCCCCTGGGGTGTTCAGCAGGATGGAGGTGGTGGATCCGCCGTACATGGCGCCGTAGTAGATGCCCGCGAAGAAGATCATCGAGGCCGTCATGTCCACCTTGGAGGTGATGGGCAGCAGCATGGCAACGGCCACGGCCGGGCCAATGCCGGGCAGCACGCCCACGGCCGTGCCCAGCGCGCAGCCGACCAGGGCCCACAGCAGATTGGCCGGCGAAATCGCCGTGGCGAAACCGGCCATCAATGCGTCAAATATCTCCATCACAACCACCCTGTACTAGTAAGGCCCGGCAGGTTGATGGCCAGGAATTGCGTGAACAGCCAGAACACCGGCGCCGAGATCAGCAGGCCCGTGAACAGGTCCACGGCCAGCGCCTTCGGTGCCAGACGCCCGGTCTGCCCGTTGGCGCGGCGCAGGCCTTGCACGGCGAGCGTGTAGCACAGCGTGCAGCCGATGATGAAACCCAGCTGGGTGATGAGCGCCGCATTCAGCATCAGCCCGGCCGTGACCCAGGCGAACGGCACCAGCGCCGCGCGCGCCTCGCCGCCCGGGTCGGCCGCCTGGCGGTAGCCGCCCGTGAGCGCCTCGCGCACCAGCAGCACGCCGCACAGGGCCAGCACGGCGGCGCAGGCCCAGGGCAGGAAGTTGGGGCCCACGCCGCCATAGCCGGCGTCGCCCGGAATCGTGAGCGCGCCAATGGCCATGCCGGCGGCCACCAGGATCACGGCCACGCCTACGGCGGCCTGCCAGAATGGGGATGGCACGCTGCCCACCTCCTCGGGCGGGGCGTTGGGAATGGAAGAAGGGGCAAGCTCTGACATGGCTGCAGCCTCGGGAGTGAAAAGAAGCGCCCTTCAGGGCGCCGAAAACTTGGGGAAACCGCCGACAAAAAGACCGGCAAGCCCCCCTGATGGAATCCGTCATTCACGCGCCGGCGGGACTCCGTTGCCATCGCGGCCTAACGGCCTGCGGAGCATGGAATCCCGCTGGTGCGGGGATGACGGTGGTTGTGACAGAACCCGCTGGCGTCGTCCCTGGAACGCGCAAGCGGCCATCAAGAACCCAGCGACTCGTCAGACCATGCCCGACTTGACCATGGTGGCGCGCAGGCTGGCGAACTCGGCGTCCACGAAGCTGCCGAACTCGTCGCCGGGGAGCCAGGCGGGCGTCCAGCCGTTCTTCTCCAGCGCCTCGGCCCAGGCCTTGCTCTTGACGGCCTTGTCCACCATGGCGATCAACGCCTTGCGCTGTTCCGCGGTGATGCCGGGGGCGCCGTACACGCCGCGCCAATTGCCGATCTCCACGTTGATGCCCTGCTCCTTGAGCGTGGGCACATTGGGCAGGTCTTTGAGCCGCTTGGGCGACGTGACGCCAATGGCCCTCATCTTGCCCGCGGCGATGTACTCGGCAAACTCGCTGTAGCCGCTGCCGCCCACGGTGACATTGCCGCCCAGGATGGCGGCGACGGCTTCACCGCCCCCACGGAAGGCCACGTAGTTGATCTTGGCCGGATCCACGCCCACTTCGCGCGCCAGCATGGCCGCGGCAATATGCTCGGTGGAGCCGCGCGAGCCACCACCCCATTTCACGCTGCCCGGGTCCTTCTTGAGCTGGGCCACCACGTCGGCCATGCTCTTGTACGGTGAATTGGCGGGCAGCACGAAGACGTTGTATTCGCTCGTCAGCCGCGCGATCGGCGTGGCCTGACTCAGGTTCACCGGCGGCTTGCCGGTGATGATGCCGCCGACCATGACGGCGCCCATGACCATCAGCGCGTTCGGATCGCCCTTGGAGCCGTTGACGAACTGCGCCAGGCCGATGGCGCCGGCCGCACCGCCCTTGTTGTCATAGGTCACACTGGAAGCCACGCCCGCGTCCTGCAGCGCCTTGCCCAGGGCGCGGCCCGTGGTGTCCCAGCCGCCTCCGGGGTTGGCCGGCAGCATCATCTTGATGGCCACGGCGGCCCGCGCCGACAGCGGCAGGCTGCCCGCGGCAGCCACGGCCGCCAGGGATTTCAGGAAGGTGTCACGACGCATACCGGTCTCCTCGCTTGTAAAAAAAAGATAACGACGAATGGTGGCGATGATGCGTGGGCAAGCTGTCAATCGGCTGTCCAGAGCACTAGGGATTACACGTAGAACCACCCCCCAACAGCCCTGCAAAGCGGTTCTAATCGCGCCATGCAACTGCTCCTGGTCGAAGACGACGCCACCATGCAGGCCACGCTGCAGCGCTCGCTGACGCGCCGCGGCATGGCCGTGACGGCACTGGGCGATGGCCGCGCGGCGCTGGCCGAATGGCGCGCCCGCCCGCCAGACGCCGTGGTGCTGGACCTCACCCTGCCCGGCCTGGACGGCCTGCAGGTGCTGGAGCAGGCCCGCGCCGGCGGCCTGCGCACGCCCGTGCTGCTGCTGACCGCACGCGGCACCGTGGGCGACCGCGTGCTGGGCCTGAACGCGGGCGCCGACGACTACCTGCCCAAACCCTTCGACCTGGACGAGCTCGAGGCGCGCCTGCGCGCCCTGGTGCGCCGCAGTGGCGATGCCGTGCCGGCCAATCCCCCCTCCAACACAGTGGTACTGGGCGCGTTGCACTATGAAAAAGAAAGCGGCGTCATCTATCTGCAGGACGCGCCCATGGATCTCACACCACGCGAGCAGGCGCTGCTTCGCGCCCTGCTTACCCAACCGGGCCGCGCCGTCACCAAGGAACGGCTGTACGAGCTGGTCTTCCCCGGCCAGAGCGAGGTGCAGTACGAGGCCATCGAGGTCGTGGTCTACCGCCTGCGCAAGAAGCTCGCCGGCACGGGCGCGGCCTTGATGACGCTGCGCGGTCTCGGCTACCTGCTCAAGCCCGAGGCATGACGCGCCATCAATCCCTGCGCCGCCAGCTGCTGCTGGGCATTCTGCTGCCCACGCTGCTGTTCGTAGGCCTCAACACCTACAGCCTGTATCGCCAGGCACTGGCCGCTCTGAACACCGCCTACGACCGCACGCTGCTGGCGTCGGCCAAGACCATCAGCGAGCAGATCGATGTGAGCGGCTATGACCATCAGGCCCAGCTGCGCGTGACCGTGCCCTATGCGGCCCTCGAAGCCTTCGAGGCCGACAACCAGAGCCGCCTCTACTACCGCGTCTCCAACCTGCGCGGCGACCTGATCTCGGGCTTTGGCGAGCTGCCCGCCTGGCACGGCAGCATCGCCCAGCGCCCGCCCTACGCGGCACTGGTGGACTTCTACAACGCCAGTTTTCGCGGCCGCCCGGTACGCGTGGCGGCCCTGCTGCAGCCCGTGGCCAGCGCCGAGGGCCGGGGCATGGCCGTGATCCAGGTGGCAGAGACCCTGGAACTGCGCCACGCCGCGGCGCTGCAGATCCTGTGGAACACGCTGGCGCGCCAGGCCATGCTGCTGGCGCTGATCGCCGCCCTCGTGGTGCTGGTTGTGCAGCACGCCACGCGGCCCGTGCGCCAGCTGAGCAGCGACCTGCAGGCCCGCGCCGAGGGCGACCTCTCGCCCATTGCCGCGCCCGCGGCCGCACGCGAGCTCGAACCGCTGATTGCCGCCACCAACGCCGTCATGCGGCGCCTGTCGCGCCTGCTGGCGCACCAGAATCGCTTTGTACGCGACGCCTCACACCAGCTGCGCACACCGCTGGCGGTGCTCAAGATCCAGGTGCAATCCGCCCTGCGCGGTGACATGCCGCCCGAGCAGGCGCTGCGCGAGATCGGCGACACGGTCGAACGGGCCACCCAGCTGGCCAACCAGATGCTGGCCCTGGCCAAGGTCGAGCAACTGCGCCAGCAGGGCGAGCCGCCCGTGACGCGGTTCGACGAGGTACTGCGCGAGGTGGCACTCGACCTGTCGCCCCTGATCGCCCAGGGCGACCTGGACTTTGGCATAGACACCGAACCCACCCCCATCCGCACTCAGGACTGGATGCTGCGCGAGCTGTGCCGCAACCTGCTGCACAACGCCATACGCCACGCCCCCCCCGACACCGAACTGGCCGTGACGCTGCGCGTGGATGGCACCCAGGCCCTGCTGACCATTGCCGACGCCGGCCCCGGCATAGACCCGGAGCTGGCGACGCGGCTGTTCGAGCCCTTCTCGGCCGGCGACGTGCGCAAGGGCTCGGGTCTGGGCCTGGCCATCTGCCAGGAAATCGTGCAGGCCCTGGGCGGCAGCATCGCCCTCACCAACCGGCGCGGCGCGCACGGCGTGGCCGGGCTCGACGCCGTCGTGCGGCTGCCACTGGCCCAGGCCCAGGCACAGGCCCAGGCCCAGGCACAGGCACAATCAACAAGATGACAGCCCCGCCTGACTCGATGCGCCTGGACAAATGGCTGTGGTGCGCCCGCTTCTACAAAACCCGCAGTCTGGCCGTGCAAGAGATCGGCAAGGGCCGCGTCACCGTCAACGGCCAGGCCACCAAGGCCGCACGCGAGCTGCGGGCGGGCGACACCGTGGCCCTGCGCCAGGGCCAGGTGCCGCGCACGGTGGTGGTGCGTGCGCTCAGCAGCTTTCGCGGCCCCGCGCCCGTGGCTCAGCAGCTCTACGAAGAAACGCCCCAGAGCATCGCAGCCCGCGCCCAGGCCGCAGAGGCCCGGCGCCTGGCCCCCGAACCCGCCGCCAGCCTGCGCGAGGGCCGACCCACCAAGCGCGACCGGCGCACCATCGATGAAATGCGCCATGGCTGGGGCGATCGATGGAGCGCATCGGTGGATGACGGGCCGGAGGGGGATCCCTAGGAGTCTGCGCGGCAGAGGGCGTCGATAGCGAAAATCAGCCCCAGCGAGGACAGCTTTTGCCGGATTCGCAGGCCCATCGCTCCGCTATGGGTCAAGAAGCCGGTGCTCTCGAAGAGCGGCGAAGCCAAAAATGGAACGCTGCGGCCCATTTGCAGCCGGCGTCCCTTCGCCGCCCGCGGCCTGCCGCACCCAGAGGCTGATGGCGCGCTGATCGGTCATCACACGCACCCGGTCGAAGGCTTGCTGGGCCTCAGGGTACCGCCGGCGCAGCAGGTTCAGCCACTGCTTGAGCCTTCCGGCGCGCTGGCGCGGTTCCAGACCTTCGCAGACCAGATCCCAAAATCGCGCGATCTGCGGCAGCAGCGCAGCCCAAGACAGGGGTTCGGGGGCCAGGCCGGCGTCATGCGCGCGTATGGCCAGGGCCAGCCCGGGGTCGGCCACGACGCCGCGGCCCAGCATCAGCGCGTCGCAGCCCGACACACTGCGGCAGCGCAGCGCGTCGGCCAGCGTCCAGATTTCGCCGTTGGCCACCACAGGAATGGCAACTGCCGCACGGATGGCCGGGATCTGCTCCCAATACGCGGGTGGGCGGTAGCCATCGGTCTTGGTGCGCGCGTGCACCACCAGCTCGCAGGCGCCACCATGTTCCATGGCCTGGGCGCATTCGCGCGCGCGGCCGGCGTCGTCGTAACCCAGGCGCATCTTGGCCGACACGGGCAGATGCGCGGGCACGGCGCGGCGCACCGCGGCCACCACGGCGGCGATGGTTTCGGGCTCGCGCAGCAGGGCCGCGCCGCCGCCATGGCGGTTCACGGTCTTGGCCGGGCAGCCGAAGTTGAGGTCTATGCCCTCAGGCCCAAGGGCCGCGAGGCGCGCGGCGTTCTCGGCCATGCTCACCGGGTCCGAGCCCAGCAGCTGCGCGCGCACGGGCACGCCGGCGAGCGTGCGCCCGCCGTTGTTCAGCTCCGGTATGTAGCGCAGGAACACCTTGTCGCTCAGCAGGCTGCCCGTGACGCGGATGAACTCGGACACGCAGCGGTCCACCCCGCCCACGCGCGTGAGCACGTCGCGCAGCACGAAGTCCAGCAGGCCCTCCATGGGGGCCAGCAGCAGCGGCTTGGCGGTGGCAGTAGTTGCAGTCAAATTGGGCTCAAGCGCTTTACCATCAAGCGCCAGCAGCTATTTATAAAGTAGCATCTACGCGGCTGCTGCCAGGCGCCACAGCGACGTGACCTCGGCCGCGCGCGCGGCGTGCAGCGGGTCGCCGGCATCCTGCGCCTTGCCGTGGCGCGGGCGTGCGTCCAGCCGCCCGATCACCTGCAGGCCGGCCGCGGCAATCCAGCCCAGAAGCTCGTCACGCGTGCGCAGGCCCAGGTGCTCGGCCAGGTCGGACAGGATCAGCCAGCCCTCGCCACCGGGCGCCAGGTGCTCGCGCAGCCCGGCCAGAAAGCCCCGGAGCATGCGGCTGCCCTCGTCGTACACGGCCTGCTCTATGGCCGAGCTGGGCCGCGCCGGCACCCAGGGCGGGTTGCAGACCACGAGCGGCGCGCGCCCGCTCGGGAACAGATCGGCTGCGAGCAGCTCCACGCGCTGCTGCAGGCCCAGGCGGGCCAGGTTGTCAGCCGCGCAGGCCAGCGCGCGCGGCGCCAGCTCGGTGGCGACGATGCGGGCCACGCCACGGCGTGCGAGCACGGCCGCGAGCACGCCGGTGCCGGTACCGATGTCAAAGGCCAGTTCACCCCCGGCAGGCAGCGGCGCCTGGGCCACAAGATCGATGTACTCGCCGCGTATGGGCGAGAACACGCCGTAATGTGGATGGATGCGGGCGCCCAGGGCGGGGACATCCACGCCCTTCTTGCGCCACTCGTGCGCGCCGACGATGCCCAGCAGTTCGCGCAGCGCGACCACGCTGGCCTGGCCGTCGGCCGGGCCCCAGGCCTCGGCACAGGCGGCGCGCAGGTCGGGCGCGCGGCGCAGGTCGATGGAATAGTCGCCCTCGATGGGGATGAGCAGCGCACCCAGCGTGCGCGCGCGCTGGGCCTGGGCCTGGCGGTGCAGGTGAAAGCGCTCGGCCGCACTGGCGTTGGCGAGCTTCTGCGCCGCCCGCGCCGCGGCCTTCGGGTGCTTGCGGTCGGCGCGGCGCATCAGGGCCAGCAGCAGCTGGCGTGCATTCTGAAAATCACCGCGCCACAGCAGGGCAGTGCCCTCGCAGGCCAGGCGGTAGGCGATGTCGGCGGACAGGGTGTCATCGGCCGGCTGCAGGTGGCGCGGTGCCACAGCGGCGCTCTCGGAGCGCCACAGCGCGTGATGCACCACGCCCTCTTCGCTCCATTCGATCATTGCAGCGGCCGCCGAATAGCGCTTCAGTTGACGGGGCGCTTGAGGCGCACTTCCTCGATCTTCACGCCGCCGACCACGGCCGTCTTGGCGCTGGTCATCTCACGTTTGAAGCCGGCCATTTCGTGAAAGCGCAGGGCGCGCTCGTTGCGCAGCGGCACCCAGGCCGTGACGGTGGTGCAGCCCTCTTCGTGCAGGCCGTCGCGCGCGGCGTCCCACAGGGCCAGGCCCACGCCCTTGCTCCAGTGGGAGGGGGCGGCGTAGATGGCCCAGATTTCGCCCGTGGTGTTGCGGGTCTTTTCGTCGCGCGAGCGGTCGAAGCCGACGAAGCCGACGATCTTGTCGCCGTCAACCGCCACCTGAACCTGGGGCTCGCAATATTCGATGGCCTCGCGCCAGTAGGCCTGGCGCTTCTCGACCGAAGACATGGATTTCAATTGATCGTCAGGCAGCAGACCTCGGTAGGCTTCCATCGCAGCGGTAGTGTGGACCTGGGCAATGGCTTTGGCATCGCGAAGTGTGGCGGGACGAACCTGGATACTGGACATGGGAAAACGAAAACGGGTGAATTTCGAGAAACCCGGCATTCTCGCGCAAATGCCTTGGCGCGCGCTAGCCCCCCGTGTTTCCTGCGTGCCACGCGCAGCTTTTCCACACAAACCCTTCCATCTGTGGCAGGCGCATGGCAGGCGGCCCAGGAACCGCTACAGCAGGCGCCGCAGCAGCGCCATGATGCGATCGAAGCGCGCGCCATAGGGCGGGTACAGCAGCCGTCCCAGAGACCAGCGCGACTGCACCAGCACCGACTTCTGGTGGCTAAAGCGCAGAAAGCCGGCCTCCCCGTGGTAAGCACCCCAGCCGCTGTCGCCCACGCCGCCAAACGGCAGCTGATGGTGCGCAATGTGCAGCAGCGTGTCGTTGACGGTCACGCCGCCGCTCACCGTGCGGCGCAGCACATCGTCACGCTGCGCCTCGCTGCGACCAAACCAGTACAACGACAGCGGGCGCGGCCCGGCGTTGATGTGGGCGACGGCGTCGTCAAGGCGCTCGTAGCTCAGCACAGGCAGCACGGGGCCGAAGATTTCTTCCTGCATGAGCTGCATGGCCTGCGTAGCGCCAAACACCAGCACCGGCGCCATCTGCCGCCCTACCCCGTCGCCAATGCCCTGCGGCGGCGGCGCGGGCGCGCCGGGCACGCTCTGCATCACCTGCAGATCGGCGCCCAGGGTCTGGGCCTGCTGCAGCAGGGTGCGCAGCCGCGCGAGCTGGCGCGGCGCGATGATGGAGGCATAGTCCGGGTTGCCCTCGAAGTACGGAAACAGCCGCGCCACGGCGGCGCGGTAGGCCTCGGCAAAGGCGGCTTCGTTGCCGCGCGGCAACATCACGTAATCTGGTGCAATGCAGGTCTGTCCCGCATTGAGCAGCTTGCCGTGTGCGATCTTGAGCGCGGCGTCCTGCAGGTCGCAGTCGGCGTCGATGATGGCCGGCGACTTGCCGCCCAGCTCCAGCGTGGTGGGCGTGAGATTGGCCGCCGCCGCCTGCGCCACCCTGCGGCCCACGGCGGTGGAACCGGTGAACACCAGGTGATCGAAGGGCAGCGAGGCCAGCAGCGCAGCCGTGGCCGCATCGCCCTGCACCACGCAGAACTCCTCCGGCGCGAAAAACTGCGCCACCAGGGCCGCAAGCTGCGCGCTGGTGTGGGGCGTGAGTTCGCTGGGCTTGAGCATGACGCGGTTGCCCGCCGCCAGCGCGCCTATGGCAGGCGCCAGGGCCAGTTGCACGGGGTAGTTCCAGGGCGCGATCACCCCCACCACGCCCAGCGGCTGGCGCTCCACCCAACCGCGCGCAGGCTGCAGGTACAGGGGTGTGCGCGCCTTGGCGCGCCGGCACCAGCGCGCCAGGTGGCGCAGGGTGTGGGCAAGCTGGGCGCGCAGCACGAACAGGTCGGCCACCTCGGTCAGGCGCGGCGAGCGCACGCCGAAATCGGCCTGCACCGCGGCCGCGAGCAGCGGGCCATGCTCATCGAGCAGCTTGGACAGCCGCAGGAGTCGCTCGCGCCGCAGCGTCAACGGCGCGTCGGGCTGCGCCCGGCTGGCCTGGCGTTGCAGTTCAAAGCATTGGCGGATGTCGTGCGGCATCATGGCGGCCATCATAAAAACAAAGCCGCGCTGGCCTGGGCCGCGCGGCGGTGCATGGGAATGCGGGCTTGAATTGCTTTCAGCGGATCTCGCGCGGCACTACGTCGGTGATGTCGTGCACGCCGGACAGGTCGCCGCCGCGTTGCGCGGCCGGCGCCTGCGCAGTCCATCGCGCCGTGCTGCGGTACACCGTGCTCCAGCCGCTGCGCGGGTCCATGCGCATGGTCCATGGTGCAACCGGTCTGCCGGTCAGCCGTGCCCATAGCGCCCGCGCGCCCCACAGCAGCGCCAGAACGGCTGCGGCGGCCAGCAGGCTCACGAACAGAACCGCGCCCATGGCAAAGACCACCAGCCGCAATACCCACCGGATCACACCGGCCACAACTTCGTTCAAACCATGCCCCTTTCTGACAGATGGGTGTGCGGGTCTGTGCCGCACGCCCCCTATGGTAGGACTCAACCCGCTGCGCGGGCCAAACCAAAGTGGAATACCCCTGGCTCCTTCACCGGATCGACATCCACCTCAATCACGCTCTTGGGCGGGTAGCGCCCTTCGAGCAGCAGCTTGGACAGCGGATTCTCGATGCGTTGCTGGATGGCGCGCTTCAAGGGCCGCGCGCCGAACACCGGGTCGAAACCCACCTTGGCCAGCTCGGCCATGGCCGACTTGGACACCTGCAGAGCCAGATCCATCTTCGCCAGGCGTGCCTCCAGCAGCTTGAGCTGTATGCCCGCGATGGCCTCGATGTGCTTGGCGTCGAGCCCGTGGAACACCACCGTCTCGTCGATGCGGTTTAAGAATTCGGGCCGGAAATGGGTTTTTAGTTCCCCCCAGACCGCTTCCTTGATGTCGTCCGTGTCCTGGCCCACCATGGCCTGGATGAGCGGCGAGCCGATATTGCTGGTCATGACGATGACCGTGTTCTTGAAGTCCACGGTGCGGCCCTGGCCGTCGGTCAGGCGTCCGTCGTCGAGCACCTGCAGGAGCACGTTGAACACGTCGGGGTGGGCCTTCTCGACCTCGTCGAGCAGCAGCACGGAATACGGCTTTCTGCGCACGGCCTCGGTGAGGTAGCCGCCCTCTTCATAGCCCACATAGCCCGGAGGCGCGCCAATCAAGCGCGCAACGCTATGCTTTTCCATGAATTCGCTCATGTCGATGCGCACCAGGTGCTCCTCGCTGTCGAACAGAAAGCCCGCCAGCGCCTTGCACAGCTCGGTCTTGCCCACACCCGTGGGGCCGAGGAACAAAAAGCTGCCCAGCGGCCGGTTCGGGTCCGACAGGCCCGAGCGCGAGCGGCGAATCGCGTTGGCCACGGCAGAGATCGCCTCGTCCTGGCCCACCACGCGCTCGTGCAGCTTGTCTTCCATGTGCAGCAGCTTGTCCTTCTCGCCCTGCATCATCTTGGCCACGGGAATGCCGGTGGCGCGGCTCACGACCTCGGCGATTTCCTCGGCGCCCACATGGGTGCGCAGCAGCTGGTGCTTGGCGGCAGCGCCGCCGGCCTCGCTGTCCTGCGCTTCCTTGAGGCGCTTTTCCAGCTCGGGCAGCTTGCCGTATTGCAGCTCGGCGACCTTGTTGTAGTCGCCCTTGCGCTTCAAGTCCTCCATCTGGACGCGGATGGCGTCGATGTCCTTCCTGATCTGCTCGCTGCCCTGGGCGCTGGCCTTCTCGGCCTTCCAGATTTCGTCGAGGTCGGCGTATTCGCGCTCGGCGGCGGTGAGCTCCTCCTCGATGAGCTGCAGGCGCTTTTGCGAGGCCTCGTCCTGCTCCTTCTTCATGGCCTCGCGCTCGATCTTGAGCTGGATCATGCGCCGGTCGAGCTTGTCGAGAGCCTCGGGCTTGGAGTCGATCTCGATCTTGACCTTCGCCGCGGCCTCGTCGATCAGGTCGATGGCCTTGTCGGGCAGAAAGCGGTCGGTGATGTAGCGGTGCGAGAGCTCGGCCGCGGCCACGATGGCCGGGTCGGTGATGTCCACGCCGTGGTGCGCCTCGTAGCGCACCTGCAGGCCGCGCAGGATGGCGATGGTGTCCTCCACCGACGGCTCCTCGACCAGCACCTTCTGGAAGCGCCGCTCGAGCGCCGCGTCCTTCTCGATGTACTTGCGGTATTCGTCCAGCGTGGTCGCGCCAATGCAGTGCAGCTCGCCGCGCGCCAGGGCCGGCTTGAGCATGTTGCCCGCGTCGATCGCTCCTTCAGCCTTGCCGGCGCCGACCATGGTGTGGATCTCGTCGATGAACAGGATGATGCGGCCCTCGTCCTGCGCCACTTCCTTCAGCACGGACTTGAGGCGCTCCTCGAACTCGCCACGGTACTTGGCGCCGGCCAGCAGGCCCGCCATGTCCAGAACCAGCACGCGCTTGTTCTTGAGGGTCTCGGGCACCTCGCCGGCCACGATGCGCTGGGCCAGGCCTTCGACAATGGCCGTCTTGCCCACGCCGGGCTCGCCGATCAGCACCGGGTTGTTCTTGCTGCGCCGCTGCAGCACCTGGATGGCGCGGCGGATCTCGTCGTCGCGGCCGATCACGGGGTCGAGCTTGCCCAGGCGCGCGCGCTCGGTCAGATCGAGCGTGTATTTCTTCAGCGCCTCGCGCTGGCCCTCCGCCTCGGCGCTGTCCACGTTCTGCCCGCCGCGCACGGCCTCGATCGCGGCCTCCAGGCTCTTGCGCGACAGGCCATGCTCCTTGGCGATCTGCGCGGCCTCGCCCTTGCTGTCCACGAGGGCGAGCAGGAACAGCTCGCTGGCGATGAACTGGTCGCCGCGCTGTATGGCCTCCTTCTCGGTGGCCTGCAGCACGCGGCCGAGCTCGGGGCTGGGCTGCACCTGGTCATGACCCTGCACCTGCGGCAGGCGCTTGATGGTGGCCTCGGCCGCCTTGGCGAGACCGGGCACATTGGCCCCGGCACGCTCGAGCAGCGCGCGCGGGCCGTCCTCCTGGCGCAGCATGGCCAGCAGCAGGTGCACGGGTTCAATGTAGGCGTTGTCATGGCCCAGGGCGAGCGATTGGGCGTCGGCCAGGGCTTCCTGGAATTTGGTGGTGAGTTTGTCGATACGCATGAAAGTGGCTTCCTCTCCGCAAACAAAAATTCAATTGCCCACCAATTGATGGCAGCCCCCTCGTTTTCAAGCGCGCTGCTACTGCCGCCCCGGATCGGCCATGGCCTGCAGCCTGAGCCCCCAGCGCGCCATGGCCGCGTCATCGGCCACGCGCGCATCCACCCAGCGCGCGCCCTCGGGGGTCTGCTCCTTCTTCCAGAACGGCGCCTGGGTCTTGAGATAGTCCATGAGAAATTCGCAAGCCTGAAAACTCTCGCCGCGGTGCGCGCTGGTCACGGCCACGAGCACGATCTGGTCGAGCGGCGCGAGCAGCCCCACGCGATGGATCACGCGCGCGCCGTACAGGTCGAAGCGCTCGAACGCCGCGTCGATCATGGCCGCAATGGATTTTTCGGTCATGCCCGGGTAATGCTCGAGCTCCATCGTGCTGATGCTGTCGCCCTCATTGCGGTCGCGCACCGTGCCGACGAAGCAGCACACGGCACCCACGCGCGCGTCCTGGGCGCGCAGCTGCGCGATCTCGGTGGAAACGTCAAAGTCCTGGGTCTGGATGGAAACGCGGCTCATGGCAGGCTACGGCGGCAAAATTGCGGGATTGACGGCACTTTAACGCCCCCACCCCCATGTCCCAGCAGACCATCAACACCCCCGACTACCTGCTCTACCCCTCGCCGCACAACGCGCACCGCGTGGTATTCGAGTTCCAGACCTTCGTGCCCCAGCTCTACGCGCTGATCGACCTGCCGAGCTTTGAGCTGACGGGCCGCTACAGCCTGTTCTCCGCCCACCGCCGCGCCGACGGAAAGATGGGGCAGCTCGTGACCTTCGAGCTGGAGGCCGACCAGCAGCGCTTTGAGCGCCTGTTTGTGCCGGACTGAGAGCGGTACCGGCCTTCGGGGCAATACCCGAGGAAAATCCTGGGGTAAACCCGCATTTTTGACCTGCCTCAATGGCGCCCTTCCCCTGTTGCGCTGCAATAGATGCAACAGTCAACAACGGGAGAAAAGCGACATGGCATTGCTCAAGCAACTCTTCACCACCGAGGTGGGTCTGTTCAGCGCGGTCGGCATTGGCTTCATGCTGTGCATGCTGGCTTTCTTCGTCTGGCTGTTCACGCGCAACGACGCACCCAGGAACGGCCAAAAGCAGTCCTGATCCGGCAAACCCGCACCCAAGGCGCCGCATCCGTGAGGGGTGGCGCCTTTTGATTTGCCCCGTGCCGGACAATGCCGGCCATGCACGACGACGACAACCAGATCCTTGTTCCGCCCTCCTTCATCGCGCTGTACGCTGACGCGCGCCAGCGACTGCGCGTGCCCCTCGATGAGTTGCGGGCGCGCTACGAGCTGTGCGAGGACCTGGCCTGCCATCTCGTGGAGCAGGCCGGGCAGCTCTACCACGGCGGCGCACGCTCGGAGGAAGGCGTGCTGCTGGGCATGCACGCGGGCTTGGCCGCGCCGGGCTCGGGCGTGAATGCGCAGGAGGCGCACTGGATCACGCTGCGCCTGGCCGAACTGCTGGGCTGGCGCAGCCCGCAGCTGCCCGGGCCCGACGCGCTCAGCCCCCGGTGACGGGCGGGAAGAAGGCCGCCTCGGCGCCGTCGACGAGCGCAGTGGCCTCCTGACCCATGTCCTGGTTCAGCGCCATGCGCACGGCGCGCTCGCGCGCGAGGCTGCCGGCCCAGGGCTCGCCGCGCGCGATGAGCTCGTCGCGCAACGCACCCAGGGTGGCGGCACGGGTCTGCAACTGCTCCTGACCCGTTCCGACGGCCTCGCGGATGGAGGCGAAGTAGCGCACGGTGATGGTGATGGGTGCGGTCATGACAGCAGCTCGGAAAACGGCAGAAAGCGCACGCGGTCGCCGCGCGCAATCGTCTGGCCCGCGGGGTTGTCCACCAGGCCATCGGCCCAGGCGGCCGAGGTGAGCACGCCCGAGCTTTGGTTGTCAAAGCGCTCGAGCGTGCCGTCCGGCGCATGGCGCACGCGCAGGAACTCACGGCGTTTATCGGCTCTGGGCCAATCAAATCCAGCGCTAGAAGCTATTCCTTTAGGAGCAACATCCTGCGCCCCCTGCAGGCGCAGCAGGAAGGGCCGCACGAGCAGGCAGAAGGTCACGAGGCTCGATACCGGGTTGCCCGGCAGGCCCATGAAATGCGCGCCGCCCACACGACCATAGGCAAAGGGCTTGCCGGGCTTGATGGCGATCTGCCACAGGTCCAGGCTGCCCAGGCTTTGCACGGCGGGCTTGATGTGGTCTTCCTCGCCCACCGACACGCCGCCGCTGGTCAGGATCAGGTCATGGCCTTCGCTCGCCCGGCGCAGCGCGGCCACGGTGGCCTCGCGCTGGTCGGGCACTATGCCCAGGTCCGTCACCTCGCACCCCAGGCGCAGCAGCATGGCGCGCAGCACGAAGCGGTTGCTGTTGTAGATGGCGCCAGGGGGCATCTCGGCGGGCTGCACCTGGCCGGGCATGACGAGCTCGTCGCCCGTGGAGAACAGCGCCACGCGCGGGCGGCGCGCCACCTGCAGCTCGGCCAGGCCAATGCTGGCGGCCAGGCCCAGTGCGGCCGGGGTCAGTCGCGTGCCGGCGGCCAGCACCTGGGCGCCCAAGCGGATGTCCTCGCCCGCGCGGCGTATCCACTGGCCCGGCTGCGGCACGGCGTTGATGCGCACGCGCGCGCCTTCGTCCAGCGGCTCGCAATCCTCCTGCATGACGATGGCGTCGGCCCCCGCGGGCACGGGCGCGCCCGTGAAGATGCGCGCGGCCGTGCCCGCGGCCAGCGGCGCGCCGGCCTGGCCAGCGGCAATGCGCTGGGACACTTGCAGCGCGACGCCCGCGGCCGCGATGTCGGCGCTGCGCACGGCGTAGCCGTCCATGGCGCTGTTGTCCTGCGGCGGCACCTGCAGCGGCGACATGGCCGACTGCGCGAGCACGCGGCCGTCGGCGTCGAAGGTGCTGACCGTGTCGCTGCCGGCCAGCGGCACGGCCCGGCCCAGCAGGTCGGCCAGGGCCTCATCCAGGGGTTTCAGGGGCGCACGCGCCTTCTGTGTCATTCGCAGGTCTCCTCGGCGTGTCGTGAATAGTCAAAGCGCGCGCCCTGGGCCAGCAGCCACTGGGCGATGGCGCGCGGCTCGCTCAGGCGCAGCCGTGGCAGCGCCGTGGGCTCGGGCAGTTCGGTGGCATCGCTGGCCACGGCGACCATGCAGCCGTCATGCGGATAGAGCGCGGGGCCGCCGCGGTAGTCGGGCGTGGGCGCACGCCAGACCTCGATCTTGGGCAGGTCGCTGTCCTTGAAGCCCTCGACCAGCACCCAGTCCGCGCGTGAGTCGACCTGAGCCAGCAGCGCATGCACGCAGAGCACATGCGGCTGCTCGAACTCGCGCATCAGCGCCATGCGCCGGTCGGAGGCCACGATGACCTCCGCGGCGCCGGCTGCGCGGTGGCGCCAGCTGTCCTTGCCCTCATGGTCGATGTCGAAGCGGTGATGCGCATGCTTGACCACCGCCACGCGCAGGCCCTGCTGGCGCAGCAGGGGGATGAGCTGCTCGATCAGCGTGGTCTTGCCGCTGCCCGAATAGCCGGCAAAGCCGAGTACCTTCATGGCGTGGGTCCTTGACTCGTCATTCCCGCACCGGCGGGAATCCAACGCCGCAAGGCGTCAACGCGCCGGCCATCCTGGACCCCCGCCTGCGCGGGGATGACGGGGGAACCACAGTGCATTGCAAACGCCTGCAGGACATGCACAGGCCACATGGCGCGCATCAGTCGCAATGCGCCGCGATATAGGCCTTGACCTGCTCGGCATCGGCCGGCAGGCGCTGCACGCGCTTCGGCAATTGCTCTATGCCCTCGAACTTCGCGGGGCGCTCGGGCGCGCGGCCCAGGGCCTCTTCGATGGTCTCGGCAAACTTGATGGGCAGGGCCGTCTCAAGCACGATCATGGACTCGGCGCCCAGGTGCTCGCGCGCCACCTTCACGCCGTCGGCGGTATGGGTGTCGATGATCTGGCCGAAGCGCTGGTGGACGTCACGTATCGTGGCCAGGCGGTCGTCATGTGTGCTCTTGCCGCTCTCGAAGCCGTAGCGGCCGGCCGCATCCCGGAACGCGGGGTCGGCCCCCAGGTCGAAGAAACCCTTCTTGCCCACGCCCTCGGCAAACAGCTCACGCGTGCGCGCGGCGTCGCGGCCAACCAGGTCGAACACGAAGCGCTCGAAGTTGCTGGCCTTGCTGATGTCCATGCTGGGGCTGCTGGTCTCGTGCGTGTCGGCGGCGCCGCGCACGCGGTAGGCGCCGGTGCGGAAGAACTCGTCGAGCACGTCGTTCTCGTTCGTGGCGACGACCAGGCGCGCGATCGGCAGGCCCATCTGGCGCGCCACATGGCCGGCGCAGATGTTGCCGAAGTTGCCGCTGGGCACGGTGAAGCTGACCTTCTGGTCGTTGGTTTCGGTCGCCTGGATATAGCCGGCAAAGTAGTACACCACCTGGGCCAAGAGGCGCGCCCAGTTGATGGAGTTGACGGTACCGATCTTGTAGCGGGCCTTGAACGCGTGGTCGCTGCTCACGGCCTTGACGATGTCCTGGCAGTCGTCGAACACGCCGTCGATGGCCAGGTTGTGGATGTTCGCGTCCTGCAGCGAGAACATCTGCGCCTGCTGGAAGGGGCTCATGCGCCCATGCGGGCTGGTCATGAACACGCGCACGCCCTTCTTGCCGCGCATGGCGTATTCGGCCGCGCTGCCGGTGTCGCCGCTGGTCGCGCCCAGGATGTTGAGCTCCTCGCCGCGGCGGCCCAGCTCGTACTCGAACAGGTTGCCCAGGAGCTGCATGGCCATGTCCTTGAAGGCCAGCGTGGGGCCGTTGGACAGGGCCTCGATCCACAGGTGGCCCTCGAGCCGGCGCAGCGGCACGATCTCGCGCGTGCCGAAGACCTCGGCGGTATAGGTCTTGTCGCACAGGGCGCGCAGGTCGGCGCTCGGGATGTCGTCGATGTAGAGCGAGAGGATCTCGAACGCCAGCGCGGCGTAGCCCTGGTCGCGGTACACGGCGCGCAGCTGCGCCAGGCGCGCGGCGTCGATCTGCGGGTAATGCTCGGGCAGGTACAGGCCGCCGTCGGGCGCCAGGCCCTCGAGCAGGATGTCACAGAAACGCTTGCGGTCCGGGTGGCCGCGGGTGGACAGGTACAGCATGGCTCGTCGTGACCCTCAGTTGCTCAGCTCTTCCTTGCGGATGCGCGTGATGGGCGCGAGCACCGTGGGCAGCGCCTGCATTTGGGCGAGCGCCGCGTCCATGTCGCCCTCGCGCGTGTCGTGGGTGAGGATGATGAGGTCGGTCTGCGGGATGCCTTGCGTCCCCTCCGGCGTCGTGCCCTCCCCGCTCACCTCGTCCGCCTCGCGCTGCAGCATGGCGTCGATGCTGATACCGGCGCCGGCCAGCAGGCCGGTGATCCTGGCCAGCACGCCAGCCTTGTCGGCCACGCGGATGCGCAGGTAGTAGCTGGTGACCACCTCGGCCATGGGCAGCACGGGCAGCTCGCCGCCGGCGGCCGCCAGCGTGTGGCTCTGGAAGGCCAGCGGCGGCACGCGGTGCGTGGGGTCGGCCTCGATGAGGCGGGTGATGTCCACCAGGTCGGCGATGACGGCGCTGGCCGTGGGCTCGGAGCCCGCGCCCTTGCCGTAGTACAGCGTCGTGCCCACGGCGTCGCCGTGCACGACCACGGCGTTCATCGCGCCTTCCACATTGGCGATCAGGCGCTTGGCCGGCACCAGGCTGGGGTGCACGCGCAGCTCCACGCCCTTGTCGGTGCGCTTGGTGATGCCCAGCAGCTTGATGCGGTAGCCCAGCTGCTCGGCGTATTTGATGTCGGCCGCACCCAGCTTGGTGATGCCTTCCACATAGGCCTTGTCGAACTGCACCGGGATGCCAAAGGCGATGGCGCTCATGATCGTGGCCTTGTGCGCGGCGTCCACGCCCTCGATGTCGAAGGTGGGGTCGGCCTCGGCGTAGCCCAGGCGCTGGGCTTCCTTCAAGACCACGTCGAAGTCCAGGCCCTTGTCGCGCATCTCGGACAGGATGAAGTTGGTCGTGCCATTGATGATGCCCGCGACCCACTGGATCTGGTTGGCTGCCAGGCCCTCGCGCAGCGCCTTGATGATGGGGATGCCACCGGCCACGGCCGCCTCATACGCCACGACCACGCCCTTGTCGGCCGCGGCCTTGAAGATCTCCGTGCCGTGCACGGCCAGCAGCGCCTTGTTGGCCGTCACCACATGCTTGCCGGCGGCAATGGCCTCCAGCACGAGGGTCTTGGCAATGCCATAGCCGCCGATCAGCTCGATCACGACCTCGATGTCCGGGTTGGCGATGACGGCGCGCGCGTC
>JAFECU010000027.1 GCA_018242005.1 Pseudomonadota bacterium | reverse complement strand
TGGCACGGCCTGCTCCGCGGCCATTGGGCTCTTTGGGTTTCATGCTCTGCGGGTGGCGCGCAGCGCCATGGATAACTGAAATGGACTTCTTCTGCGGCCTTTGCGCATTCTTTGCGTCCTCCGCGTTCGGCCGTTGGCATGGCGGCCTACACCAACTCCAGCGCCACCGCCGTCGCCTCGCCGCCGCCGATGCACAGCGTGGCCAGGCCTTTCTTCAGGCCGCGCGCCTTCAGCGCATGGATCAGCGTCACCATGATGCGCGCACCGCTGCAGCCGATCGGGTGGCCCAGGGCGCAGGCGCCGCCGTTGACGTTGACCTTCTCGTGCGGCACCTTCAGGTCGTGCATCAGCGCCATCGGCACCACGGCAAAGGCCTCGTTCACTTCCCACAGATCGACGTCGCCCACCGTCCAACCCGCCTTTTGCAGCGCCTTCTCGGTCGCGCCAATCGGCGCCGTGCTGAACCACTCGGGCTCCTGCGCGTGCGTGGCGTGGCTGACGATGCGCGCCAGCGGCTTGCAGCCCAGCTTCTTGGCGGTGCTCTCGCGCATCAGCACCATGGCGGCGGCGCCGTCGTTGATGCTCGAGCTGCTGGCGGCCGTCACCGTGCCATCCTTCTTGAAGGCAGGCTTGAGCGTGGCGATCTTGTCCAGCTTGACCTTGCCCGGGCCTTCGTCGGTGTCCACCACGCGCTCGCCCTTGCGGTCCTTCACCGTCACGGGCGCGATTTCGTTCTTGAATGCACCTGATTTGATAGCGGCCTGCGCCCGCTGCACGCTGGCAATCGCAAAGTTGTCCTGCTGCTCGCGCGTGAAGTGGTACTTGGCCGCGCAGTCCTCGCCGAAGGTGCCCATGCTGCGGCCGGGTTCGTAGGCATCTTCCAGGCCGTCGAGCATCATGTGGTCAAAGATGCGGTCGTGCCCCATGCGATAGCCCGCGCGCCCCTTTTGCAGCAGGTAGGGCGCACCGGTCATGCTCTCCATGCCGCCGGCCACCAGCACGTCGTGGCTGCCGGCCACCAGCATGTCATGCGCGAACATCGCCGCGCGCATGCCGGAGCCGCACATCTTGGACAGCGTCACCGCCCCCGCACTCTTGGGCAGCCCGCCCTTGAAAGCGGCCTGCCGCGCCGGCGCCTGGCCCTGGCCGGCCATCAGGCAGTTGCCGAACAGCACCTCGGTGACGAGTTCGGGCTTGATGCCCGCGCGCTCGACGGCGGCCTTGATGGCCACGCCGCCCAGGTCGTGCGCGGCCAGATTGGCAAAGTCGCCCTGAAAGCTGCCCATGGGGGTGCGGGCGGCGGAAACGATGACGATGGGGTCGGACATGTCGGAGCTCCTTTTCAAGAATCAATGGGATGGGTTGCCAAGCGGCTGTGGGGCAGCCACAAAATCATGGGCGGGACGGCGTGGGGTTTCATGATGACCTGTTGCAGAGGATCGGCGTCAAAGCAAGGGCGCTGCATGCAGGGCCCCAAAGCGCTCGGCCAGGGCGCCAAGCCGCTTGTCCAGC
>JAFECU010000279.1 GCA_018242005.1 Pseudomonadota bacterium | reverse complement strand
TGATGAGCCGACTGCGTGTGCCGGCGGCGGCACGCGGCGGTGAATGGCGGGTGGTATTCATGGATGTCGAGGCTGGGAAAAAAATGGGCGACAGCCGTCCTGGCCGCCGGCACGGGCACGGCGACTCGGGGGCACGAAGGGGTGTTGCCGCGGTGACGGCAGGGGATCAAGGTGGCGCGTTGGCGAGGGGTGGCATGGCTTGTCTCCGGTATGTTGCGCAGGGGTCGATGCACTGGCCGACTGCGCGATGTGCTTGTGCGGAGATTGTGAAATTGCGCGCGTGCGCTGGCGCCACCCGAATGGGTAGGCCGCCTACCCTAAAAACCCTATGCAACGCTCAATGGGTTGAAGACCTGTTGGGCCCAACCCGTTGCATGCAAATCGGGGCGAACTATATTTTTTGCAGTTCCCGGGCTGCCCGGATGGCCTGTACGCGACTGCTGACCCCGAGTTTTCCGTAGAGGTTCTTGAGGTGGAACTTCACGGTGTTCTCGGAGATGGCCAGTTGCAGCGCCAGATCGCGGTTGGAGGCGCCCGCACACAGCAGGCGCAGTACATGCAGCTCACGCTCGGACAGCGACTCCCCCTGCGCCGGGGCGGGCGCATGCGCTTCCTGCCCCGCGGCAATGCCCGCGGCACGCAAGACGCGAAGGGTGAAAGCATGGGCGGCCACGCCTGCTGCTCCGCCGCCAGCGGGAGGCAGGGCACGGGCCAGGCGTTCGAGCAACGGTCGCATGCGCGGACCTTCATCGAGGAAGGCCCGCAGACATTCGCCGGGGGTGGCGATTTCCAGCGCCTTGAGCAGCGCGCGCTGGGCTGCGCCGCCCTGGTCGCGCTGCTCCAGCACCAGTGCCTTCAGCATCAGGCTTTTGATGAGCAGCAGCGGGCGTGCCGCGCACAGGGGCTCGATGGCCTGCAGCATCCGCGCTGCGGTTTCGGGCTCGCCGGTGTGCAGCGCCAGCCGGATGGCGCCAAAGACCTGACCACCTGTGAGTTCCGACATGGCCAGCCACCCCTCGGGCGAGGGTTGCGCGCTCGCCGGAATGCGCCGGGCGATGGCGCTGGCCCGACCTGCCTGGCCGTCGTGCAGGGCCAGACGCACTCGTTCCCACTCGACCAGGCGCGCCACGCGTGGCCAGCCGCTGTCGAAGGCGATGCGGTCCAGTGCGTCGAGCGTGGCCTGCGCCGCGTCACCGCGACCGCGCACCGCGTGCGTACGAGCCAGTGACAGCATGGCCACCGCGATGAAGTCCGGCACCACGCCGCTGGCAATCTGGTCGCCAAACTGTTCACCCAGGCGTTCGACTTCGTCGAGTGCGTCGACCTCGTAGGCGGCCCACATCTGACTCGCGGCGATCACGGCCGATGACATGGTGCCCCCAGGCCGCGCGCGCCATGCCGGGGCGGCCGCGAGGTCGCGCAGCGCCTGTCGGGGCTGTGCGTCACGCAACCGTGCCAGGACTTCAACCGCCAGGGTGTAGCCGGCGCTGAAGGCTGCGTCGGCCCGTGCGTTATGGCTGTGGGCCAACACCAACAACTGGTGCGCCGCCTCCGCATCCGCGCCACTCAGGCAATGGAAGGCCAGGAGGTTGGCCGCAGCTCCAAGCTCAAAGGCGGCGAAGCCGCTGGCGGCAGGTGCCTGAAGCTCCGGCAGGTCTTCGACCAAGGTGGCCGCGCCGGGCAAATCGTCCTGGAACAAGGCCGCCATCGACAGCACCACACTCGGGTTGGAGGTCTGCGCGATGCTCCCGCTGCCGCGCAGTGGCTCCAGCATGTGCAGCAAGGGGCCCAGTTGGGCGCTGCGACGCAGGAACGTCAGGGCCCAGGCGGTCTTGATCATCAAGTCGGGATGACGGGCCACATCGTCCATGGCGACCCTGGCGACTCGGTCGTACCAATGCGCGGTGGTGACGAGCTCAGCGGTGGTGATGAGCTGAGTGCTCCAGGCGTTCAACGCCTTCACGGCCAGGGGCATATCGCATGCCTCGGTGGCGTGATAAACCGCTTCTTCCAGGGCGCCTTGCTCGAAGTGCCAGCGTGCAGCCAGCGTGTGCAGTTGGACGGCGGCCTCGGGGTCCATGCGCGCCAGGCCATCGCGCAGGTGGGCGGCAAACAGGCCGTGGTAGCGAAACCAGGTGCCGGAAGCATCGAGCGCCGAGAGAAACAGCCCGTCGTGCTCGAGCTGCCGCAAGATGACGTGCGAGCCACTGCGCGTCAGCAGCGTGTCGCACAGAGGCCCTGACAGCCGGCGCAGCACACAGGTGCGCAACAGAAAGTCTCGCACCTCGGGCTGCTGCATGGAGACGACGTTGTCCGAGAGATATTCGGCCAGCTCGCGCGGGCCGTGCAGGGCCAGTTCATCCAGGGCGTCACGCACCACCGGGCTGGCCAGCGTGAGCCGAAACAGCTGTAGGCCCGCGGGCCATCCCTCGGTGCGCTCGTAGATCAGCGCAAGTTCGTCGTCGGCCATCGCCGGCGCATCGCGATGAGCGAAAAAAGCATGCGACTCCTCCGATGAAAACCGCAGATCCTGTGCGCGCAGCACCGTGACACGTCCGGCCACCATCAAGTTGGCCAGCCCCACCTCAGGCAGTGAGCGGGAACCTATGAAGATGCGTACACCCGCCGGCAGGCGCTGCAACAAATCGCGGAAGAACTGCAGCAGGGACGGCTCGTGCAGCGAGTGAAAGTCATCGAAAAACAGTGCACTGCGCCGCGCACCACCTTCCAGTGCGCTCAACGCCCATTCGACCAGACCCACGCCGGCGGCGCGCGGCGCCATCGACGGTGCATTGCCCTGCTGTGCGCCTACGAGCAGGGCATGCAACTGCACCTCGAAGCGCTGGGGGTCATTGTCCGCATCGTCAAGCACCAGCCACGCCGTGGCCCACTGGCGCGCGCTGAGCACGCCATGCACCTGCTGCATCGTCGTGGATTTGCCGCTGCCCGCCGGCCCCTGGAGCACGGCCACGGGCGGTGCACCGATTCCCGCCAATCGGTCAACGAGCGCCTGGCGCACGATGGCGTCTGGCCTGGCTGGAGGCGGGAACAGCTTGTAGGCTTGCGGTGCAATGGCGAGAGAGCGACGTTCCATGGCGGTTGTTCAATGCGGAGCACGGCCTCCTGCGTGGCCCGGCAGTCTATCGTTGCCGGCTGCCATCGGCGACCGGGGCTACCCCATCGCAGCTCAACGCCCCTGAAATCATGGAGCGACGGCCCGATTCCCGTCCGGGTATTCCCGCATGGCAGGCGCAGCGCCATCGGCGCACAGTGCAGCCCCGGTCCACAAGACCGTTTTTTATTGTCTGGAACCCACATGACCTTCCAAGCGTTTCGCATGTCCCTGGTGGCCGCGGCCATCGCCCTTGCCGGTTGCGCCGGCGTCCCCTCCACCACCCAGGCGCAGGACACGCGCGCCGCGCCGGCCACGGCGGTCCAGCCTGCCGCGGCCAAGCCGCGCGTGGTGGTTCTGGCCACGGGCGGCACCATTGCCGGCGCGGGCGCATCGGCCATGAACAGCGCCACCTACACCGCCGCCAAGGTGCCGGTGGACAAGCTGCTCGCGGGCCTGCCCGAGCTGGCCAACGTGGCCCAGGTGTCGGGCGAGCAGGTGTTCCAGATCGCCTCCGAGAGCTTTACCAACGACAACCTGCTGACCCTGGCCAGGCGCGTGTCGCAGCTGGTCAAGCAGAGCGACGTGGACGGCATCGTCATCACCCACGGCACGGACACGCTGGCCGAGACCGCGTTCTTTTTGAGCCTGACGGTGCACACCGACAAGCCGATTGCCGTGGTCGGCTCCATGCGCCCGGGCACGGCGCTGTCGGCCGACGGCGCGCTCAACCTCGTCAACGCCGTGAGCGTGGCCGCGTCCAAGGACGCGCGCGGCAAGGGCGTCTTGATCACCATGGCCGACCAGATCCAGGCCGCGCGCGACACGAACAAGGACATCAACATCGAAACCAATGCCTTCCAGAGCCAGTGGGGTTCGCTGGGCATGGTGGTGGAGGGCAAAAACTATTGGTTCCGCGCGCCGGTCAAGCGCCACACCATGCAGTCGGAGTTCAACATCGACGACATCACCACCCTGCCATCGGTGGAGATCGTCTACGCCTACGGCAACGTTCAGCCCACGGCCGTCAACGCCCTGGTGGGCGCGGGCGCCAAGGCCATCATCCATGCCGGCACGGGCAATGGCTCGGTGGCCGACCGCATGGTGCAGCCGCTGCGCGACGCCCAGGCCAAGGGCGTCGTCATCGTGCGCTCCTCGCGCGTGCCCTACGGCTTTGTGCTGCGCAACGCCGAGCAGCCCGACGACAAGTACGACTGGGTGGTGGCCCACGACATGCGCCCCGAGAAGGCGCGCATCCTGACCATGCTGGCCCTGGCCAAGGGCGCCAGCACCAAGGAACTGCAGCGCATGTTCTGGGAATATTGAGCGCGGCCCGCCGCTCTTTTGCAACGCCCCGACTGGGGCGTTTTTTCTTGGTGCGCACCGCCTGCCCGGCACTGGTTTTCAATCCCTCGCCCCCTTGGGGGAGAGGGCGGGGGTGAGGGGGTGATGAAGCGCACGCACGGCCCATGGGAAGACTCCTCACCCCAAGCCGCTCCCGCTGGCGGGAGAGGGAGAAACACCCCTTGGAAGATATGTGATATTTTGGGCTCTAGCACCCATCCATCAAGCGTCAACAGCTATTGTTTTTGCAGTAATCGGCAGCCCCGCTGCCGCAGATCCTGCGCAAACGCATCCGACATCAGGTACGCAAACTCCACGGGCCGCTGGCGGCCTATGGCGTCGCCCGGCACCTCGGCGGCTGCGGGGTGGCACATGAGCAGGCCGCCCTCGCCCATCTGCGCGAGCCAGGCGCGCATATGGGCGCCGTAGGCGGTGGCGTCGGGCGCGTCAAAGCCATAGACGCCGCCAAAACCGCGGTTCATGGGCAGGCCCGCGCGGGCCAGCAGCTGCGTGCAGCTCCAGCCGCCCAGCAGGGCGATCACGGCCGCCTTGGGGTCGCGCCAGAGCCGGCCCGCGGGCACGGTGGAGCGCACCCAGGGCATGGCGCGCCCGGCATAGCGGGCCTGAAGCTCGGCCAGCATGGCCTGGCGCACGCCGGGCAACTGGTGCACATGCTGGTGGCCGTCGACATAGTCGGGCGCGGCGCCCATGGCGTCCTCGAAGGCGTCGAGCTGGGCGCGCCAGGCATCGCGCAGCTCGGTGGCGCTCAGGCGGCGCGCATAGGCGGCGGCCAGCACCCGGCCCAGCGTGCGCGCGCCGTGGGCGCCGCCATGGCCCTCGGTCAGGTTGAAGTGCAGGCCCACCTGCAGGCGCGGGCGCAGGGCCTTGAGCTGCGGCGCGGCCGCGCGCCAGCGGGGCGCCGTGGTCATGCAGCTGGTGGCGGACAGCCGGCCGGCATCGGCCAGGCGCAGCACGGCCTCATCCACCAGCGGGTGCAGGGCGTAGTCGTCGGCGCACAGGATGAGGCCACCTTGGCTTGTGTTCATGCGCGTGACCTGAAGGCCCAGAATTTTGATAAAGCGAACGTGACCACGGCCACCAGCAGCAGCACGCCGGCCAGGCTCCACAGGTAGGGCCAGTGCAGCCAGTCCAGGGCGATGGCATAAAGCAGTTCGTTGGCCACGAAGGACAGGCTGGCCACGGCAAAGTAACGCGCCACCACGGCCCAGCCGTGCGCCCGGGCGTCCGCAAAGGTCAGCAGCGCGTGGCCGTTGTAGCTGACGACGAAGGCCACCAGAAAGGCCAGCACATTGGCGATGAGCGGCGCCATCTGCGTCGCCTGCACCAGGAGCGCCACGACGGCCAGGTGCGTGGCCGCGGCGCATCCGCCCACGAGCACGAACTGCAGCGGCTGGGGCAGCTGCGCCAGGCGCCGGGCCAGGGTGGCGACCGTCATGCGTCGCGCCAGGGGCTGCGGTCCTCGTCGCGCGCCACGAGGTAGGTGGGGCGCTGCTTGACCTCGTCGTAGATGCGGCCTATGTACTCGCCCAGGATGCCTATGGACATGAGTTGCACGCCCGAGAACAGCGTGATGCCGGCCGCCAGCGTGGGCCAGCCCGCCACATCGGCACCGAAGAGCAGCGCGTCCAACGTAATCCACGCGCCATAGACCAGCGCCAGCACGGCCACCAGGGCGCCGACCACGCTCCACAGTCGCAGCGGCAGCGTGGTGAACGAGGTCAGCCCGAGCAGCGCCAGCGAGCCCAGGCTGCGCAGGCTGAAGCTGGACTCGCCACCGGCGCGGTCATGCGGCACGAATGGCAGGGCCGCCGTCTTGAAGCCGACCCAGGCATACAGGCCCTTCATGAAGCGGTTGCGCTCGGGCAGGGCATTGAGCGCGTCGGCCACGCGCCGGTCCAGCCAGCGAAAGTCGCCCGCATTGGGCGGCACCTTGACCCGCTTGCCGGCATTGAGCAGGCCGTAGAACAGCCCCGTGCCCAGGCGCTTGGTGCCGCTCTCGGCGCCGCGGTCGACGATCACGCCGTAGACCATGTCATAGCCGGCCAGCCACAGCTCGTGCATCTGCGGCAACATTTCCAGCGGGTGCTGGAAGTCGGCGTCGATGAGCAGCACGGCGTTGCCGCGTGCGTGCGCTATGCCGGCCGACAGCGCCGCCTCCTTGCCGAAGTTGCGCGACAGGGCCAGGTAGCGCAGCGGCAGCTCGGCCGCCAGGCGCAGCGCGATGTCGTGCGTGGCGTCGCGACTGCCGTCGTTGACGATGACGATCTCGTAGTCGGCTGTGAGTCGGCCCACCGCCTGAGCCAGGGCGCGCACGAAGGTTTCGAGGTTGCTCTCCTCGTTGTGCGCCGGCACCACGCAGCTGAGCCGCAGGGGCGCGCGTGGCAGCGGCGCCAGCGGCGCGGCCGGCGCGTACTCGGCGTGATAGTCCGCGCGCGGCGTGACATGGTAGGGAGCGGGAGTTTCTGTCATGGCGGCGATTGTCCAATTTTCAGGGGCGCGCGCCGGCATCCACGTCATACACGGCATAGGCCCAGGCCTGCGGCCGAGGAAAACGCCAGCCATGGCGCTGTACCTGCAGCACATGGGGGCGCGACGGCCGGCCGCGCGCGGCCAGCCAGTCCTGGGCCTGGCGCTGGCAATCGGTGCCGGCCTGCGGCGTGGCCACGGGCCCCAGCGGGCAAAGCAGCAGGCCATTGCGCCGCTGCCAGTCGCCCACGGCAGACAGCCGTGCGGCCTCGCTATCGGGCAGGCCGGGCACGGTCAGCAGGTGTGGCTGGGCATAGAAGGCCAGCATGGCGTTCTCGGCCCAGTCGCCGCCCACCCAGGCGAGCCGCTGGCCGGGGTGGCGCTGATGCCAGTCCCGCAGGAGGGCGCGCGCGGCCTCCTCGGTCGGCCGGTAGTAGCCCCTGTCGCCGCGCAGGGCATTGGTCACCGCCAGCGCCACGCCCAGCAGCAGAACCACGGCCAGCACCGGCCACCAGGCGCGTCCCAGGCGCTCGAGCGCCAACTCGGCCGCGGCCGGCGCCAGCCGCTGCAGGTTGCGCAGCCACAGCAAGGCGAATGCGTAGCCAATCGGAATCGCCCAGGGCGTGGACAGCTCCGCCACGCCGGCCACGCCAAAGGCCAGCGTCAGCGCCCAGGGCATGCAGGCCAGCCAGAACAGCGTGTCGCCCCACCCCTGGGGCAGCCAGCTGCGCAGCAGCAGGCGCGCGGCCGTGCGCCCCCAGTGCGTGCCCTCATGTTGCGCCTGCACGCGCGACCAGACCAGACACAGCGCCAACCAGGCCGGCAGCCAGTAGAACAGCGGCGCCAGCGCAAAGCGCGCGATGTAGCGCCACGACGTCTGCCCGCCCCCCTGGTCCATGGCGTAGCCCAGCGGCGCCCAGTCGTGCGAAGCCACCCAGGCCAGGTGGGGCCAGAGCGCCAGGCCGAACACGATCAGCGCCAGATAGGGCCGCGGCGTGGCCAGCCAGCGCCGGCCGTCGGCGTGCGCCAGGATGGGCAGGAGAAAGCCGGCCAGGAACACGCCGCTGTAGTACTTGCTGAGCATGCAGGCCGCGGCCACCAGCCCCAGCCAGGCGCTGAACCAGGCGCCGCGCCAGCCGCGTTCCTGCCAGCTGGCCAGCAAGAGCGCCGCCGCCCAGGGCCAGAGCGACAGCAACTGGCTGTTGGCGTTGAACTTGCCCGCCAGATTGGTGTAGGGCAGGCTCCACAGCAAGAGCAGCGCCCCCCAGGGCGCGAGCGCCCCAAGCTTGAGGCGCCGCCCCAGCGCCCACACGCCCAGCACCCCCACGAGCACGTTGGCATAGGACAGCAGCCGGTAGGCAAAATCGTTCTGCGGCAGCACGGCAAACCACAGGCCCACCATCCAGGCGAAGAATGGCGGGTGCTTGTGCGTACCCCAGCGCAGCGGCTGGGACCAGGCGTAGTTCTCCAGCATGTCGTTATAGCCATCGAGGTTGCCGCTGGCCAGCCACAACGCGGCGGTCCAGACCAGGCATGCGGCGGCAAGCCACAACAGCGTGCGACGCACGGGCAGCGCGGGAAAGTCCGGAGCAACAGAATTGGGCATGAAATTCAGGTCAGCAGCGCCACGGCCGCAGAAAAGCTAAGAAAGGCCAGCGCCGTGGACACCATGATGATGCGTGCCACGCGCCCGCCATGCGCGCCAAAGCGCTCGGTCAGAAGCGCCACGTTGCTGGCGCTGGGCAGGGCCGCCAGCAACACCAGCACCGTGAGCGTAAACGCGGAAATCGAGGCGCCCAGCGCCATGGCCACGCGCCCCACGCCCCACACGGTCAGCGGGTGCATGACGAGCTTGGCCAGCGCGATCGGCACATAGTGGCGCGGCGGCACATGCTCATGCGCGTTCATCTGCGAGCGCGCCAGCACCGCGCCTATGGTGAACAGCGCCACGGGCGAGGCCGCACCTGCGAGCATGGCCAGGGTCTGGTCCACGGGCGCAGGCAGCCTCCACTGCAGTGCCGAAGCCAGGCCGCCCAGGGCGATGGACCAGGGCATGGGGTTGACGGCCATGCCGCGCGCGGCATTGCGCAGCGCCACGGCCACGCCATGCGCGCCCGCGACGTCCAGGCGCGACAGTGCGATGCACAGCGAGGTGGTGACGACCATGTCCAGCGCCATGCTCAAGATCACCGGGCCGGCGCTGTGCGCGCCCAGCAGCGCCACCAGCAGCGGCACACCCATGAAGCCGGTATTGGGAAAGGCAGCCACCAGCGCGCCGAAGGCCGCGTCGTTCCAGCCCATGCTGCGTCGGGTGAGGGCGATGGTGCCGCCCACCATGAGCAGCGCGCACAGCAGATAAACGCCCGCCACGGCCGGATCCAGCAGCTGCGCGATTGGCGTCTGCGCGCCGAAACGGTAGAGCATGCAGGGCAGAGCAAAGTACAGCACGAAGCTGTTGAGCCCGCCTATGGCGCCGGCCGGCAGCGCCCCGCCGCGCGTGGCCAGGTAGCCGCAGAGCACCAGCGCAAAGAATGGAAATGTCGCGACCAAGACGGCAAGCATGGGCCGCATTGTCTCAACACAATGCCGGGCTCCAGGCGCCAGGCCTCGCCGGACAAAACTGATCCTTTGCAAAGCGCGATCGCGGGAGTACGATCGCCATCCGCTTCCTCGAGAGGCTGCTGGCCTCTCATGGAAACAAGGCAAAGAAACCAACCAGGAGACAAGCAATGCAGATCACCGGCATGCTTCATGGCGCGCGCCTGCTTGAATTCGCAGGCTTTCCCACCACCGAGGTGCTGGGCCCCAGCGCCAGCGAGGAAGAAATCAAGGCCATGCTCGACAAGCATGGCCTTTTGTTTGTCAAGCCGGTTTTCAAGGGCGGCATCGGCAAGAAGGGCAAGGCCGGCCTGCTCGGCAAGGCCAAGGATCTGCAGACGGCCCTGGCCGAAAAGGAGCGCCTGTATTTCGCCGAGCACCAGGTCGGCAACAACAAGGCCAAGGCCAACGGCGTGACCTTCGAGGCCGGTGTGCCGGCCGAGCACGAGGTGTATTTCTCGATCACCGACTCCACGCATTTCCGCGCCCCGATGATGACGCTCACGCACATGGGCGGCATGGACATCGAGGAGCTGGACAAGAAACTTGTCGCGATGGTGCCGTTCGACCCGCTGACGGGCCTGAAGGCCTTCGTGGTGGCCAACGCGCTGACGGAGATCGGCGCCCCCAAGGAGATCATCTCGCCGCTGGTGCAGCAGCTGCCCAAGCTGTGGGAGCTGTTCCACAACTTCGGCATGACCACGCTGGAGCTCAACCCGATCCGCATGCGGCCGGACAAGAAGGGGCGCCTCACGCCCGTGGCCTGCGACTTCAAGTGCGGCTTCGACCGCGACGACCCGCGCTGGCTGCGCCTGAAACTGCCACCACACCTGTTCGCCGCCGACTATTCGCCCTTCGAGCAGGAAATCAACACGCTGCGCACCCACCAGGGCCAGAGCGACGTCTATGTCATCAACGACAAGGGCACGGTGCTGGCCCCCACCTTCGGCGGCGGCGCCAACTCGCTGGTGACCGAGATGCTGGGCGATGCGGCCATCATCAGCTCGGACTTCGGCGGCAACCCGCCCTACGAGAAGATGAAGGAGGTGGCGCGCATCTGCTTCAAGCACTGGCTCAAGCAGGCCAACGTGCTGTTCATCATCGGCGGCAAGAGCAACAACACCGACATCTTCGAGACGCTGCGCGCCATGGCCGACGCGCTGCGCGAGCATTTCAGCAAATACGGCCCCTCGCCGCTGTACGTGGTGCTGGGCCGCGGCGGCCCCAACCTGGTGCGCGGCATGGGCGCCCTGCGCGACACCTGCGATGCGCTGGGCCTGCCCTACCGCCTGTTCGGCTTCGACTCGGACATGAGCGAAGTGATCCAGTTCGCCAAGGAAGTGGACGGCTGGATGAGGGCCGGCGGACGCGACCAGATCGCCGCCCGTCTCGGCCTCAACGCCGACGTGGCAGCCTGATAACCAAGGAGACAATGATGCTGAACAACTGGCAAAGGCAGGGCGTGGGCGATTTCAAGTACTACGTCGGCATCAGCTCGCTGACCCAGGTCGCATCGCGCGACGACCGGGTCTGCGTGCTCAACATCCTGGGCGGCGAGTCGAGCGAAGTCACGCCGGTGAGCCACGCCTACTCGGGCGGCAACGTGGTCTGCGGCACGGCGCCGGGCAAGGGCGGCGCGGTGCTGGAGACGCCGATCGGCAACATCCCCGTCTACAACAACGTGCGCGATGCGCTGGCCGCGGGCCACCGCTTCAACTGCGGCGTGGTCTACCTGCCGCCGTCGGCGGCGCGCGACGGCGTGGCCGAGCTGATCCGCGTGAACCCCGACCTGCGCAAGATCTTCATCATCACCGAGAAAATCGCCGTGCACGACGCACGCGAAATCCGCGCCATGGGCCAGCAGAACGGCATCGACATCTTCGGCGCCAACGGCCTGGGCGTGGCCGACTCGTGGAACCAGGTGCGCATCGGCGGCGCGCTGGGCGGCGACAAGCCCAGCGACTCGCTCAAGCCCGGCTCCGTCGCCATCTTCTCCAACTCGGGCGGCTTCTCCACCACCATCGCGCAATACCTGCGCATGGCCGGCTGGGGCACGACCACGGTGATCTCCAGCGGCAAGGACGTCTACATCCACTACGCCGCGCCCGAATTCGCCTTTGCGCTGGCCAACGACGCGCGCAGCAAGGCGGCGGTGCTGTACTGCGAGCCGGGCGGCTATTACGAATACGACGCGCACTTCAACAAGCCGGTGGTGGCCTGCGTGGTCGGCCGCTGGAAGAGCAAGCTCACGCGCGCCGTGGGCCACGCCGGCGCCATGGCCGGCGGCACCGACGATGCGCAGGCCAAGGAACGCTGGTTCATGGAAAAGTTCGGCGTGGACGATCTCTTCACGCCCGACAAACCCGTGTTTTCGGCCAAGGGCGCGGTGGTGACCAACATCGCCCACATCCCGGCGGCGCTCACGGCCGTGATGCGTGCCAACGCCACCATGCCCGACTTCGCGCCCGAAGGCAGCCTGGCGCTCAAGCCCTGGTTCGGCTCCGACGAGGGGCTTCAACTCCCCGAGGCGCTGCGCCTGCCGGTGGTGGAGGCGATTGCGCCGTACAACGAGCAGATCGCCGTCCTGAACACCCAGATCGGCAGCGTCGTGCCACGCCAGACGATGAAGGACACCTCGGGCGCCTCGCAGATGGATGCCAAGACCCAGGTCAGCAGCCTGCACGGCACCAGCATGCTGCACGCGGCCACCCTGCCGCTCGAATCGAACGTCGCTCTGGCGCTGGTTCACGACGCCGGCGGTGAGAACGACCGCAAGCTGATCGCGCCCACCATCGCCGCCTACGTCAACCTGCACGGCAAGCCCGAGCTGGCCGCCGCCCAGGCCAGCCGCGAGGCGGGCAACGCGCCCAATGCGGTGCTGGCCGCCGCCGCGGCCATCGTCGGCCCCAGGCGCCAGCAGGCGGCGCGCGAAGCGCTCAGGTTCATCATCGAGCGCTTTCACGCCGCGGGCCTGGGCAATGAATTCGGCGCCTCGCTGTCCGAGAGCTTTGACATTGCCACCGTGGACAACAGCGGCCAGCCGGGCCTGACCGGCAAGCAGCCCGACGCGCAGGCCGAACGCCTGCTCGCCGGCGTGCGGGCGCATGGCGCGCGCTCGGTGTTCCTGCGCTGGCTCGCCAGCCTGCCCGGCCACCCGACGGAGGCTGCGGTGCTGGCGGCGATCTGCGCCACGCTGGCCTGGGGGCCGCTGTCGCGCAAGCGCATCTCACGCATCACGGCCGAGAGCTTCCCCTGGTGGCTGCAGCTGTTCGGCACGCTGATCGGTGCATCCACCGACGCCCAGAAGCACGAGGCCGGCCGTTTCTGCGGCATCGACGATGCGAAGCTCCTCGGCGAACTGAGCCTGGGCGAGATCGCCTTCGCCGCGCTGCTGGGCCAGCGGCCCAGCGAGGGTGACCTGTTCGCCTTCCAGACCCTGGTGGGCCTGCTGCTGACCAACGGCCCCGGCGCCATCTCGGCGCAGGGCGCCAAGGGCGCGGTCTCGTCCGACGGGCCGGAGCAGCCCGAGCGCGTGCAGCTCAACAAGGCCCTGATGGGCTTTCTCACCCACACCGGCTACGCGCACGGCGGCAACGGCTACGAGGGCATCGCCTACCTGTGCGAGCAGTTCAAGGGCAGCGGCCTGAAGGATCCGGCCGCCGCCAAACACGGCATCGACCTGAAGGCGCTGGCCGCGCGCGCGGTGGAGCAATACGCGCGTTACAAGGCCGAAAAGAAGAACGTCGGCAGTGCCGACATCGCCAAGCTGCCCGGCGTGAACCATCCGGTGTTCAAGGACAAGCCTGTCAACCACGACCCGCGCGAGGTCTTCATCGCCAAGCTGTTCGAAACGCGCGGGGAAACCAACGTGTTCCACGATTTCTACCGCGCGCTGGTGCAGCAGTTGTTCGACGCGGGGGTGTCGCGCAACGTGTACTGCGTCAACATCGACGCCGTCATCGCCGCACTGCTGCTGAAGATGCTGTGGAAGCCGCTGGCCGAGGGCCGCATAGGCGAGCGCGAACTGGAGACGGCCGCATTCACCATCTTCCTGTACCCGCGCATGCTGGGCTGCGCCGCCGAGGCGGACGACCACCTGAACCGCGGCCGCAACATGGATACGCGCACCCCGGCATCGCAATGCCGCTTTGTGGCCTGACGCCCGGAACGCAACCAGGAGACCCAGCCCATGCTGACCACCCTCGCCTACACCATGATCCTCGTCTTCATGGCGCTGATCATGACCAAGCGCCTGTCGGCGATGGTGGCACTGATCCTCGTGCCCATCGTCTTTGGCCTCATCGGCGGTTTCGGCATGGGGCTGGGGCCGATGATGCTCGACGGCATCAAGAAGCTTGCGCCCACGGGCGTGATGCTGATGTTTGCCATCCTCTACTTCGGCATCATGATCGACGCCGGCCTGTTCGATCCCATCGTCAAGATCGTGCTGCGGTTCGTGGGCGGCAGTCCCACGAAAATCGTGGTTGGCACCTTCCTGCTGGCCGCCTCGGTCTCACTCGACGGCGACGGCTCCACCACCTACATGATCACCTGCGCGGCCATGCTGCCGCTGTACCAGCGGCTGGGCCTCAATCGCCTGGTGCTGGCCTGCGTGGTGATGATGGCGGGCCAGCTCATGAACATCCTGCCCTGGGGTGGGCCCACGGCACGCGCCGTGAGCGCCCTGCACGTGGAAATGGGCGATGTGTTCGTGCCGATGATCGTGCCCATGATCATTACCGGGGTCTGGTGCACCTTCGTCGCCTTCATCCTCGGACGGCGCGAAACCCGGCGGCTTGGCGCCATCAGCATCCAGGATCTGCACGGCGGCGATCAATCCATCGCCGAGGTCACGGGCGGCAATCCGGCCCTGGCACGTCCCAAGCTGCTGTGGCTCAACGCGCTGCTCACCCTGGGCCTCATGGTGGTACTGGTGATGGATGTCTTCCCGCTGCAGGCGCTGTTCATGGTGGCCTCGGCCATCGCCCTCATCATCAACTACCCTCAGGTGCAGCAGCAAAAGGCACGGCTGGAGGCACATGCCGCCAACATCGTGCCTGTGGTGTCGCTGATCTTCGCGGCGGGCATCTTCGTGGGCATTCTCTCGGGCACCAAGATGGTGGACGCCATTGCCAACAGCGTCATCGCCATGGTGCCCGACTGGATGGGACCGTACATGGCCGTGGTCACGGCGGTGCTCAGCATCCCGTTCACCTTCTTCATCTCCAATGATGCGTTCTACTTCGGCATCCTGCCCATCCTGGCCAAGACGGCGGCCGTGTACGGCATAGGCCCGGTGGACATCGCACGCGCCTCCCTCGTCGGCCAGCAGGTTCACCTGCTGAGCCCGCTCGTGGCCTCGACCTATCTGCTGGTGGGGCTGGCCGATGTGGAGTTCGGCGACCACCAACGCTTCACGCTGCTGTGGGCGCTCTCGGCCGCCTTTGTCATGCTGGCCGCCATGCTGGTTCTCGGCGTGATTCCACTGGTGGGAAGCGCACCATGATGAAAAAAGCGCAAGAGACTGCCGCCCGCAAGCCAGGTCTGTCACGCCGCGCCGCCCTGGGCCACGGCCTGGGGGCCATGGCGGCATTGGGCCTGTCGCCCCTGGCTGCGCTCGCGCAGAGCGATAACGAGTTGCTCTACTACGCCCCGCGCGCCAAGCCGCCCGCGGGCTACCCCGCCGCCTATGCCACCACGGTGCGCGCGGCCGAGGACGAGGGCAACCTGCTCATCCATTCCACCACCGACGAGCGCGTGGCCGCTCCGCTGGTCGCGGACTTCCGCCGCCTGTACCCGCGCATCTCGGTCAGCTACGAAGACCTGGGCAGCACCGAGCTGTACTACCGCTTCATCGCCGAGAACCAGTTCGGCCGCGAGGCCGCCGACGTGCTCTGGAGCTCGGCCATGGACCACATGGTGGCCCTCGCCAACGCCGGCTACGCGCTGGCCTACGAGTCGCCCGAACAATCCCACCTGCCCGCCTGGGCGCAGTGGCAGGAGCGCCTGTGGGCCACAACCTACGAGCCCGTGGTGTTCGCCTACCACAAGCCATCGCTGCCCGAAAGCGAGGCGCCGCGCAGCCACGCGGCGCTGGCGCCATGGCTGGCCAGGCAGAAGGATGCGCCCGCCAGCGTGGTGAGCTACGACATCCAGAAGTCCGGCCTGGGCTACTTTCTGGCGGCGCAGGACGCGGCCGCCAACGGCAACACCTTCTGGGCCACGGCCCAGGCCCTGGGCGCCGCACGTCCGCGCCTGCTGCTGACCACCGACGCCATGGTGCGCCAGCTGGCCGACGGCCGCGCGCGCTTCGGCATGAACCTGCTGGGCGCCTACACCGTGGCGCAGGCGCGTGGCCTGCCCGCGCTCGGCGTGATCTTCCCCGAGGACTACACGCTGGTCACCTCGCGCGTGCTGCTGCTCAACGCCCGCGCGGCCCACCCCAATGCCGCGCGCCTGTGGCTGGACTATCTGCTGTCCCAGCGCGGGCAGTCGGTGATGGCCAGTGCCTCGCGCCTCTACGCGCTGCGCGAGGACGCCAAGGGCGAGACCACAGGCGCGGCCCTGCGCCAGCTGCTGGGCGCGCGCGCCCGGCCCGTGGCGCTGGGGCCCGATCTTGCCGCACCGCTGGCAAGTGCCGCCTACCGCGACTTCATCCTGCGCTGGCGCGCCGCCATGGGGCAAGGACAGGGACGGGGATAATCGGCGGTTTCGCCTGTTTTCTCCCCCCTGCATGTCCGGACTCAATCTCGCCCAGCTCCAGGCCGTCCACTACACCGAAGGCCCCTGCCTGGTGCTTGCGGGCGCCGGCTCGGGCAAGACGCGCGTGATCACGCACAAGATCGCGCGCCTGATCGAGACGGGCCTGCAGCCGCGGCGCATCGCCGCCATCACCTTCACCAACAAGGCCGCGGCCGAGATGCGCGAGCGCGCCGCCGGCCTGATCGGCCGCCAGGCCAAGGAGGTGCTGGTCTGCACCTTCCACGCGCTGGGCGTGCGCATGGTGCGCGAGGACGGCCATGTGCTGGGCTTGAAGCCGTCTTTCAGCATCCTCGACCAGGACGACGTGACCGGCATCCTCAAGGACTGCGCCGGCGGCACCACCGACCTGGCCACCGCGCGCCAGTGGCAATGGACGATCAGCAACTGGAAGAACCAGGGCTGGGACGCGCGCAAGGCCCTGGCCATGGCGCAGGACGACCATGAGCGCAGCATCGCCCTCATCATGCAGCGCTACGAAGAGCGCCTCTCGGCCTACCAGAGCGTGGACTTCGACGACCTGATCGGCATGCCCATGCGCCTGTTGCGCCACCACCCCGAGGTGCGCGAGAAGTGGCAGCGCCTGCTGGGCCATGTGCTCGTCGATGAATACCAGGACACCAACGCCACGCAGTACGAGCTGCTCAAATTTCTGGTGGGCGAGCGCGCCCGCTTCACCGCCGTGGGCGACGACGACCAGAGCATCTACGGCTGGCGGGGCGCCACGCTGGACAACCTCAAAAAGCTGCCGGTGGATTTCCCGCAGCTCAAGGTCATCAAGCTGGAGCAGAACTACCGCTCGACCTCCGCCATCCTGCGCGCGGCCAACAACGTCATCGGGCCCAACCCCAAGCTGTTTCCCAAGACCTTGTTCAGCGAACTCGGCGAGGGCGAACCCGTGCGCATCGTGGACTGCGACAACGAGGAGCATGAGGCCGAGCGCGCCGTGGCCCGCATCCAGGGCCTGCGCGCGGCGGCCAACCCGCCGCCGGCGTGGAAGAACTTCGCCATCCTCTACCGCGCCAACCACCAGGCCAAGCCGTTCGAGAAGGCGCTGCGCCGCGCCAACATCCCCTACAAGGTCTCGGGCGGCACCAGTTTCTTCGACCGCGCCGGGATCCGCGACCTGTGCGCGTGGTTTCGCCTGTGGATCAACAACGACGACGACCCGGCGTTCCTGCGCGCCATCACCAGCCCGCGCCGCGGCGTGGGCCACACCACACTGGGCGCCCTGGGCGAGTTCGCGACGCAGCACAAGCAGAGCATGTTCGGCGCGCTCTTCAACGCCATGCTGCCGGCCGTCGTGCCCAAACGCGGCCTGGAGGGGCTGCTGGAGTTCGGCCGCCAGATCAACGATCTGGAGTACCGCGCGCGCCGCACCCATGGCGCGGAGGACGCGCGCGCCTTCCTGGCCGACTGGCTCAAGGAGATTGGCTACGAGCAGCATATCTACGACGGCGAGGACAGCGAAAAGGTCGCGGCCGCCCGCTGGAGCAATGTGCTCGAGTTCTGCGACTGGATGGCCCAGCGCGCCGGCGGCCAGATCGACGACACCGCGGCCACCACCACCGTGGCACCCACCAAGAGCCTGCTGGAGGTGGCGCAGACCATTGCCCTGCTGTCCACCATCAGCGAGCGCGAGCAGGAACAGGACATGGTGGTGCTGTCCACGCTGCACGCCAGCAAGGGCCTGGAGTGGCCGCACGTCATCCTGGCCGGCGTGACCGAGGGTATGCTGCCCTTCAAGCTGGACGACGACGAGGGCCGCCAGCAAAAGGTGACGGACGACGTCGCCGCGCGCCTGCAGGAAGAACGCCGCCTGATGTACGTGGGCATCACCCGCGCCCAGCGCAGCCTGGCCGTGAGCTGGACCAAGAAGCGCAAGAAGGGCCGCGAGATGGTCGCCTGCCAGCCCAGCCGTTTCATTGCCGAGATGAAGCTCGACGCCGCCACCAGCCGCGAGGACCCGCGCGAGAAGCTGCGCCAACTGCGCGCCGAATTTGCCGCCAAGGCCCAGGCCGCGCCCCACACCGCATCCTGAGAGGCTGTGAGGGCAGGAATGACCCCGTTTGATTCACCCAACCATGGCAGGCAGCGTGAGCAGCACTCGTCATCCCCGCGCAGGCGGGGGTCCAGACAAGTGCCGGATCAACCACCAGGGCGGCACCAGGATCCCCGCCTGCGCGGGGATGACGGAGTCCGTGCCAGGGTCCATCCATCGAAGCCACTGCCTGTGCTTTTCTGAATCATGAACAAAGCCATATTTTTGATAGCTGCTTGCGCTTTACTGATAAGCGCTTGCGCCCAAAATCATTCAAAGCCCGCACGCCCCGCCTGCCCCGCGGCAGCGCAGATGGAGCAACCCGAACTCGTGGGCCGCTGGCAGGCCGACATGCCCGGCCAGAGCGGCCCTGTGGTGCTGGAGCTAGCCCCCCATCCCGAGTGGGACGGCACGGTCAAGGGCCGCATCCTGCGCCCGGGCTACACGTCCATCGTGGTCGGCGACGTGCACCAGGGCCAGTTGACCATGGAGGAGTCGCGCGACGGCAAGAGCGTCAGCGGCAACTGGACGGGCGACGTGGTCGATGGCAGCTGCGCGCGCGAGATCCGCGGCGAATGGACCGACGAGGCCGACAAGCCCTTTGCCTTCACGCTGCGCAAGCTGGACCGCCCATGACGCCGAAGAGGACCGCAATCGCCCTGGCCCTGGTGGGCGCCACGCTCGCGCCTGCGACCCAGGCGCAAGACAGCGCGCCGGCGGCCGGCGACGCCAGCTGGCGCCAATGCAGCGCCGTGGCCGATGGCCAGGCCCGCCTGGCCTGCTTTGACCAATGGGCGGGCCGCCAGGCCTGGCAGGCGCCGGCGGCATCGGCCAACGCGCAGCCCGCCGCCATGGCCGCGAATGACGAACCGACCCAGTCCCGCGCCCGAAGCGAGGCCACGGGTGAGGTCGTGGGCGAGGTCCCGGCCGAAGTCCCGGTCGAATTCGAGGGCGAAGGCTGCCGCGGCACGAGCCACACCACCCTCTCGCGCTTCTGGGAGCTGGAGTCCGGCACCGACTGCGGCACGCTGCGCTTTCGCGGCTACCGCCCCCTGAGCGTGTCCGTGGTGCAGGGCAGCAGCGTGAACCGGCAGCCCAGCTCGGCCAACCCCGACAACAACGCCGCCACGGCCGTCGACTACCGCAGGACCGAGATGCGCCTGCAGCTGTCGGTGCGCACCAAGCTCGCCAAGGGGCTGCTGCCGCACGTCGACCCCGAGGCGCGCGATTCGCTCTGGTTTGGCTATACCCAGCAGTCGTACTGGCAGCTGTTCAGCCCCGAGATCTCGCGCCCCTTCCGCAACACCGACCACGAACCCGAGATCGTCTACGTCTACCCCACCACGGCAAACCTGCCCTGGGGCTGGCGCTGGCGCTACAGCGGCATAGGCCTGGTGCACCAGTCCAACGGCCAGAGCCTGCCGCTGTCACGCAGCTGGAACCGCGTGTACCTGATGAGCGGCATGGAGCTTGATGACCGCTGGCGCATCACGGGCCGCATCTGGAAGCGCATCCCGGAAAGCGCGGCCAACGACGACAACCCCGGCATCAGCAACTACATCGGCCGCGCCGAGCTGTCCCTGGCCTGGAACCCCAACCCCGACAACACACTGGCGCTGACGGGGCGTCACTCGCTGGGCAGCACCGCGCGCGGATCGGTTCGGCTGGAGTGGCTGCAGACCCTGGGCAGCAGCCTGCTGGGCAAGCCCAGCAACCTGCGCCTGCACACGCAGCTGTTCTCGGGCTATGGCGACAGCCTGATCGACTACAACCGCCGCCGCACCATGTTCAGCGTGGGCCTGAGCCTGGTGGACTTCTGAGGCCAATATGGCGCCGCTTTCTCGTGGTTATCCGGCCTTTGCGCACCGGCCTGACACGCAACAATGCCAGGCGAAGGAGGAGACCATGGACCTGCGATACGAGCTCAATGCCGGCAGCTACTGCCTGTACGACATGCGCGAGGCACCCAGCGCCATCACGGGCGAGCGACGCTGCAAGCTCAGGACCGAGAGCGTGGCCATTGCCTTCGACCAGCGCACGGGCCAGATGCACCAGCATGGCAGCCCCACGCGCATCCAGTCCTGGGCCACGCACCAGCGCCGGCGTCTGCGCGCCGCGGGCGCGCTGGACGAGGCCAACGGCATCGTCGTCGTCTCGGGCCCGCTGCCCGTGGATGAGCTCAACAAATGCCTGTGGATCAGCGGCTACTGCCGCCGCCTGTTCGCGCGCCTGGCCAGCCTGCCGCATGGCAAGCTGCAGCGTGCAGAGCAGCAGTGGAAAAAAGCGGCCTGAGCGTGCACCCGCATTGCGCCAACGGCTCCTGCCGCCTCAACCAAACCACCGTCATCCCCGCGAAGGCGGGGATCCATGCATGAATGACGCCTCCGGGCGTCAGGCCGCGTCTTCCTCATCGTCATCATCCTCGGGCAGTTCCTGCGGCTCGGCGTGCTTGACCACGGTGACCGGCACCGGGCAGTGGTGCACCAGGTCCTGCGACACGGAGCCCAGCCAGGCGCCACGCAGGCCGCCCATGCCGCGCGCGCCGACGATGAGCGCATCGCAGCCGCAGCGCTCGACCATGTCCACCAGCGTGGCGGCCGGCGAGCCCAGGCCGATCTCGGTCTCGTAGGGCACGCCCGCGGCCTCGACCAGCGCCACGGCGGACGCGAGCAGATCCTGCCCGGCCTCGACGCTGGCCGCGGCCACCATGTCGGCGCCGCGCGTGGCCAGCTCCACGAGGCTGGCCTCCTCCTGCACATGGCCCAGCACCAGCGTGGCCTGCAGGCCGCCGCGGCGCATCAGCATGAGGCCGTGGCGCACGGCGTCCAGCGCCAGGTCGGAGCCATCGACGGCGATCATGATTCTCAGCATGGCGGTTTCCTCCTTGGGTAGCTTCATCGATACGACCAGTGTAGGCCAGCGTGGGCCATGGCCTGGTCTGGGACAATCGACCCCCTATGCTGCAATTCGACCTGCTCACCACCGACGCCTCGAGCCACGCCCGCCGTGGCCGCCTGACCTTGAACCATGGCGTGGTGCAGACCCCCATCTTCATGCCCGTGGGCACCTACGGCACCGTCAAGGGCGTGATGCCGCAAAGCCTCACCGACATGGGCGCGCAGATCATCCTGGGCAACACCTTCCACCTGTGGATGCGCCCGGGCCTGGACATCATGCAAAGCTTTGGCGGACTGCACGGCTTCGAGCAATGGCACAAGCCCATCCTCACCGACTCGGGCGGCTTTCAGGTCTGGAGCCTGGGCCCGATGCGGAAAATCACCGAGGAGGGCGTGCATTTCGCCAGCCCCGTCAATGGCGACAAGCTGTTCATGTCGCCCGAGGTCAGCATGCAGATCCAGACGATTCTGAACTCGGACATCGTCATGCAGCTCGACGAGTGCACGCCGTACGAGACCAATGGCCACAAGACCACCGAGCATGAGGCGCGCAAGAGCATGGAGATGAGCCGGCGCTGGGCCGTGCGCTCCAAGGCCGAGTTCGAGCGCCTGGCCAACCCCAACGCGCTGTTCGGCATCGTGCAGGGCGGCATGTTCGAGCACCTGCGCCAGGAGTCGCTCGAGGCCCTGGTGGAGATGGACTTCCCCGGCTACGCCATCGGCGGCGTCAGCGTGGGCGAGCCCAAGGACGAGATGCTCGCCATCATGGCCCACACCCCGCACCGCCTGCCGCGCGAGAAGCCCCGCTACCTGATGGGCGTGGGCACGCCCGAAGACCTGGTCGAGGGCGTGGCCTGCGGCGTGGACATGTTCGACTGCGTCATGCCCACGCGCAATGCGCGTAACGGCACCCTGTTCACGCGCTTTGGCGACCTGAAGATCCGCAACGCGCGCCACAAGAGCGATCACCAGCCGCTGGACCCAAGCTGCACCTGCCATGCCTGCGCCGGTGCGGAGGGCGTGGCCTGGCAGGACGGCGGGCGCGGCGGCTTTTCGCGCGCCTATCTGCACCACCTGGACCGCTGCGGCGAGATGCTCGGCCCCATGCTCACCACCATCCACAACCTGCACTACTACCTGAACCTGATGCAGGAGATCCGCGACGCGCTGGACGCCGGGCAGTTTGGCGCATTCCGCACGCGCTTCAAGGCCGACCGCGCGCGCGGGGTCTAGCCTTGTGGACGGCGCTTGCGCACAATACGCGGCTTGATCTGATAGCCCCCGCATCCAGCAAGCCGCCATCTGGATGCCCTTGCAGCCGACGGACCATGCCGCCCTCTCCCGCCAACCACCAAATCCCGCCCCGGCCTTCGCCCCCAGGGCGCGGCGCGGCCGTTCGTTGACCGCTGATGCAGGAGAGTGCAGCCCCCACTCGTGCGACCGCCCCCGCCACCGGGTCGTTGTGGCGCGGCCAGCTGATGCTGTTGAGCTGCGTGTTCCTGGCCAGCCTGGTGGGGATCAGCAGCCGCCCCGTCAACTACCTGTCGGCCTTCTGGCCAGCCAATGCCATCCTGTTGGGGCTGCTGCTGCGCCACCCGCGCTGGGCGGCGGCCCCGGGCAGCTGGCTCTGGGCCCTGGCGGGCTTTGTCGCGGCCGACCTGCTCACCGGCGCCTCTTGGCAGAAGGCCCTGGGTTTGAATCTGGGCAACCTGGCGGGCGTGCTCGCGGGCTGGCTCTATCTGCAGCGCCTGCCCGAAGCCATTGTGCGATTGCGTCACCAGCGCTCGGTGCTGCACCTGCTGGCGGGCTGCACCATTGCCGCATTGGGAAGCGCGCTGGTCGGGGGGGTGGCGGGCAGCCGTCTATTGGGCACACCGCTGGTCGATTCCATGGCCATGTGGATGTTCTCGGAGTTCTTCAACTTCATCCTGATCACACCCGTGCTGCTCTCGGCCCCCCAGGGTTGGCCCACGCAATGGCGCCGGCAGGACGTGCTGCTGCCCCTGCGCGGGCGCCCCATGCCGCCCTTGCTGCCGCTGCCGGCGCTGCTGGTGTCCGAGGTCGTGACGGTGCTGGTGGGCGGGCCGGGCTCGCTGGGCTTCGTCATGCCGGCGCTGGTGTGGTGCGCCATGGCCTATGGCGTGTTTCCCATCACGGTGCTGAACCTGCTGCTCTATGGCTGGAAGACGGCGTTTGCGGCGCTGGGCACGTTCTCGTTCACAAACCTGCACGTGTGGGAGGTGGTGTCCCTGCGCATGGGCATGGGGCTGTTGTCGCTCGCACCGCTGGCGGTGGCCTGCGCCTATGGGCTGCGGCTGCAGGCACTGGAGAAGCTCAACCACGCCGTCAATCACGACTACTTGACGGGAGCACTGGGGCGCCGCGCGCTCATGGAGCGCGGCAGCCGGCTGCTCGAGCGGCTGCGCGAGGAGGGTGGGAGCATTGCCCTGCTGATGCTGGACCTGGATCATTTCAAGCAGATCAACGACCAGCATGGCCACGCCCAGGGCGATGCGGTGCTGCAGCAGTTTTCCGCCCTGGCCCAGCAGCACCTGCGCCCGCAGGATTTGTTTGGACGCCTGGGCGGTGAGGAGTTCGCCGTCCTCCTGCCACGCCTGACGCGCGCCCAGGCCGAGGCCGTGGGCGAGCGCCTGAACCAGCAGCTCAAGGCCCAGCGCTTTGCCCTGCCCGGCGGCAGCGAGCTGCGGGTCACGCTCAGCGCGGGCCTGTACCACGTGCAGCGCCCGGGGCCTGATGACAGCCTGGAGCAACTGCTGTCCCGGGCCGACAGGGCGCTGTACAGCGCCAAGGCCGCCGGGCGCGACCAGGTGCGGGCCTATGAGGACATGCCGGCCACTGCATCCGCCTGAGGCCGCTGGACGGCCGCGCCGTCCCTGGCCGCATCCTCCGGCGCCGCGCCGCAGCGAAAGCAGAACCGCGTGAAGGCACTCTTGCGCGCGCCGCAGTGGCCGCAGGGCACATGCAGGCCAATGCCGCAATGCGGGCAGAAGTCCGTCATCCCGTCCTTCAAGTCCACCGGCCGCTCGCAACCCGGGCACACGCTCTTGGCCAGGCGCGCCAGCGCCACGTCATAGCCCAGCTCCTTGCGGCGTTCGCGCTCGGGCAGGGCCTCGGCCTGCTTCTGCCGCTCGAGGTAGCGGTTCAGCGCCACGATGGCGTAGCGCCCCACCAGCGCCGTGAGGGCAATGCCGACGATGTAGCGCACATAGCCGCCATAGCTCGGCAGGTAGGGCACGAGCTCGACGAAGAAGGCGAACAGGGCGAAGAAGATGAAGCCCCAGACGAAGGGCCACCAGGTGCTCTTGCGCTTCTTCACGAACAGCCAGCCGGCCAGTACCAAGAGCGGCAGCGTGAGCGCCAGGCGGTACAGAAACACGCGCAGCTCCACGCGCCGGCGCTCGGCCGCCAGCTTCTGGCCGGCGTCGTGCTCCATCTGGGCCAGGCGCTGCTGCGCGGCCTGGGCGCCCTGGCGCGCATCGAGCAGCGCCTGCTGCTGGGCCTGCACGGCCTGCTGGGCCTTGAGCTCGTCGGCCTTGAGGGCATCGAGCGCGCGCGTGCGCGCAACCACCTCGGGGTCGTGCTCGGCGCGCTGCGTGGCGCTGCGCGTGGCCAGCCAGTTGCCCAGGCCCTCGCGCTCGGCCTGCGTCTGGCTGCGCGCCCTGGCGTGCTGCAACCGGGCCTGCTCCAGCGCCGACTGCGCGGCCTGCTCGGCCTCGCCCCCCTCCTTGATCCGCTGGCGCAGCTGCTCGGCCGCCACCCTGTCGAGAAAGTCGTCGAGCTGCAAGGGGCGCTCCACCTTGGGTAGGTCGCCCACGATGGTGCCGCCCAGGCCGATCAGGAAGCTGGCGAACACCAGCGCCACCAGCCACAGGCCACGGCGAAACCATTTTTCCGATAAGCGCAATGCCTTGCCCATATGTGCCTTTCCGCTTGATTACTACTAAGTTTATAGCTGATTGCGCTTTGCACAAGCACGCTACAGCCTGTTTTATCTGATATTTCCTTGGCCTGCACGGGCGCCGCGCGCACAATGGCCGGCATGAGCACAGACCCCACCCCAAGCATCCCCTGGGAGCGCATCGTCGCCGACGTGGCCGACGCGCTCATCTACGCCGACCGCGACGGCGTCATCCGCGCCTGGAACCCTGCCGCCGCGGCGCTGTTCGGCTTCAGCGCCGATGAGGCGCTGGGCCAGAGCCTGGACCTGATCATCCCCGAGCACCTGCGCGAGGCCCATTGGCGCGGCTTCGACCGCGCGCTGGCGCGCGGCCATTGCAGCCGCGAGGTGCGCACCACGCGCGGCACGCACAAGGACGGGCGCAAGCTCTACGTGGACATGAGCTTTTGCGTGGTCACCGACGGCGCCGGCCAGGCCCTGGGCTCGGCCGCCATGGCGCGCGACGTGACCGAGCGCTACCTGGCCGAGCTCGCGCGGCGCAAGGCGGGCGGATGAGTCCTGCACGCCGCCCCTACTGCACCAGCCGCTGCGGCGCGCCGGCCAGGCGCGCGGCCTGCAGCCAGTCCAGGGCCGAATCGACGGTGACGGTCTCGATGCGGTCGGCAAAGCGCTTTTCATTCGGGTGGTCGTCGAAGGCGACATTCGCCGCCGTCATGCGCCCGCCCAGCCTTGTGAGCGGCCCTATCCGCAGCGCCGAGGGCGCATAGCCCTTGAAGCGCAGCCAGGCCTGGGCCTGCGCGCGCGTGCGCACGGTGTCCGGTTCCATGGCGGCGGCCAGGGTCTCCAGCGCCCATTGGTTGGATTGCTGATAGCGCAGCCCCCAGGCGTAGCTGACCATGCTGTAGGGCGCATGCTGCAGCAGCGTGGTGCGCGCCCCGTCCTGCAGCAGGGCCAGCAGGCGCTGCTGCACCTCGGGCATGGGCACGGCCCAGACGGCCTCGTAGCGCCACAGGTCGTCGAGAAAGAACTCCCCCAGGCCCTGGCGGTAGAGGTGGCCGCTGGCCGTTCCGCAGTCGTTGAGCTTGTGCGCCACGCGCCACAGGCCACCGTCCGTCCTGTAGGCCCAGCCCAGGTGCGAATAGCGCAGGCCGTAGGCCGACAGGTCCTGCCCCGCACGCGCCAGCAGCACCACGCGCGCGCCGCTGGCGTCGAGCGCGCGGGCCGTGCCGCTCGCAAGCTGCATGCCGCGCTCCATGGTTTGCACGCTGGGCTTGCGCTGCTCGCACGAGCGCCCCGCCTGCGCCGCCCCGGCCGCCAGCAGCATGGCGGCGACCCAGATCACACGATGCACGGTGCGCATGGTCACAGCCTTTCGTTGTAGAGCAGCGCGCGCCCCAGGGCATTGGGCACAAAGGCCAGCACCTCGCCCGCGGCCGACAGGATGACGCCCGTGCCCATCACGCTGCAGGCGACCACCGTGCCCACGCCGTGGACGGCGGCCGCGGCGGCGCGGCCCGATACCTCGACACTCACGCGCGCCCCGTCCGAGGCACGCTCGAGCACATACACGGTGGCGTTCGCCGACACCTGCACAGCCTGTACCGTGAGCATGGCCCCGGCCACCGACAGCGCCGCCGGCAGCACCACCGCCGCCCCGGCAGCCGCCGAGGCCGCCCCGGTGGACGCGACCACCGAGGCCAAGGGCATCAGCGACAGCGCGGCCGAGGCCTCGCTCTGCGCCCGGGCGGGCAGGCCCCAGGCCAGGCCGCAGGTCAGAGCCGCGGCCATCAGGGTCTTGTGCAAGCGATGCAGGGGCATGATCGTCTCCTTGTGGTCGGTGGTGAGGCTCAGGCGTCACGGGCAATTTCGCGGGTGGCTTCGCGGCGACCCGCGAGGCGCGCCTCGAACAGGTCGGTCTCGTGACGGTCGCGCAGCATCTTGGCCAGGGTGAAGGCGCTGGTGATGAGGTAGAGCCAGCTCACGCCCAGAAAGGCCTTGTAGGTCGGGTTGATGTCCATGCCCCACAGGCCCCAGCCGGTCAGGCCCATGGCCGTGGCAAAGCCGCCCCAGACCACGAGCTTCCACAGCGGCGTGTCGCCATTGCCGCGGGCCGCACCGCCCTGGTTGTCGCGCACGAACTTGGCCAGCGCAAAGGCCGTGGACAGGCAGAACACATAGCCCATGAACATGAAGGCCCGCGCCATCGGTTCGCCCGGCAGCCAGGCCAGGCCCACGGCGCACAGCACGAGGGCAATGCCGAACGAGGCCCAGACCTGGAGCTGCCAGGCGCGGGTGTCACGCTGGGGGATGGAGGAGCGGTTTTGCATGGCACGCAGTGAAGGGTTGAACATGGGCGCCATGGTGCCGCGCAGGCCGATCAGAACCGACTGCTTTTTTGAACCTTAACTATGAATTCATGCCACGAGTATCGGATACAGATACTTTTCAGGCAGCCATGGCCATGCCATCAACCCAGGGCCAGCAGCCCCGCCACGCGCTCGCGCAGCGCCACGGGCTGCACGCTGGCCGCGGCCAGGGGGGCGCCCACATTCAAGCCCACACGGTTCCAGAAGCCGCGCCTGAACGGCCGCACCATGGCACCGCCCTGCTCTATGCGGCTGAAGAACGAGCCCCAGAGGTGGGTGAGCGCCATGGGCACGACGGGTGCCTGAACGCCGTCGGCACGCGCGCGCTCGATGATCTTCATGATGCCGCCCTTGAACTCCTGCAGCTGCCCGTCGCGCGTGATGCCGCCCTCGGGGAAGATGGCGAGCAGGTCGCCGCCCCGCAGCACCTGGGCGGCGCGCTCGAACGCGGCCTCGTAGGTCGCGGGGGCTTCCTTCTGCGGCGCCACGGGTATGGCCTTGGCCAGGCGGAACATCCATCCCAGCACCGGGATGCGGAAGATGCGGTGGTCCATGAGGAAGTAGATGGGCCGGGGGCTGGCGGCCATGAGCAGCACGGCATCGACGAAGCTCACATGGTTGCAGGCCAGGATGGCGGCGCCGGCGGTAGGGATGTGTTCGTCGCCACGCACCTTGTAGCGGTAGATGCAGCGCGACATCACCCAGGCGACGAAGCGCAGCAGGTATTCGGGCACCAGCATGAAGATGTAGAAGGCCACGATGGCGTTGGCGATGCCCGTGAACAGGAACACCTGCGGCACCGTGAAGCCTGCCGACAGCAGCGCGCCGGCCAGCACGGCGCTGGCGATCATGAACAGGGCGTTGAGGATGTTGTTGGCGGCGATGATGCGCGCGCGGTGCGTGCTCTGGCTGCGCAGCTGGATCAACGCGTACATGGGCACGCTGTACAGGCCCGCAAACAGCGAGAGCAGCAGCAGGTCGGCCATCACGCGCCAATGCGCGCCCTGGGCCAGGAAGGTGGCCAGGCCCATGGTGGGCCGCGCCGGCAGGCCGCGCGAGGCGAAGTACAGGTCGATGGCAAACACGCTCATGCCGATCGCGCCCAGCGGCACCAGGCCTATCTCCACATGGCGGCGCGCAAGCACCTCGCACAGCAGCGAGCCCGCACCTATGCCCACCGAGAACACCACGAGCAGCAGCGAGGCCACCTGCTCGTCGCCATGCAGCACCTCCTTGGCAAAGCTCGGGAACTGGGAGAGAAACACCGCGCCGAAGAACCACATCCAGCTGATGCCCAGCAGCGAGCGGAACACCACGATGTTCTCGTGCGCCAGCCTCAGGTTGCGCCAAGTCTCGCTCACCGGGTTCCAGTTGATGGTGAGGCCCGGGTCGGTGGCGGGCGCGCGCGGGATGAACTGCGCCACCAGCCGCCCGGCCAGCGCCAGCGCCAGACAGGCCGCGGCCACTGCGCCATGGCCCACATCCGGCAGCGCGACGAGCAGGCCACCGGCCACATTGCCCAGCAGGATGGCG
>JAFECU010000278.1 GCA_018242005.1 Pseudomonadota bacterium | reverse complement strand
ACCCGCTGGCCGCTGGCCCGGCCTCGACGGCGGCCCAGCCATCCGACCCGACCGCCGTGCAGAACCGGCAAGACCAGAAAGAGGCGTTCCTGAAAGCCGGCTCTACGGAAACCCGCAATTCCGGCAATCTACAAATGCCGACTTCGCCGTATCAGGTCATGGCCGGGACGGTGATCGCTGGGGCGTTGGTCACGGGCATCAAGTCCGATTTGCCGGGCGACGTGATCGCCACGGTGACGGAGCCGGTCTATGACACGGCCACGGGCAAGTTCCTGCTGATCCCACAGGGATCGCGCATCCTGGGCAAGTACAACAGCCAAGTGAGCTACGGGCAGAGCCGCGTGCAGGTGGTGTGGAACCGCGTCATCCTGCCGGACACGTCATCGCTGAAGCTCGACAACCTGGCGGGCACCGACCCTGCCGGCTACGCCGGCCTGGAGGATGGCGTCGATTGGCATTGGGATCGCGTCTTTGCCGGTGCGGCGCTGACCACGTTGCTGGGCGTGGGCGCCGAACTGGCCGCGCCGGAGAACCGGCAGAACGGCAATCGCATCGTGATCGTTGGGCGCGACAGCGCACAGGACAGCATCAATCAGGTCGGACAGGAGATGACCCGGCGCAACATGAACATCCAGTCGACGCTGACCGAGCGGCCGGGCCTGCCGGTGCGCATCATCGTCAACCGCGATCTGGTGTTGCGGCCGTACCAGCCGATGTTCTTCCAGCGGGGGGCCATGCAATGAGCACGACCAAGAAGCTGCGGCTCGGGCCGCTGCCCAAGACCGAGAGCACGAAGCTCACGTTCTCCTGCCCGGCCAGCCTCAAGGCCGACCTCGACCGCTACGCCGCGCTGCACGCGCAGGCGTATGGCGAGGCGGTCGATGCCACGACGTTGATTCCCCACATGCTGGAGGCATTCATGGCCGGCGACCGGGGATTCAGGAAGGGAAGCGGGAGCAAGGCCGCACCGCCGAAGTCGGGTTGACGATACGAGCGTATCCGCCATCCGCTCACCAAGAAAGCGCAGCCCACTGGCTGCGCTTTCGCTTTTGAGGAGCCTTCTGGAAGTGCAGGACTATGATGACCGATGCGACCTTGCCTGCTGCGGTGCCCTTGCGCTTACCACCGCGAAGCGCCTATGCGGCACCTAGCTCGAAAAGCAGCAAGAGCACACAACGGCTGAAATCTAGCCTAACCTATTACCCCATAAGACCTTTTGCCCCGTTGCATGTCTGCATGAAAGACTTGACAGCGGACATTTTTCATTCCGTCATTCCCGCTAAGGCAGGAATCCAGCGGTGTGCACGGTACACGTGGCTCCGCGCTGTCGCGGGGATGACGGGGTATCGGAGGGGTTCAGGCCAGGCGCCGCAGCAGCCCGGCGGTGGAGGCATCGAGCCCCGCGACATCGCCCGTGGCCAGGCGCGGCTCCAGGTCGCGGGCGATGGTCTTGCCCAGCTCCACGCCCCATTGGTCAAAGCTGTTGATACCCCAGAGCGCGCCGCTGGCGAACACGCGGTGCTCGTACAGGGCGATCAGCGCGCCCAGCGAGGCCGGGTCCAGCCGCTCGAGCAGCAGAAAGCTGCTGGGCCGATTGCCGGAAAAACGCCGGTGGCCGCAGTCCTCATGCGGGCGGCCCATCATCAGCGCGCGCGCCTGCGCCAGGGCATTGGCGACCAGGCGCGGGTGCTGGCCCGGCAGGTCGCGCCCGCCGCCCCGCAGCGCGATGAACTCCACGGGCACGATGTCCGGCCCCTGGTGGATCATCTGGAAGAACGCGTGCTGGCCGTTGGTGCCGGGTTCGCCCCAGATCACGGGCGCCGTAGCATAGGGCACAGCCTCACCCCGCGCATCCACGCCCTTGCCGTTGCTCTCCATCTCCAGCTGCTGCAGATAGGCAGGCAGGCGGCGCAGGCCGTGGCTGTAGGGCGCCATGCTGCGGCTCGTGAAGCCGTGAAAGTTGCGATACCACAGGTCGAGCAGCGCCAGGCGCACGGGCAGGTTGGTCTCGAGCGGTGCCGTGCGGAAATGCTCGTCCATGGCATGGGCGCCCGCCAGCAGGTCACGAAAGCCCTGGGGGCCGATGGCGATGGCGATGGGCAGGCCAATCGCGGACCACAGCGAATAACGCCCGCCCACCCAGTCCCAGAAGCCCAGCGTGGCCGTGATGCCGAATTCGGCCGCAGCCTCCAGATTGGTGGTCAGAGCAACGAAATGCCGCGTCAGCCCCTCCTGGCTGCCGCCACGCTCCAGAAACCAGTCGCGCGCCGCGTGCGCGTTGGTCATGGTCTCCAGCGTGGTGAAGGTCTTGGAGGCGATGAGGAACTGCGTGCTCTCGGGCCGCAGCTGGCGCAGCAGGCTGCCCAGTTCCATGCCATCGACGTTGGAGACGAAATGCAGGCGCTTGCCCGGGTGGCGCAGGTCGTCGAGCGCCTTGACCACCATGGCGGGGCCCAGGTCGGAGCCTCCTATGCCGATGTTGACGACGTCGGTGATGGCCTCGTCGGCGCGCACCCGCTCGGCCAGCCGCAGCATGGCGTCCAGCGTGGCATGCACATCGCGCAGGCCACTCACTACTGAATCAGTAGCTGTCAACCTTTGGTTTGATTGGGCTAAAGCCGGTTTTCTTAGAAGCCAGTGCATGACCGCACGCTGTTCGGTGCCGTTGATGGGCGCGCCCGCGAACATGGCGTCGCGGTAGGCCTCCAGGCCGCAATCGCGCGCCAGCTCCAGCAACAGGCCTTCGGTGGCCGCGTCGATCAGGTTCTTGGACAGGTCGGCAAACACATGGGGCGCCTGCTGGCTGAAGCGCTCAAAGCGCCCGGCATCCTGCTCAAAGGCCGCGCGCAGGTCAAAGCCCCGGCCGGCGGCCTCGTAATGTGCGCGCAGGCGCTGCCAGGCTGTCGTTCGGTCGCAGCGCGTGCGGGGATCGGCAAAGCTCATGCGGCGGCTTGCATCAGTTGCTCAAGCTTGGCCGCGTCGGCGGCAAAGGCGCGGATGCCCTCGGCCAGCTTCTCGGTGGCCATGGCGTCGGCGTTGAGCGCGTAGCGAAAGCCCGCCTCGTCGTACTGCACGGGCTCCAGGCGCACGCGGCGCGCGGCCTCGGGGTCGAGCACGCGCTGCACCGGCGCCTCGCTGGCCGACAGCTGGGCGAGCAGCTCAGGCGCAATGGTGAGCAGGTCGCAGCCCGCGAGCGCCACGATCTGGCCCGTGTTGCGAAAACTCGCGCCCATGACTTCGGTGGCGATGCCGAAATGCTTGTAGTGGTTGTAGATGGCGCGAACGGATTGCACGCCAGGGTCATTGGCACCGGCCATGGCGGCCTCGTCCCAGCTGCTGCCGGCCTGCTTTTTGTACCAGTCGTAGATGCGGCCGACGAAGGGCGAGATCAGCTGCACCCTGGCCTGGCCGCAGGCCACGGCCTGGGCAAACGAGAACAGCAGCGTGAGGTTGGTGTGGATGCCACGGGCCTCGAGCTGGCGCGCGGCCTCGATGCCCTCCCAGGTGGCGGCGACCTTGATGAGCACGCGGTCAATGTGCACGCCTTCGGCCTGGTAGAGCTCGACGATGCGCTCGGCGCGGGCGATGGTCGCGGCGGTGTCGAACGACAGGCGCGCATCGACCTCGGTGGACACGCGCCCGGGGATGATGGACAGGATCTCGCAGCCAAAGCGCACGATGAGGCGGTCCATCAGTTCGTCGATCGCGCGGCCATGCCAGCGCGTCACGCAGTCCTTGAGCAGCGGCGCATACTCGCTCTTTTGCACGGCCTTGAGGATCAGCGAGGGGTTGGTGGTCGCGTCCTGCGGCTGGAACTGCGCCAGCTGCCTGAAGTCGCCGGTGTCGGCCACCACGGTGGTGTGTTGCTTGAGTGCGTCGAGTTGGTTCATGCGAATCTTTCTTGTAGGGGCGTGCTGTGCGCGAACCTTCAAGTGTATAAGGCACCCGGCATGTGAAACCGCGTTACATTCTTTGGGTCACCCCTTCGCCCATCGCGACCCCATGCTGGACCGCATCTCCGCCTCTCTTCCTTCACTGGCCCCAGCCGAGCAGCGCGTGGCAAGGCTGGTGCTCAAGGACCCGCGCACTTTCGCCCACCTGCCGGTGCGCGAACTGGCCGAACGCGCCCATGTCAGCAAGCCCACGGTGGTGCGCTTTTGTCGCAGCATGGGCTACTACGGCCTGGCAGACTTCAAGCTCAAGCTGGCCGGCAGCGTCAGCGAGGGCGTGCCCTTCATCCATCGCAGCGTGGACGCCGACGACAAGACGGGCGAGGTGCTGGTCAAGGTGGTGGACAACGCCGTCGCCGCCTTCCTGCAATACCGCAACGCCGCCAGCATCCAGCTGATCGAGCGCGCGGCCGAGGCCATCGCCGCCACCTGGCAGACCGGGCGGCGCATAGAGTTCTACGGAGCAGGCAACTCCGGCATCGTGGCGCAGGATGCGCAGCACAAGTTCTTTCGCCTGGGCATCACCAGCCTGGCGAGCAGCGACGGCCATATACAGGTCATGAGCGCCACACTGCTGGGCCCGGGCGACTGCGCGGTCATCATCAGCAACTCGGGCCGCACGCGCGACCTCATGGACGCGGCCGACATCGCGCGCAAGAACGGCGCCACCACCATCGCCATCACCGCCAGCGGCTCGCCGCTGGCGCACAGCTGCCGCATCCACCTGGCCGCCGACAACCCTGAGGGCTATGACCGCTACAGCCCCATGGCCTCACGCCTGCTGCACCTCCTGATCATCGACGTGCTGGCCACCTGCGTGGCGCTGCGCATTGGCGAGCCGCTGCAGCCGGTGCTGCAGCAGATGAAGAACAATTTGCGGGCGAAGCGGTACACGTAGACACCCCCCCCGAGGCCCTTCGGAACTCCTCCTCTCCCGCCAGGCTCTGCGCGCTTCGCGAGTGGGGACGCTGTCGGCGCGGTGGCTCTCGAAAGCGGCAGATCGCCGAGTGTCCTGAGTTGGAGGTTCGCTGAAAAACAAATCGACCGAGATCGGCGCCAGGCAAGGCGCGAACCGCAGCCACAGCCGTGGCTATGACGAGGATTCGCAACGCTGCATGGCACCGATATTCGGGTGATTTGTTCATCGAATTTCCAATTCAGGACCTAGACTGTCGGACTTGGAAATCTCCGGCTGCGAGTCGACCGTGGCGGCCCTGGCTCGCGACCCCGATCGCGTTTGGAGGTGATGCATGCATAGGCCCCTGTCTCCAGAAAAGCTGTCCCACCTGATCGGCCTGGTCTACGACTGCGTGATCGATCCCCGCGGCTGGCAAGCCGCCATGGACAGCCTGCGCCAGCATCTGGGCTTTGCCACGGCCGAAATCGCCGTGCTGCGCCTGCCCGACGGAGAACCCCTGATGGCGGCCATCGCGGGCATACCGCCCGAATGGATGCAACCGTTTCAGCAGGCGCGCGCCGCGGGTGCCATGGATGTCTGGGGTGGGCCCGAGCGCATACAGCAATACCCGTTGGCCGAGCCCATCGTGCTGTCGCAGGCCATGGGGCGGAACAGCTTCAGTGGCAACCCGTTGAACGAGCAATTTGCCAAGCCATTTGGCCTGTCGGATCTGGTCAGCATGGCCCTGGTGCGTGATGCGGACGGAATAGGCGGCATTGGCCTCGGGTGGCCGCAGGCGCGCGGCGACATCACCGACGACGACATCGCGCCGCTGCGCCTGCTGGCGCCGCACCTGCGGCGTGCGGTCACCATATTGCGCCTGCTCGACGTGCAGCGCCTGGCGGCCAGCACGTTTGCGCAGGCGCTTGACACCCTGGCCTCGGCCGTGCTGCTGGTGGACGGGGCGCTGGGCATAGTGCATGCGAACGCCGCGGCCGAGGCCCTGCTGGCCGAGCACGACGCGCTGCATGAGAAGGCCGGGCGGCAGCTGCAGCTGGCATCGGCGGCGGCGCAAACCGCGCTGGGCGACGCCGTGGCGCGCGTAGTCGCCGGCGGCGCGGCGCTGGGCCAGCGCGGCCTGGGCATACCGCTGGCACGCAAGAACGGCGCCGCGCCGCTGGTGGCGCATGTGCTGCCGCTGCAGGCGGGCGAGTTGCGCAACGGCATCTCGCAGCGCGCCGTGGCCGCCGTGTTCATCGCCGACGCGGCCGCGCCCGCCCCCATGCCCGCGCAGGCCCTGGCACTGCTCTACGACCTGACGCCGGCCGAGGTGCGCGTGTTCGAGCTCATTGCGCACGGCCATGTCCCCGGGGAGATCGCTACTCGGCTGGGCCTGGCCCCCAGCACCATCAAGACGCACCTGCTGCGCGTCTTCGACAAGACCGGCTGCCGCCGCCAGGCCGAGCTGGTGCGGCTGGCGGCGTCGCTGTCCGCCTGACGCGGCGCCAAGCCTGTGGCCTGTGCGCCTCCACCAATTGGTGGACGTCCTCACAGGGCGCTTGGCATAAATTGCCAGCGCATGCCGAGCAATTCGAGCCCGGTGGCAGCGACGACACCGAGGAGGCGAGCATGTTCGATTCCATGGAGGGCGCCATGGCGGCGACCATCGGCTGGTTCTACCTGGCCACCAACGCGGCGCGCGTATTTGCCTACCTGCCACAGATCACCGCCATCTGGCGCTGTCACGACGGGGCCCAGGCCATCTCGCTGCTGACCTGGGGCATGTGGACGGTCTCGCATGTAGCGGCGCTGCTGTACGGTGCGCTGCTGATGCATGACCTGTATTTCGTCACCATCTCCACCGTCAACCTGACGGGCTGCGGCCTGATCGCGGCGCTGGCGACATGGCGCCGCATGGAGTTCGAGCGCGCACATGCACGGGTTGAGGATGCGATCGCCGGCGTGGCCGAGTGAGCCGCGCGGCGCGCCCTACTGCGGCGCAAAGCCCGAGTCGTGAATGATGCGCGCCTACACCCTGGTGTAGGCCCGCTCGCGCGCCGTGAGCTGCGCGGGCGTCATGTAGCCCACGGTGAGGCCCATGGCGGTGAGCGCGTCGCGCACGTCGGCCATGGCGACGACCTGGGCCAGGGCATGGGAGAAGCGGTCGATGGACGCCTGGGGCGTGAGCGCGGGCGCGTAGAAGCCGTAGTACGGTGTGTCCTCGAAGCCGGCCAGGCCCAGCTCGGCAAAGGTGGGCACGTCGGGCAGCGCGGCCTGGCGCCTGCCGCCGAGCACGGCCAGCACGCGCAGCTTGCCGGCGCGGTGGTGCTCGATGAAGTCCTGCACCGAGCCTATGCCGGCCGGTATCTGGTTGCCCAGCATGTCGCCGATCATGGGCGCGCTGCCACGGTAGGGCGCGGCCACCAGGTCCAGCCCGTAGCGCTGGCCCAGCAGGCGCACCAGAAACTCGGGCGTGGAGGCGGGCGCAGGTATGCCCACGGCGCTCCGGCCCGCCTTGTGCTGCTTGATCCACTGCACGAACTCGCCAAAGCTCGCGGCCGGCGTGGCCGCGGGCACGGCCAGGCAGTTGACGAAGGTGGCAAAGCCGCCCGCGGCCGCGAAGTCGTGCGCCGGGTCGAAGCCCGGGTTCTTCACCACCTGCGGCAGGATGGAGATGGTGTGGTCGTGCGTGAGGAACAGGGTAGACCCGTCGGCCGGCGCGCTCTTGAGCACCTGGGCCGCGATCTGCCCGCCCGCGCCGGGGCGGTTGTCCACCACCACGGGCATGGCGAGCGCGTCCTTGAGCTTGTCGGCCAGCAGGCGCGCGATGGCGTCCGAGCCGCCCCCGGGCGGAAAGCCCACGAGGATGCGCAGGGTCTTGGGCGCGTCGGCCCGGGCGGGTAGCGCGTATACGGCGCCAGCGGCAAGCGCGCTGGCCAACAGGTGGCGGCGGTTCAGGGTCATGGGGGAGCGGCCGTGCATCGGATCAGGCGGCCAGGCGCGCGCGGTGGCGCGCCAGCTGCGTGCGCACCTGCGCGGGGGCCGTGCCGCCCAGGGTGTTGCGGGCGTTCAAGGATCCTTCCAGACTCAGGCAATCGAACACGTCCTTCTCGATGGCCGGATGAAAGCCCTGCAGCACGGCCAGCGGCAGCTCCGACAGGTCCACGCCGTGCGACTGGGCGGCCTTGACGGCGTGCGCCACGGTCTCGTGCGCGTCGCGGAACGGCAGGCCCTTCTTGACCAGGTAGTCCGCCAGGTCCGTGGCCGTGGCATAGCCCTTTTGCGCGGCGGCGCGCATGGCCTCGGCATTCACGCTGATGCCGCCCTCCTTGGCGCCGGTGGCGGGGTTCACCTGGCCGCCGATCATCTCGGCGAAGATGCGCAGCGTGTCCTTCAAGGTATCGACGGTGTCAAACAGCGGCTCCTTGTCCTCCTGGTTGTCCTTGTTGTAGGCCAGGGGCTGGCCCTTCATCAGCGTGATCAGGCCCATGAGGTGGCCGACCACGCGGCCGGTCTTGCCGCGCGCGAGCTCGGGCACGTCGGGGTTCTTCTTCTGCGGCATGATGGACGAGCCGGTCGTGAAGCGGTCGGCGATGCGGATGAAGCCGAAGTTCTGGCTCATCCAGAGGATGAGTTCTTCGGACAGGCGGCTCACGTGCACCATGCACAGGCTGGCGGCGGCCGTGAATTCGATGGCGAAGTCGCGGTCGGAGACGCCGTCCAGGCTGTTCTGGCACACGCCGTCCATGGCCAGCGTGCGCGCCACGCGCTCGCGGTCCAGCGGGTAGGTGGTGCCGGCCAGCGCCGCGCTGCCCAGGGGCAGCAGGTTCACGCGCTTGCGCGCGTCCAGCATGCGCTCGGCGTCGCGGCGGAACATCTCCACATAGGCCAGCAGGTGGTGGGCAAAGCTCACGGGCTGGGCCACCTGCAGGTGGGTGAAGCCGGGCAGGATGACCTCGACGTTGCGTTCGGCCACCTCCACCAGTGCCAGCTGCAGCTCGCTGAGCAGGCCGGCGATCAGGTCGATCTCGCCGCGCAGCCACAGGCGCACGTCGGTGGCCACCTGGTCGTTGCGGCTGCGGCCCGTGTGCAGGCGCTTGCCGGCGTCGCCCACCAGCTGCGTCAGGCGCGCCTCGACGTTCAGGTGCACATCCTCCAGGTCCAGCTTCCATTCGAACTGGCCGGACTCGATCTCCTGCGTGATCTGCGCCATGCCGCGTTGTATGTCGGCCAGATCCTGCGCGCCGATGATGCCCTGCGCGGCCAGCATCTCGGCATGGGCCAGGCTGCCCGCGATGTCGGCCTGCCACAGGCGCTTGTCGAAGAACACGCTCGACGTGTAGCGCTTGACCAGATCGCTCATGGGCTCGGAAAACAGTGCCGACCAGGCCTGGGCCTTGGTGGCGAGCTGGTCGTGGGAGGGCTGCGATGCGGGGGTATGGGGCATGGGGGCAATAATCAGAGGGTTACGACAGCCGGAACGCCCGGATGCCGCGATGCAGGAAACGCAAATTTTATCGACCCACCCCGCCCCCTTGCCCGAGCCCACACCGCGCGGCCCCGCCATGGCCCGCGCGCTGGTGTTCGACGCCTGCCAGGTGGGCGTGGTGCTGCGCGCCGTGCTGTTCGTCGAGGCCGTGCTGGGCGTGGGCGCAATGTTCGCCGCGGTCAGCCCCGGCGAATGGCTGGCGCGGCTGGCCCTGTACACGGGCGGCGCGCTGCCGGCAACGCTGGCCTGGCTGGTCACGGCCTGCAGCCTCAAGAAAGCGCTGCAGCGCCTGAGCGAGCCGCTGCAGTACGCGGCCGGCGTGCTGCTGGGCATGCTGGCGGGCCTCTACGCCTGCGCCATGCTGGTGCTGGCCGGAGCAGTCGCCGACATCCCGCCCTGGCTGGCCTGCGCGGCCAGCGGCGCGCTCCTCGCTGCCCTGCTGGTCACGGCGCTGCGGCTGCGCGCCCGCGCGCGCGCGCCTGCGGCCACCACGGCGCGGCTGACCGAGCTGCAGTCGCGCATACGGCCGCACTTTCTGTTCAACACGCTCAACAGCGCCATCGCCCTGGTGCGCGATGAGCCGGCGCGGGCCGAGGCGCTGCTCGAAGACCTCGCCGACCTGTTTCGCCACGCGCTCGTCGAACAGGGTGAATCGGCCACGCTGGCCGACGAGATCACGCTGGCGCGGCGCTACCTGGACATCGAGCAGGTGCGCTTTGGCGAGCGCCTGCGCGTGCAGTGGCAGATCGACCCGCGCGCGGGCGCCGCGCACCTGCCGCCGCTGCTGTTGCAGCCGCTGGTGGAAAACGCCGTCAAGCATGGCGTGGAGCCCAGCGCCCATGGCGGGAAACTGCGCATCAGCGCCGAGCGGCGCGGCAGCCGCGTGGTGCTGACCATCACCAACACCCTGCCGCCCGAGGCCCCGCGCCCCGGCGAGCAACCGCGCGGCCACGGCATCGCCCTGGCCAATGTGCGCGAGCGCCTACGCCTGCTGCACGACGTGGACTGCGACTTCGCGGCCGGCGTACACAACGGCCTGTACCGGGTACGCATCGCCGTGCCTGTTTCATGAACACCCCCCTGAGTCGCTTCGCGTCTTCCCCCCGCTCTCGCATCGCCGTGCGATGCGGGCAGGGGGACGCAGCCCTCGCTGCGGGGCGGCCCCTGCTCGGCTGCCCGCGCCTGGATGGCGCCCGCGCATGCGCCGCAGCACCAAGATTGAATGCACCATGCACATCCTGATCGTTGACGACGAACAACTCGCGCGCAGCCGGCTGCGCACGCTGCTGGGCGACTGCGACGCGCGCCACCAAGTGAGCGAGGCCGCCCATGCCGCCGAGGCGCTGGCGCAGCTGGCCATCAGCGGCGGCCGCGCCGTGGACCTGGTGCTGCTCGACATCCACATGCCGGGCCAGGACGGACTCGCGCTGGCGCAGCAGATCCGCGCCCTGCCCTACGCGCCGGCCATCGTCTTCGTCACCGCGCACGCCGACCATGCGCTGTCGGCCTTCGAGCTCGACGCCGTGGACTACCTCACCAAGCCCGTGCGCCTGCAGCGCCTGCAGCAGGCGCTGGCCAAGGTGCAGCGCAGCGCCGGCCAGGGCGCCACCATCCCTTCAACACCGCCAACAGAGGGCGATACGCTATTGATACAGGAGCGTGGCCGCACCGAGCGCGTGCCGCTGGCCGAGGTGCTGTACCTGCGCGCCGAGCAAAAGTACGTGACCGTGCGTACCGCCGCGCGCAGCTACGTCGTGGACGATGCGCTGGCAGAGCTGGAGACACGTCACGCCGCCCACTTCCTGCGCGTGCATCGCAGCACCCTGGTCGCGCGCCGCGCCCTGCGCGTGCTCGAGCGCCACTACGACGCCGCCGAGGGCGAGGGCTGGGCCGTGCGCCTGCACGGCCTCACCGAGCCCCTGCCGGTCTCGCGCCGCCAGGTGGCAGCGGTGCGCGAGGCGCTGGCGAGCCTGTAGCCCACTGCAGCTCGACCCCGTCATCTCCGCCTTCGCGGCGATGACGGGTAGCGTGGCTCTTCTTTGCCTCAATGCCCGTGGTGCGCCAGCGCGCCCACCACGGTCACCATCACGATGCCGCCCGCCAGCCAGGCGATCTGCACCAGGGTCTGCGCGGCCGTCAGGCGCTTTTGCAGCTGCGGGATCAGGTCGGCCAGCGCCACGTAGATGAAGCTGCTGGCGGCAATGGCCAGGAAGTAGGGCAGCGCCCCTTCCCACATCCCCACGAGGTAGTAGCCCACCAGGCCGCCCAGGGCCGTCATGGCGCCGGCCAGCGACACCTTGAGCAATGCCGCATTGCGGTGCTGGCTGCTGTGGCGCAGCACCACCAGGTCGCCGATGTGGTGCGGCACCTCATGCGCCAGCACCGACAGCGCGGCCACCAGGCCCAGGCGCATGTCGGCCACGAAGGCCGAGGCGATGAGCACCCCGTCGCCAAAGCAGTGCACGCTGTCGCCCGTGAGCAGCGACCAGCCGCCATGGCCATGGCCGTGATGGTGGTGGTGATGACCGTGATGGTGCTCGTGCGCCCCATGCCCATGCCCGTGGAGTTGCCGCTCGGCCGCGCTGTGCTCGTGGCCGTGGTGCCACAGCTCGGCCTTGTCCAGCAGAAAGAAGAACACCAGCCCCAGCAGCAGGGTGACGAACAGGTCATGGGCATCGGCCGGCCCCTCGAAGGCCTCGGGCAGTATGAGCGTGAACGCCGTGGCCAGCAGGGCGCCGGCCGCCAGGCTCAGCAGATGCTGCGGCCCCACGGGCCCGCGGCCGCCCAGGCCCACGCGCAAGAGCGCCGCCGCCAGCCACACGCTGCCAATGCCCGCGGCCAGTGTGGCCAGAATGATTGCTACCAATGTCATAGCTTCTTGCGCTCTATCCTATTGGGATGGAGGCCAATTTCTTATAAAAAAACCATCAAAAAAAGCCCCGAGGGGCTTCGCTGTCGCCGCAGGCGCGGTGGCGGTCACGCCACGCCATGCTCTCTGAACCAGGCCAGCATGCGGCTCCAGCCATCCTCGGCGGCAGACTTGCGGTAGCTGGCGCGGTAGTCGGCGTGAAAGGCATGCGGCGCGTCCGGGTAGATCACGAACGTCGACCGTTTCGCGGCCGCCGACCCGTCGCTCAGTGCGGCCTTCATCTTATCAACCGTGTCAAGCGGTATGCCGCCATCCTGCCCGCCATACAGGCCGAGCACCGGCGCCTTGAGGATGGGCGCCACATCCACCGGCTGCTTCGGTGTCAGCGCGCTGGCCTGGCCCACGAGCCGCCCGTACCACGCAACGCCCGCCTTCACCGGGCCATGCGCGGCATACAGCCAGGTGATGCGTCCGCCCCAGCAAAAACCAGTGACGGCCACCTTCTGCAGGTCGCCACCGTTGGCGCCGGCCCATTGCACCGCGCCGTCGAGGTCGGCCATGACCTGGGCGTCGGGCACCTTGGAGATGAGCTCGCTCATCAGCCTGGCCACCTCGCCATAGCTGCCTGGGTCGCCCTGGCGCGCAAACAGGTCGGGCGCGATCGCCAGGTAGCCGGCATGCGCCAGGCGTCGGCAGACATCGGCGATGTATTCGTGCACGCCGAAGATCTCCGACACCACCAGCACCACGGGCAGGTCCGTGCGCCCCTGCGGCGCGGCGCGGTAGGCGTGGACCGGCGTGCCGTTGACGGCAAAGCTCACCTCCCCGGCGGAGAGCCCGTCGGCAGGCGTGGCGATGGCCTGCTGCGCCATCACCGGCGCGGCCGCCGCCGCGTAGCCCGCGCCCAGCATCAGGCCAAGCGCCTGGCGCCGGCTGGCCACGCCGCGCCCGGGCAGCAAGGCATGCAGGTCGCGGTGGAGGTCTGGGTGCAGGTCGTGATCCATGATGGGCTCCTGTGTCGGCGACGTTGTGCGTGCCGGGCATTCTAGGGATCCTGCGCCACGCCTACTGCAGGCGGCACGGGCAATGGCTACAGTGGGACCCGTCCCGCCGGACATGCAGACAACAAAGACACAGGAGACCGCCCTTGAGCACCGCCCCCGAACTCGACACCACCCGCTTTGGCAGCGGCCAGGCCGTGCAGCGCCTCGAAGACGCGCAGCTGTTGCGCGGCGAGGGCCGCTTTGCCGACGACTTCGCGCCGGGCGGCCTGGCCCACCTGGTGTTCGTGCGCTCGCCCCACGCCCATGCGCGCATCACCGGCATCGACAAGGCCGCCGCCCAGGCCCTGCCCGGCGTGCTGGCGATCCACACCGGCGCCGACCTGGCGGCCGCGGGCATCCAGCCCCTGCCCGGCCCGGGCATGAAGCGTGCCGACGGCAGCCCTGGCGCCGGCCCCGCACGCCGCGCGCTCGCGCATGAGGTCGTGCGCTTCGTGGGCGAACCCGTGGCCGCCGTGGTGGCCGAGACCCTGCAGCAGGCCCGGGACGCGGCCGAGGCCGTCTGGGTGGATTACGAGGAACTGCCCGCCGTGGTCGACGTGCGGGGCGCGCTCGCCGCGCTCGCACCGCAACTCACGCCCGCCGCGCCCGACAACATCGCCGCCGAGATGCGCCATGGCGACGCGACCGCCACCGCCGCGGCCTTTGCCCAGGCCGACCATGTGGTGCGCCTGGACGTCACCAACCAGCGCGTGGCCGCCGTGACGCTGGAGCCGCGCACGCTGCTGGCCTGGGTGGCGCCCGAGGATGGGCGGCTGACGCTGCGCATGAGCACGCAAATGCCCAGCGGCGTGAAGAAGCTGGTCTGCGCCTGCCTGGGTCTGACCAGCGAGCAGGTGCGCGTGGTGGTGGGCGACGTGGGCGGCGGCTTTGGCATGAAGACCGCGGCCTACCCCGAGGACCTGGCCACCGCCTGGGCCGCGTGGCAATTGAAGCGCCCCGTCAAATGGGTGGCCGAGCGCGGCGAGGAGTTTCTCTCCTCCGCCCATGGGCGCGACGTGCAGAGCCACGCCGAGCTGGCACTGGACGCCCAGGGGCGCATTCTTGCGCTGCGCCTGCACTCGCAGGCCAACGTGGGCGCCTACCCCACGGCCACGGGCGTGGCGATCCAGCTGTTGATCGGTCCCTGGGTGCAGACCAGCGTGTACGACATTGCGCCCATCGACTTTCGCTTCCAGGCCGTGCTCACGAACACCGCGCCCACGGGCGCCTACCGCGGCGCGGGCCGGCCCGAGGCCATCTTCCTCATGGAGCGCCTCATGGACGAGGCCGCGCGCCAGACCGGCCTGAACCGCGTGCAGCTGCGCCGGCGCAACTTCATCGCCCCCGAGCAAATGCCCTACACCAACGCCATGGGCCAGACCTATGACAGCGGGCGCTTCGAGCATGTGATGAACCAGGGCCTGGCGCTGGCCGACTGGGAGGGCTTCGAGGCGCGCGCCGCCGCGTCGCGTGCGCGCGGGCTGTGGCGCGGCCTGGGGCTGGCGACCTTCCTCGAATGGACGGGCGGCAACGCCTTCGAGGAGCGCGTCACCGTGAGCATTGGCGCCGACGGCGTGGTCGAGGTGTTCTCGGCCGTCAACGCCATGGGCCAGGGCATTGCCACCTCGCTCGCCCAGCTGGTGGTGGACGCCTTCGGCATCCCGCTCACACAGGTGCGCGTGGTGCTGGGCGACACCGACCGTGGCGACGGATTTGGCAGCGCGGGCTCGCGCTCGCTGTTCACTGGCGGATCGGCCGTGCGCATAGGCGCCGAGCGCACCATTGAGCATGGCCGCGAGCTCGCGGCGCAGGCGCTCGAGGCATCGGTGCACGACGTGCAGTACCGGGCCGGGCGCTACCAGGTCGCGGGCACGGACCTGCAGCTCACGCTGGCCGAGCTCGCCGCGCGCCAGCCGGACGCGCGCATCTTCATGGACAGCACCAGCGCCGTCGCCGGCCCCTCCTGGCCCAATGGCTCCCATGTGTGCGAGGTGGAGCTCGACCCCGCCACCGGCGCCGTGCAGGTCGTGGCCTATGCCAGCGTCAACGACGTGGGCCGCGTGGTCAACCCGCTCATCGTGGGCGGCCAGCTCGACGGCGGCGCCGTGCAGGGCCTGGGCCAGGCGCTGTGCGAAGCCGTGGCCTACGACACGGACAGCGGCCAGCTCATCAGCGGCAGCCTCATGGACTACGCGCTGATCCACGCCGACCAGGCGCCGCCCATGGTCCACCAGATGGACGAGTCCACGCCCTGCCTGAACAACCCGCTGGGCGTCAAGGGCGTGGGCGAGCTCGGCACCATCGGCGCCGCGCCCTGCGTCGTCAACGCCGTGGCCGACGCCCTCGCACGCGCCGGCCGCGCCGACCTGGCGCCGCGGCTGCAGATGCCGCTGTCGCCCGGGCGTCTGTGGTCACTGCTGCAGCTGCCGCAGCAGCAGCCCTGATCAGGCCCCGGCCCAGCGCAGCAGCGCCGCGGCCGCCGCGCCCAGCACCACGACGAGCAGAAACGGCGCGCGCAGCGCCAGCGCCAGCGCCGCCACGGCCAGGGCCGCGAGGCGCGCGTCGAGCGCCAGGGCGCTGCCGCTGGCCAGGGTGTTCATCACCGT
>JAFECU010000277.1 GCA_018242005.1 Pseudomonadota bacterium | reverse complement strand
GGAGATGCTGGTGCTGCGCGTGCTCAGCATGGAAAAGAGCGGCAAGAACCCGCTGGATATCGCGGGCCTGCTGAAAATCAAGGGCAGCGAGATCCAGCAGCGCTACAGCGAACTCATGATGCTGGCCGCTGGCCCGTTCGCGCTGCCACTGATCCAGGAGGCCATGGACGCGGGCTGGCAGGGCGACGCTACCGCAGGGGCGATCGGAAGTTTCCCTGGCGGCACATTGGCCAACGCGCCGCTGGCGTCCACCTACTTCAACATGCGCAAAACCACGATCTACGGCGGCAGCAACGAGGTGCAGCGCAACATCGTGGCCCAGACCGTGCTCGGCTGAGAGGAGACAACCCCATGGACTTCAATTTTTCCGACGACCAGGAACAACTGCGCGACGCCGTGCGCCGCTGGGTGGACAAGGGCTACGGCTTCGAGCGCCGCCGCGCCATCGTGGCCGCGGGCGGCTTTGACCGCGGCGCCTGGGGCGAGCTGGCCGCTCTGGGCCTCACCGGCCTGACCGTGCCTGAGGCACACGGCGGCATGGGCCAGGGCCCCATAGACGCCATGGTGGCCATGGAGGAGCTGGGCCGCGGCATCGTGCTCGAGCCGCTGGCCCAGGCCTTCATCGCCGCCGGCGTGCTGGGCCATTACGCACCCGCCGATCTGCAGGCCCGCTGGCTTGCGCGCATCGCCAGCGGCGAGGCCCTGGTGGTGCTGGCGCAGCAGGAGCGCAAGGCGCGCTACCGGCTCGACCAATGCGAGGCAAAAGCAGTTGCAACGCCCATCGGATATACGCTGGAAGCTACCAAAAACATAGTTACGGCCGGCGACCAGGCCGACGCCTACATCGTGCCCGCACAGCTGGACGGCCAGATCGCACTGTTCCTCGTGGAGCACGGCGCCAGCGGCGTCGGCACGCGCGGCTACGGCCTGCAGGACGGCAGCCGCGGCGCCGATGTGCGGCTCAGCGGCGCACCGGCCACCCTCATCACCACCGACGGCCTGGCCGCGCTGGAGCTGGCCCAGGACACCGGCATCGCCGCCGCCTGCGCCTACGCCGTGGGCGTGATGGAGCAGACCTGCGCCGTGACCTTCGACTACCTGAACCAGCGCCGGCAGTTCGGCGTGCCGATTGCGAGCTTTCAGGCCCTGCGCCACCGCGCGGCCGACATGAAGATGCAGCTCGAGCTCGCACGCTCCATGAGCTACTACGCCAGCCTCAAGCTGGGCGCGCCGCAAGACGAGCGCCGCCGCGCCCTGTCCCGCGCCAAGGTGCAGCTGGGCCAGTCCATGCGCTTCGTGGGCCAGCAGGCCGTGCAGCTGTCCGGCGGCATCGGCGTGACGGACGAATACATCGTCAGCCACTACTTCAAGACCCTCACGCAGCTCGAGATGAGCTGGGGCGACACCCTGCACCACCTGGGCGAGGTGTCGGCGCGAATGCAGGATGCGGCGGGGGTGTTTGCCTGAGGGTAGAGACGCAGCGACAGCAGTCGGACGTGAACCACCCCACCCGCGCAGCCGGCATCAATGCCTGTGCCCAGCCTCACCCTCGGCACGGCGCTTGTCGTCCACCACATTCACGGTCACGCCATTGGGCAGCACCATATCGCCCGGCCGCTGCCCCGGCTTACATGTACCCAGCCAGCGACCCTCGAACACCACGCGCCCGGTGTTGTTGATCGGGGTTTGTGCGTACCGCACGCTGTAGGCACCGCGATATTCACGCGCTAGATCACCTGTCAGCAGCATATCTGCCTCCGTGGGGTTGTCGTGCATGAGGCAAGCGGTATGAATGTCCCATCCACCGCCGTCGCTGACACTGCGCGGGCGCACGCTTACCTCACGGCAGTTTTGCTGACCGGGCACGATGGCAAACAACATGACCGGTTCGGCCTGCGCACTGGTACACATCTGCACCGTCTGCGACCTGGCTGAAGCCTGACCCTTGCGCCTCAGCATCAGATCATCGCTACGCACCGTCACCTCCCACATTCCAGGCTTGCGGGCAGGCAGAGGCGTCTTTTGCACACTCTTTTTCTTGCCGGTGGCCTCCTCGTGGGCATGGCCTTGCTGTGCCAGC